>CBKWLJ010000117.1:0-20659 GCA_966675205.1 uncultured bacterium
AGACCTCTGAAAGTGTTGTTAGTTCAGGGTTTCCGCTTTTTGCAGCAAGCCCTACGTATGAATTCAACTCGGTATAAGAAACCAGTTTCCTACTTCAGACGGAAGCAATCAGCGAAATTCAAATATATACTTTTTCTAATAAATTAGACTTTTCAAAAATCAAAACTCATCCTATACAGTTTGAGCTTTGGCTTGTGTTTGTACATATTAATGATGAAGCTTTGAACTATGCCTTATAAAGAGATTAATGACTTACCCGAATCGGTAAAAGAACATCTACCCAAGCACGCCCAAGAGATTTTTTTTGCGGCTTTTAATAATGCCGAAAAAGAGTACGAAGAGGAAGAACGCGCCTTTCGGGTTGCTTGGAGTGCAGTTAAACATAAATACGAAAAAGGAGACGACGGGCAGTGGCACGAAAAGTCTTCGTAGATTGAAGATGGAGGAAATTATAGCGAAGCAGGACGAAGTCCATTACGAATTGATAATTATGAATTAGGTTGATTGTCATCGTTAAGACAGTAAATCCTGACTTTGCCGAGAGCGTGCAATTCTCCAACTCAAGAGAATTACGGGAATAATCCCCACAATAACGATCGCAAGTGCACAACCTGAAGCTTCCGCTAACCGCTCATCTGAAGCAAGGTTGTAAACACGAATAGCCAGTGTATCAAAGTTAAACGGCCGGACAATCATCGTTGCTGGCAATTCTTTCATCACATCTACAAACACAAGCATCCCTGCCGTCAGTAATCCACCCCACATTAGGGGTGTATGGACTTTGACTAAAGTCTCTGTGGGATTGTAACCCAGAGAACGGGCAGCATCATCCAGACTTGGTTTAATTTTGCCTAGACTTGCCTCAACGCTACTAAAGGAAATGGCAAGGAAACGCACAAGATAAGCGTAGACTAAAGCGATAATCGTACCACTGAGAAGCAACCCTGTGGAAATTCCAAAGATAGAACGCATCCCAGCATCAATGGTATTGTCAAGTTGACCAATGGGAATCAGGATACCCACAGCAATCACTGAACCAGGCACGGCGTAACCCATGGAGGCAAGGCGTGCGGAAAAGCGCATGGCCGGATTAGAACGTAGACGCAAGCCGTAGGCCATGAAAAGTGCGATCGCAACTCCTAAAACGGCTGTAATGACAGCAAGGGTGAAGCTATGCAGCGCAAAATTCCAAAAGCGGCTATCTAGGGTAGTTTCCACGTTTTCCAAAGTCATTTGCAGCAAGATTGCTGCTGGGAGGAGAAAACCGAGAAACAAGGGTAGGAAACAGGCAAATCCAGCCCCTAAAGCGCGTATCCCTTTTAACTGATAACTAGGAAGTCTGCGGTGTGCGGCGACACTTTGATAATATCTCGCCCGACGACGCGACCAACGTTCTAGCAAGATTAGCCAGAGGATGAATAATAACAGAAATGCTGCTAACTGAGCGGCGGCGACTCGTTCACCCAAACCAAACCAAGTGCGGTAGATGCCAGTGGTAAAAGTTTCCACACCAAAATACTGAACGGTGCCGAAGTCATTGAGAGTTTCCATCAATGCCAGCGACAAACCCGCCATAATCGCTGGCCGTGCTAGGGGAAGGGCAACGGTAGCGAAACTGCGCCAAGGGCCACAACCCAGACTGCGGCTGGCTTCTAAAGTACAGACGGACTGCTCTAAAAAAGCAACACGCGTTAGGAGATAAACATAAGGATACAAGACTAACGTCAGCATCAGGATCGCACCCCAAAGCGATCGCAAATTCGGAAACCAGTAGTCTCCATATCCCCAACCGAACAGGTTCCGGAGTAGAGTTTGGACTGGGCCGGAAAAATCCAAAAAGTCCGTGTAAGTGTATGCCAGCACATAGGCGGGTGCTGCTAGGGGAAGCAGGAGTGCCCATTCAAATAGACGACTCCCAGGAAAGCGACACATGGTGACTAACCATGCTATTCCCACTCCAATCACGGAAACGCCACATCCTACACCTATCATCAGTAAGAAGGAGTTGGTGATGTAACGCCACAGAACAGTTTGGGCTAGATGCTTCCAAACTTCACCAGAGTTAGAGAAAATGCTGCCTAAAACAAAGAGTACAGGCATTGAGATCAAAAGTGCGATCGCTATGACGAGAAGTGTCCAGCCACTGAAGCGAACGGGGAACAGTACTGACTGACGGGCAACCGTCACGGATTGAGTAGGTTTTTCCATAAAGTCAAAAAAATCGCTCGAATTGTCAATATTCAAGCGGTTTACCAAGGTTCAGATTTTGATTATTGCGCTCAAATTGTTGCCAATTGCAGCAATACTTTTCAGACGTTTATGCTACGGTACTTTGGCAGAAAACCTCAACCCGTCGCAACAATCCTCATTTCGCTACAGAACAAATTTTTTACTGTCAGGCAAGCTATGCGAAGCGTTCTGGTCGCTTGACGTCCCATCAAACGCTGAGTGCGGGTGTCAAATCCTTCAGGCTGATAAAGAATGGCTGCTGTTTTCATGCGTTAATTGACTCCTGTATCCACTGCAAGTGCTGCGGGAGTAATTGCGCTAAATCGTATCGTTCCAGAATGGTTTCTCTTGCCTGGGCGCGGATTTGAGTCATCTTTGCAGGATTGTCGAGGGCTTCTTCTATGCGATCGCAAATTTCTGGAGGGGAGAAAAAGTCCACTAACAAGCCATTAACGCCATCTTGAATCATCTCAGTAACAGGGGCGGTATGGGAAGCAACCACCAAGCAACCCGTGGAGAGTGCCTCTAGCATTGACCACGACAAAACAAACGGGCGGGTAAGATACAAATGAACTGAACTGGCTTGGAGGACTTGTAAGTATTCCGGGTAAGGAAGCAAGCCTGTGAAGTGGACTCGGTTGAGATCGAGGGGCACTTTTTCGAGCATCAAGTCCTTATAGGTTTTACCATCGGGTAGGGACTTGCCATAAGCCACGCGATTTTCTCCCACAATGACAACATGACATTGGGGTCGTTTCTTTTGCAGTAATGCTACCGTTTCAATTAATTGAGGAAAACCTCGGTAAGGTTCCATCCCCCTTGCTACATAGGTGACAATTTCTGGAACTTCTCGCAAGTCTAGATTGATGCGGGGGAGGAATAACTTTGCTCCGGGTTGGGGTTGAAAGAATTGGGTGTCAATACCATCATGATGCACCTTAATTTTGTTTTGGAATTCCGGTGGAAACTGCTGTTGCTGCCAATAGGTAGGAGACAATCCGCGATCGCAACTATATAGATCGATTAAAATCGGTGCATTTTTAATCCGAATCCGGGCTTCGGCATCTGCATCAAGGGGATCGGCGGGATCAAAGTCGGCATCTGATCCATGAGCATGATAAAACCATTCAAAATAACAAAGAAGTTTAGCGTTTGGAAAAATATCTTTAATAAATAAAGTCGGCCCCCAACCAGAATGCCCATAAACGACATCTGGGATAAAGCCTTGAGTCTTCAGTTGATTGCCCAACCGATAAATCGCTTGACCTTGAAGCACCGCATTTTCCAGAGGGCGAATATAGTGATGAGTCTGGGGATGAGCTTCGCGAGAAGGAGCATAAACAGCTTTAGAGACACCGGGAAGACTGCCTTCTTTACGAACGGTGCCGAAGATAACCTGGTTATTAGAATCTTTGCCTAAAGCCACAGCCAGGTGACGAAACTGGGCAGGGAAGTTGGGATGCAAAAATAAAATACGCATAGAGTCAGCGAAGTCTATCCTGAACGTTGGGACTAGAAATTGGGAAAGAGACAGGCTAATAGTGTCTCTTGTCAAAATACAACGTTGGCTATCTAGCTATAGTACTTATCACTAAGATGTTTACTACTTATGCAAGATGACTCATCTTCCGATTAGCTCAGAATAACTGCGAGTGATTGAGAAATGACATTCCTTTATTGAGATTTAACTACGCCATGATGTTTATACGGCAGGGAGGTGCTAACGGCTGAAGTGGTACTTATACCGAGTTGCGTTCAAAGATAGTAGCTGAGATTGACACGGAGACGCGGGGACGCGGGGACGCGGAGAAAATGAATATGCTACGTATGAATGCAACTTGGTATTACTTCATGCTTCAATCAGTGCACCTCGACTTAATTGCAGGAATATTGTAGAGATTTGTAAAATTTCACCAGCAAGCGATGAGGGTGATGTTCACCTTGTCAGACTTCAACCCTGCGATCGCATCCCTAAAGAGATGTTTAAACCTGTTGTCACTGTGCAATTTGGGGTAAAGTCACACTGTTACCTCTAATAAAAGAAAAAAGTATGACGCGAAACGTTATCCGTACTGAGAACGCACCTGCCCCTGTTGGGCCTTATAATCAAGCGATCGCAGCCAGTGGTCAAATGGTTTTTGTTGCCGGTCAAATTCCGCTTGATCCCAAAACGGGAGAGATTGTAGGCGCTGGTGATGTCGTCAAGCAAACGGAACAGGTGATGGCAAATCTTGTAGCTATCCTAACGGCGGCTGGTGCTAAGACAGAAGATGTGGTAAAAACAACGGTATTTCTGGCAGATATGAATGATTTTGGGGCGATGAATGGGGTTTATGCTCGGCATTTCGATGATGCATCCGCTCCCGCTCGTGCTTGTGTTCAGGTTTCGCGTCTACCGAAGGATGTGTTAGTGGAAATTGAGTGCATTGCGGTTGTGGCGTAACAAATCTAGTTCGTAATTAGAAATTCGTAATTCGTAATTAAAGACGAGTTGGAGACTCCAGCCTCTTAGATCGTCTACTTGTAAGTGGAGTTTAAATTCCCAAATAACAAGTCAATTGCGAATTACGAATTCTGTAGCTTACTTCTGGCGAGAGCGAGTACTACGAATTTTTAACCCTTAATTTGACCGCTTGTCGCCAGTACACGCGCACTCACACCGAATACGCGTAGTAATCCCTCAGAGTCGGCATGATTGTAACTGCCAACCCCTTCCATAGAGGCATTTTCTGCGGAATAGAGGGAATGGGGGGTATTACTTGCACAAACAAAGGAAATATTTCCTTTATAAAGAGAAACTGTAATTGTTCCTGTGGCCAGTTCGGCTGTCAGTTGAATGGCTTGTAGCGCCATCTGTGTGGCTAAGTCGAACCACTGCCCTTGATAGATTTGCTTAGCAATTAATAGGGATAGTTGATCATAGAATTCACGGGCACGACGATCCAAAATGAGTTGCAGCAATAACGCATAGCAAGTTCCTAAAATTTCTACGCCTGGGCTTTCATAGACACCCCGCGATTTAATCCCAACAAAGCGATTCTCAACTAAATGAGTACCGATGCCGATGCCATTGCGTCCCCCGATCGCATTTGCCTCAACAAACGCCTCCACTAGGTTCACAGAATTACCATTGATAGCAACTGGGCATCCTTGCTCAAAGTGTACCGTGAACTCCTCTGCTTGATCGGGTGCATCAGTAGGATAGCAGCCCATAATTGGCTTGACAAAATGAGCTGGAGTTGTTAATTCTTCCAAGAGTCCTGATTCGTGGGTCAGACCTAGCAGGTTCGCATCAGTGGAGTAAGGCTTATCTTTCGTTGCTGAGACAGTTAACCCGTGTTCTTGGCAAAAATCAATCATTTCGCTGCGACCAGGGAAACGCGCTAAAAATTCCTCATCCCGCCACGGTGCATACACCTCGAACTCTGGAGCGAGCATATTGGTGATCAGTTGAAAACGAACTTGGTCATTACCCCGTCCGGTTGCACCATGACTGAAGATGGTTAAATCTCGTTTTTTCATCTCTTCGATCATGGCTTTGGTGAGCACACATCTGGCAATTCCAGTGGTATTCCAGTAGCGTCCTTCGTAGCAGGCTTGAGATTGAATCACGCTCAAACCCGCTTGTGCGATCGCTTCTCGTGCAGGTAACAAGACAAAATCTTCGGCCCCAGCCAAGAGCATCCGCTGGCGAATCGCTTCTGTATCGTCTTCATCAGGTTGCCCCAAGTCAGCGGTAAAACAAATCACCCGTACTCCCATATCAGCAAGCCAACGGGTTATTGTGCAGCTATCAAGACCACCTGAGCCAGCAAATGCAATTGTTTTTCCTTTTAAATCTTGAGCTTTCATTGGTGTAATTTTCCTGTCGAGTAGCATCCCCTGCCAAACCTACTCACGCTTATGCGCGTTTGTAAATAGATGGGTCAGCCGTTAACCGTCGTAACTAGGACTGACTCATTGCACATGATTTGTGCATTAATTTCTCACCCTGGAAAACGACAGAGCAAATATTGTATCCGGTTGAGCAGTCAATAATTAGATCAGTGTTAACAAAGTGCTCAACCATTAAACCTATGGTCTAAGGGATGGTCAAAAATAACAGGATTGTCTGTCCCGATCAATTACCCAGGACTTACGCATGGATACCATATATAGTAGGGGCGATTCATGAATCGCCCCTACCAATGGCGGTTTAACAGTAAATTTGCGTAAGTCCTGTTACCGCATCTATGGTAAACAGGAGGATAGGGAGGCAAGAATCGGCTCTCTTACCTTCCCATTGCCTGTTTTTGCGACACAATCCCCATTTTTGTGTCTCGTGTATTTTTCTACTCGAGTATTTCCAGGTTTCGCACTGCGCCTTGATCTGCACTAGTCGCTAGCAGCGCATAAGCCTTAAGTGCTGCACTCACTCGACGTTGCCGGGGTTGTGCAGGCTTCCAGGCATCTTTACCCTTCGCTTCCATTGCCACACGACGATTGGCTAATTCCTCCGCCGATAGATCTACATTAATACTGCGATTGGGGATGTCGATCAAAATGCGATCGCCATCCTTGACCAGAGCAATGTTGCCGCCTGCTGCCGCCTCCGGAGAAGCATGACCAATTGAGAGTCCCGAAGTCCCGCCGGAGAAGCGACCGTCAGTCAATAATGCACAAACCTTGCCCAGACCCCTGGATTTAAGGTAACTGGTGGGATAGAGCATTTCCTGCATCCCAGGCCCACCACGCGGTCCTTCATAGCGAATGATCACCACATCGCCCGGTTCCACTTCGTCGTTGAGAATTCCTTTGACAGCGGCATCCTGACTTTCATAAATACGTGCCTTGCCTTCAAACACCAGAATGCTTTCATCTACACCTGCCGTTTTGACAATACAACCACGCTCAGCTAGGTTGCCGTAGAGTACAGCAAGACCGCCCTCGGTGCTATAGGCGTTTTCGAGGCGGCGGATACAGCCGTTTTCTCGGTCTAGGTCGAGTGAAGGCCAACGGGTCGATTGACTGAACGCTTGCTGAGTGGGAATCCCCGCCGGGCCAGCCTTGAAGAAGGTGTGGACGGCTTCGTCATCAGTACGCATAACATCCCAGCGATCGAGCGCTTCTTTCATGGTCTTACTGTGGACTGTGGGCACGTCTGTATGGAGCAGTCCAGCCCGATCCAGCTCACCGAGAATACCGGGAATACCACCGGCACGGTGGACATCCTCAATGTGATACTTTTGTGTATTAGGTGCCACCTTGCACAGTTGTGGAACTTTGCGCGAAAGGCGATCAATATCGGACAAGGAGAAATCAACACCGGCTTCATGAACGGCAGCCAGCAAGTGCAAAATAGTGTTAGTCGATCCCCCCATGGCAATGTCTAGCGCCATAGCATTTTCAAACGCTTTGAAACTGGCTATAGAGCGCGGCAGTACTGATTCATCGTCCTGCTCGTAGTAGCGACGGGTAATGCTGACAATAGTCCTTGCGGCATTGAGGAACAGATCTTTACGGTCGAAATGGGTCGCCAGCACGGTGCCATTGCCGGGTAAGGAAAGACCAATAGCCTCGGTGAGACAGTTCATGGAGTTGGCGGTGAACATACCGGAGCAAGAGCCACAAGTCGGGCAGGCGGAACGCTCATATTCTGCGACAACTTCATCACTGACCGTGTCGTTGGCGGCAACCACCATAGCGTCCACCAAGTCCAGTTTGTGTTCTGAGAGCTTGGTCTTGCCCGCTTCCATCGGGCCGCCAGAGACGAATACTGCGGGAATGTTGAGACGCAGAGCTGCCATCAACATACCGGGAGTAATTTTGTCACAGTTGGAAATGCAGACTAGGGCGTCGGCACAATGGGCGTTGACCATGTACTCGACTGAATCGGCGATGATCTCGCGCGAGGGCAGACTGTAAAGCATCCCATCATGACCCATGGCGATGCCATCATCCACAGCGATGGTGTTGAATTCCTTGGCGACACCACCGGCGGCTTCAATTTCACGGCACACAAATTGACCCAGATCCTTCAGATGAACGTGACCGGGTACGAATTGGGTGAAGGAGTTGGCGACCGCAATGATTGGCTTCTCGAAATCCTCGGTCTGCATTCCGGTGGCGCGCCAGAGAGCGCGAGCACCAGCCATATTGCGTCCCTGGGTGGAGGTTTTTGATCGGTAGGTCGGCATGGCGCATCCTATTCGTCTAAGAGTTCTTAATAGTCTAGATTTTATTGGAAATCAGCTAATTGTCCCCATTGTAGATGCAGACTTTGCGCCTGCCGTTCCTGTTTATCGGGCATCTACAAGGGATGCCCCTACGATCTCCGGGTTTTGGGTATGACTCCCCACGAATTTGCCAACAATATCATCTAGAATCCGGGGTTCGCCCCACTGTGCTAACAAACCCTCGGATTTATCTGCGGGGACAATCTTTGTATCGTAAATCCAAAATCCTCGCATCGCTTGACTTGCCTGAATATTTTTGATGGAGAAATCTCTCAATCCACCCAAGTGAGGGCTAAACTCGAAGGAGAGATATAACATTTCAGAAAGAATAACATCCCCCCTGAGATGTAGTCTTGCTCATACATCATTAATATCATTTGACCAGGATGCACGGTTTTCAAGATGCGTTTATCTCCTACGGACGAGCAGATAGTAAAGCCTTTGCCACAAAACTTTATACTCGACTGCTTGAACAGGGACTGAAAGTTTGGTTTGACCAAAACGACATTCCACTGGGCGTTGATTATCAAAAACAAATTGATGATGGTCTAGAGAAGTCAGACAATTTTTTGTTTATCATCGCGCCTCACTCGATTAACTCCCCCTACTGCGGTCTAGAAATTGAATTAGCACTTCGACGCAAGAAACGGATTATTCCGCTATTGCATGTGGAGCAAATTACTCTGGAAACCTGGCAAGAACGTAATCCTGGTCGCCCCTTGAGTGAGTGGGAAGATTACAAGGCAAAAGGTAAGCACTCCAGCTTTCCGAATATGCATCCGGTGATTGGCAAGATTAATTGGGTCTATATGCGTGAGGGCATTGATGACTTCGAGAAATCGTTCGCTGGATTGTTGGAGATTTTTGAACGCGATCGCGATTATGTGCATCAGCATACTTATTTGTTAGCACAAGCCCTGGAGTGGGAAAAGCATCAAAAACAAGCTCGCTATCTCCTAGTTGGAGATGAACGCATAAAAGCAGAGGCTTGGCTCAAATTTAGGTTTAACGATAAACAGCCTCCTTGTGAACCCACCGATCTACATTGCGAGTTCATTTGCGAAAGTATCAAGAATGCAGAAAACCTGATGACTCAGGTCTTTCTCTCCTATGCAGATGAAGATAGAGCGTTCATGCACAAGGTTGCCAAAACGCTCATGCAAGAAGCAATGACGGTTTGGACAAACAGAACTGATATTAAAAGTGGGGCTGAGTATGGGGAGGTCATTGATCGGGGTATTGAACAGGCAGATAATATCGTTTATTTGATGTCTCCAGCCTCCTTGAAATCTGTCTACTGCGAGAAGGAACTGACCTATGCCAGGTCTTTGAATAAACGCATTATTCCGCTATTGATTGAGGAGGTTGACCCAGAGCAGATTTTTACAGAACTGCGTACCATCCAGTTCATTGATTGCCTAAAAGAGCAAAAAGAGTCGCAATATCAGGTTGATATTGCTAAGCTCATCGGGATCTTGCGAGAGGATGCGGCCTACTACGAACAGCATAAGCTAGTGCTGACCAAGGCGTTGAAGTGGGAACGGCAGAAACGCAATTCCAGTATTTTGCTGCGAGGTTTCGATCTCCGTCTGACCAAGGCTTGGCTGAAGGGAGCCAAAGTGCGATCGCAACATCCACCCACAGCTTTACAGGAAGAATTCATTGCAGAAAGTCTAAAACAACCCCCAGAAGCCGCCTTAGATGTTTTTATTTCCTACTCCCGTGCTGATTCTGACTTTGTCCGCAAACTCAACAATGGGCTGCAAATTCAGAACAAAACCACTTGGTTTGATCAAGAGAGTATTGCCTCTGGCGAAGAGTTTGAACGGGAAATTTTTAAGGGAATTGAAAGCTCTAATAACTTCCTATTCGTCATTTCTCCCAATTCAATCGAGTCGCCTTACTGTGTTAATGAGGTGGAATATGCCAAAAAGCTAAATAAGCGGATTGTGACGGTTCTGTACCAGAACATTGACCCGAAAAAGCTTCATCCGGCATTGGCAAGTGTGCAGTGGATTGATTTCAACAATCACGGCGGCGACTTTTTTACCAATTTTGGGGAACTAACCCGCACCCTGGATGCCGATCCAGAATACATCCGCAACCATACGCGCCTCTTGCTCAAGGCGATGGAGTGGGAACGGGAAAAACAGGATGATAGCTTCTTACTGCGGGGCAAAGACTTGAAAGCTGGAGAGGAGTGGTTAGCGCAGTCGGCAAGTAAAGAACCCCCTGCAACAGAGCTTCAGTGCCAATACCTGCAAGCCAGTCAAGAACTCCCGAAACGCAAAGTTAAACCGCGTACCGTGCTACTTACTTCTTTTGCGGTTACTGCATTAGTCTGCGCTGCCCGTTGGTTTGGGCTGATGCAGTGGACAGAACTCGCCGCTTACGATCACCTGTTGCAGTTGCGTCCTGGTAATGAAGCCCCGGATGATCGGTTTCTGATTGTAGGCGTGGATGAAGACAGTATCAACCTGCTCAACGACAAGTATGGACGAGAAGGAACACTCCCCGATCAAGCACTCGATGACTTACTGCAAGTTCTGAACCAGCATCAACCCAAACTGATTGGTTTAGATTTCTTTCGGGATTATACAGCGAAGCCAGAGGTGGCAGCCCGGATGAAGCAAACCCAGAACTTGATTGCTATCTGTAAGAGCAGTGCCGAGGATCGCGGTGAAACTGTCAGAGGTGTTAAACAACCTCCAGAGGTGCCAATTGAGCGCGTTGGGTTTGCTGATTTGGTACTTGAAGACGGTAATTTTGCACGCCGTCAACTGCTCATGCAGCCACCTGACCCAGACTTTTGTAATACCCTAGATGCATTTAGCTTGGTCATGGCGCGTCAATACCTGGAAGCCCAAGGGAAGACCTACACCTCTCCCCTGAAAGAGTCAGGGGAAATCGAGCAGATGCTATTCGGCGACACTGTCATTTCGCGACTAGCCGGAAAGGGGAGTGGCTACCAAAATACAGACCAACTGATTGGATATCAGACATTGATTAACTTCCGCGCCCCCAGTGGCGATGCCCGAAAATTTGCCAAGGTTATCAGCCTCAAAGATGTTCTAGAAAATCGGGTTCCTGCTGAGATCATTCGCGATCGCATTGTGTTAATCGGTTATACCGCTAATACCCACACCGCAGCTGATATCCAGAACACTCCTTACGGTGACATGCCAGGAGTGATGCTACAGGGGCAGATGACTAGTCAACTGATCAGTACTGTCTTAGATGGTCGTCCGCTGATCTGGTGGTGGACAAACTGGGGCGGAAGCCTCTGGATTTTAGGTTGGTCGTTGGTTGGTGGTGTCATTGTTTGGCGAGTCAGTCAGACATCGCATCTGGCAACTGCTTCCATTGCAGCACTTGCCCTACTCTATATTTCTTGCTACGGGATGCTGGCGTATCGAAGTGGGTGGATTCCCCTGGTTCCTCCAGCGATCGCTTTAGTGATGACGGGTACAGGTGTTGGATACCTTACTTATCGACTAAGACACCCTTAGTAATTCGTAATTTGTAATTCGTAATTCGTAATTATGAATTAGGTTGACACTTCCTCGCATAAAAGTACACCTATAGGGATGCACCGTATCTATGAATCTTACGCGATCGCTGTTCTATCAAAAACTACTCACTTGCACCCTTATTGCATTATTGTTGAGTGCGATCGGGTTTCCTTTAATCTGTTTAAAAGCACAAGCTCAAGGTTTTGGGAAACCCCCTGGTAGCAGCAAAGCGGGTGGAGTGCGGGGAGAATGCTTTGCTGTAGATCGGGAAAGACCTTTAACCGCCTTAGTTGATGGCAGTAACCCAACACTGACGACTCAAGCCCATCCTACCTTCCTGTTTTATATACCCTATAGTCAAACTCCTTACTCTGCTCAAGACGGTCAGGATTATAGTGTGACCACGGCAGAATTTGAGTTGCTGGATGAAAACGAAAATCCAGTCCTGAAAAATCGAAAGATTGTCCTTTCTCTACCAGAAAAATCGGGCATCGTCAAGGTGACGCTTCCCCGTACTGAAGTCAGTCTACAGCCTGATCAAGAATATTTCTGGATTTTCCGGGTGATTTGCGATTCTAAAGATGATTCAGCCAATCCAAGTGTTGCAGGCTGGATCAAGCGGGTAAGAGTGGGTTCTAGCAAGAATCTCTGGTTTGATCGCTTAGAGCAACTTGCCCAGTCTCCCATGAATTCTTTAGAGCAATGGACGCAACTCTTGAGAGAAGTTGACCCCAAGCTTCAGGACTTGGCTCAGGCTTCGGTTGTTGAGTTAAAGCCTGAAGCATTTGGGACGAGGAGAAAAGAAGGCAACGCCTGTTACAACCAACTCCCGATTAGAACATACGGTGCCCAATAGCGAGGATGAGTGAAGTTTCTATCTTGCAAGAGTGCTAATTGTGCCTGACGAAGTGCTTCCGCTCGGGTGACATTAGGTTTACCGAGATTTTGATAAAGGGTTTCGGTGAACTCTACGCTGGAGGAGTCAGCTAAACTCCACAAACCTGCGATCGCACTCCGTGCACCTGCCCGCACCGCAGTACCCGCAATCCCTAAAACAGCGCGATCATTTCCTGTTGCTGTCCTACAGGCACTGAGAATGAGCAAGTCAATCGCCTTGGCTTGGGTTCCTCGGAGAGTGCGGAACATTTCATCGAGTTGGTTGAGTTTGATTTCACCGTCTGCTGCCAATATATAGGTACTGTTGGGGTCAGCACCAAATTGACCGTGGGTTGCTAGATGCACGACTTGGAAACTGTCCTGATTTAACTTTCTGTTAAATGCCTCTTTGGTAAAGTTCTCGTCCTGAATCGAGCTAACGGATACTCCTGCTTGCTTAATCTCATCCAGCTCAGGGTTAACGTTAGGTAGTTTTCCATATTGCTCAAATCCTTTGGGTGGCTCGGTTAAGCTGGCTGCTAGTACCTTCATGTTGGAACGGTTTAGGGGAGTTGGATCGCGCACTTCCAAGCCTAAGACCAGTACAACTGTATAGTTTTCCACCAGGAATTGATTGCCATCGTAAAGTGCAGACATGGGAATCATCCGTAGTGGGCCGTCTTGGATGAAGATTAGGGTTTGAACACCACTGGATTCTAAGCGATCGCGAATCGGTTGAATCAGCCAATCATACACCTGTTGACCACTTTCCCGAACTGCCCTGAATTTATACTCGTCCCGTAAGTTGTTTTGGAACTCATCCAATATTTTCTGAATCTCGTTTCTGGAAAGTCTGATCGGGGGATATTGGTAAAGTTCTTGATTGGGTAGTTTGAGAATCACCTCTAGGCGATCTTCCAAGATAATGGGGTAAATTACTGCCGCTTTCTCGCCTTGTTGCTCTCCTCGATCTACAACTTGATCCAGTTCTAACTTGACATCCTCACAAGCTTGCTGGAAGTAGTTTTGTAGCTCGGCTACCTGTAAGGCTTCTAGCACTTCACGAGCTTTTCTCAGTTTTGCTTGCTTGAGGTTGGTTGCTTTGTCCTGATTTTGCTGGAACGATTCCTGTTTCTCCTGAGTTAAGGCTGTTTCGCCAGGAGAGGGTTGCAGCAGTAGATCGACTAATTCGCGATAGACGGGTTCAACACTTTTCTTGAAGGAAAACTGCACGTCAGAGCTAGCAGCAATCAAGTCACCCCGTACAGATTTTAGGGTTTCATAGGCTGTCGTGTAAGCTGCGATCGCATCTTCATGATGTTCTTGTGCTTGAAGAATATTGCCCTGTTCTTCATTTTCCTTCGCCTGTGCCTTGAGGATACGCCCTAGTTGCCATGCTGCTCGATAGGAAATCTCGGAAGCATTAATGGATTGGGATAGATTCAGCGCCTGTAGAGTGAGGTTTTGTGCAGGGGGGAATTGCTGGGTTTGCTCATAAAGCTGTCCTTCTTCCTCTAGGACAAGAGCTTGCGATCGCACATCGCCTAAACTTTCAGCTTCCTGACGGGCAGCAGCAAGAATTTGGTCAATTTCCTGAGTCTCCGAAGCCGTTAACGTTTCATTGTCATTATTTGTACTCAATTTCCGTAAACTGATCGCAAGACTCACCTGAGCGTAAATTTTTGAGCGCCCTGGCGGCAGGTTGTCAATTTGCTGTTGTACCTGGGGATAAAGGGCTTGTGCCTCTTCCCAGAAGCCGAGTTCGGACAGCAAGCGCAGGCGGTTCAGTTGGGCTTGGGTTTGAATGGGAGCAACTGACTGGGCAATTGCCTGTTGATAAAAGCGGAATGCCTCTTCAATTTTGCTGTTGACTTCGTTGCAATTGGCTGGATCATCCTCGCCTCGCTCACGAGCAATCTGACTCTCGGACCAAGCTACATTACCCAAGCTTAAGTTGGCAGCAGCAATGGCTGGTTGCGATCGCAATTGGGTGGCAATCTTCAGACTTTGCTCCAGCACTTTCCTTGCACAATTTGGGCTTTGCTGGGACTGCTCCTGATTACAATCCAAGCTACCAATTCCACGTAGAGCATCTCCCAGACTTCTCAAGTTTTCAGCTTTGCGTTGAGAGTCAGGTTGGGATTGCAGGTTTTTTTCTACATTATTTAATGTAAAGATTGCTTGACGGTACAACCCCAATGCCTGTAGAGCCTGTGCCTGGTTAATGCGGCTGCGGGTGGCACGGGTAGAATCGCCTAACTGAGTGTACAACTTAGCGGACTGTTCCCAGGAATCAACCGCTTTTTCCGCTTTTCCCTCTGCCAGTTGCAGACTTCCCAGTATGTCCAAGGCTTGTGCCCACACGGCTGAACGACTGGGTATCTCTTTGGGCGCTTGTTTGAGCAGTGTGAAAGCTTGCGCGATCGCTTGATTGGCTTGTTTCCAGGTTCCCAGTTGTTGATAGCTGAGGGCAAGGTTACTCAGCACTACGGCTTGTCCAATAGTATCTCCGGTTTCCTGATAACCCTGAAGTGCTTGCTCCAACAACTGAGAAGCTTCAGAATATCGTTCAGCTTCGTACAGCGTTTTTGCCTGTTGCTCGACCGTTTCTGTTTGGGTTCCATTCTCTTTAAAGGAGATCTGAAAAGTACCAGACATTTCTCGATCCCCCCTAGCCCCCCTTAAAAAGGGGGGAATAAAACGGTTCAAAGTCCCCCTTTTGAAGGGGGATTTAGGGGGATCTTCAACAATAGGAGGTGATAAAAGTGACTTCTCAGATAACCGCTTAGATTCCCTTAAAAAGGGTGACATTTGTTCACCAGTTTCGGGTAACGAGGATAAAGAAATTGGCAGGTTTTGTGTTGTCTCCAGGTTGGATATCGACCCTGTGGCGATCGCAGGCAATCCTACTATGCAAAGTAACGCAGATAAGCACGCTATAGAGCCATAAACAACCCACCGCTTCAGGAACTTTGGCGGAAGCGTCTGAGTTCTTTCTCCGCGTCTCCCCCTCTCCGTGTCCCCGCGTCCTTGAACCCTTCTGCCTTCTGCCCTCTGCCTTTTGCCTTTTGTTAAAAAGGTGTGTAATTGATGGAGAAATAAATGCCATTTTCTTGCCATGTGTCGCCCCTTAATGCGATCGATACCAATGGAATTCCAAAATCTAAACGAATGGTGAGGTTATCTCCCTGTCGCCACAGCAAGCCCAAGCCAGTGCCGACTAAAGTATTGGGAATACCAGGAACTTCAGGTGAGCCAGCATTGTTCCAAGCTGTACCCACATCAATAAAGGGTGCGACTTGCAACAGTCCCCTGACTTCAGGAACTCGGAGAATCGGCAGGCGCACCTCTGCGGAAGCGAGAAATCCATTATCTTGGAGCAAATAATCCTGCCGATAACCCCGCACGCTTTCTTGTCCTCCGAGGCCAAACTGCTCAAATCCCAGCAGCCGACTGTTAGAGAGTTGGACATCGGTTTTGACTAGTAGTAGAGTATCTCTTGCTAGTAGACGTGCCCATTGCCCCTGCCCTCGCCATGCCAAGAAGCGACTGTCAGGTTCTCCATCTTCGTTGATAGTGGCACCCAAAACGTTCAATCCGAGACTAAATTGCGATCGCAACGCCAGCACCTCCTGGTTGCTGCGTTTCGTCCACTCTTGAATAAACCGCAGTGCAGAGACACGAGTGCGTCCCTGTTCATCAGCACCGGGAGCGAGGGGATAAGGGCCAGTAAGGGGAAAAGGGCCAATATTGTCAAGGCTGAGGAACGTCTGGCTGCGTTGGTGGGAGAAGGTGAGTCCTAGAGCCAGTTCTTCAGTAGGAGTGCGGATAACGGGATGGCTGTATGTCAGTTCGTAGTAACGATACTTGGATGAAATACCGAGAGCATCGAAGGGACGCTCGATCACCTTACTATCGGTTATCCCAAAAGCAAAAGAGAGTTTACTATCGTTAGGACTAACGGGAAATGTATAGTTTAAATCTCCACCGTTACTGCCATCGGTGTTGGTATAGCCAAGGCTTAGAGCATCTCCAAAGCCGAGTAGGTTGGCTTCGTTGAGGACTATGCGACGGCGGAAGCTACCTACAATTGGCGATCGCAAATTATCTAAAATCAAGTCGGTGTGAAAGGTGTCCGCTTCTGTCACCTGCACTTGCAAAATATTAGTGCCAGGGCGTGTTCCAGCTTGCAAATCTGCTGATAAGTTTTCAATTACAGGGTCAAGTTGCAGCAGTTGCAATTTTTCCAATAAGCTTCTAACGTTCAGGGGTTTAGTCTGGGCGAGAGCTAGCCGACTGCTGATGTAACTGGGTCTTAATCGTCGCGTTCCCGTGACGTTAATCCGCTCCAAACTTCCTTCTACCACCTTAATGGTGACAACGGCTGAGTCTGGGTTGGAGATTTTTTGTTGAGGAATAATGGCTCCAGAGGTGGTGTAGCCGTTTTGGGTATACAGTTGGGTGATGGCTGTTCGAGCTTGGAGCAGTTCGGCAAAAGAAACCCGACGACCGATGTAGTCTTTGAGTATCTCTGCCAGTTCTACATCGCTGAAGACAGTATTGCCTTCAAACTTAAATTGATCAACGATGAGAGTGGCAGGAGCTTCCTCTGGGGGAGATTCTGAGGGAGGTAATTCTTGAGTGGGGGGTGAGAGCAGTTGGTCGGGTGGGGGTTGTGTGGGTAAGGGTTGCTGTTCCGGCAGAGGTTCAAGGGATGGTGGTTGCTCCTGGCGTGGCACTTGGGCAACGGAGATAGGAGTGGTCGGTTCCACTACATCTTTTTCCAGCTTTACCCCTAATATCGTTTTTGCTTGAATATTCGTCGTGAGGGCTGACGCAGCAATGGGGTGACGCAGCGACGCGGAGAGTTTTTTAGGACGTGTCGTTAGACGGACAGGAGATAACTCCTCTTCTAGATTGGAAGACGGACGAACCGTTGAGGTGATTTGCTTGACTTGTGCATCATTCACTCTAGGAGAGAGAGTTGGGAGGAATTGTTCTTCTAGATCTGAAAAGATAGGTTGCCGATGCTGGAGTAAAGGAGAACGTAGCGGCAAAATTGTCTTCTGTGCCTCCTGTGGTTCTTCACTGTTCTCCTCTTTTTCTACCAGAGCAGTGGAGTTTTGCTGGGGTAACATTGTATCTGGCGCATTTTCCCCCACTTCCAGTTCCTTAGCGTGTACTAGCTTGGGGGTCAAACTGACAAAGACGAGCGTGAAACCAAGCAAGCCGACTTGGTCAAGCCATCGAAAGAATTTAAACTGCATGAGGGGCAAGAAGGAAGAATGAGAGAAAAGTGATGAAATTTGAGCAGTATTGCTTGAAATCTGCCTTAAGATAGATGCACATTTCTTGACACAAATGTCTTAAACCCTAATCTACTACTTTATTACTACAAGCAGAGATTTTGAGGTCACAGCTTCCCCTCGGTTTAAGTTATGCCTTACTTGCATCTTGATTTAGAAATCTTGAAACCCTTTTTTGAAAAGGCTTACAGGGATTAACAATTTTGATTTTTTTGACAATTACGTAGCTTGCTAACGCGAAAGCGAGTACTACGAATTGTTAATAGCGATCGCTAACGCTTCAAGGGAACGGGGAACAGAGAACAGAACTGAGGGGAAACTCCAGACTGATGGGGAGTTGCGGTAGGCGTTTCGGCGGTGAGAAGCAGTTCACCATTAGCAGTTTTGACCATGCCTTGGGCTTCTACTAACCTGTCCGTGGAATCAGTCGCAGGAAGTTGATCGGGAATATCAGCGCGGCTAACGCTGCCCACATCACGAGTCACCCACTCTGGAGAAGAAGTTCCAGCAGTTTGCAAGTCATTGGGGCCAGGGGGGAGCCCACCACGTCCGGTGACAACAAATTCACTTTGACGATTGGCTGTTGCTCCACCTGTTGGCCCACAGCCTGTTGCAATTAGACTGCTAGGATCGACAACCTCAATTGGCAATTCACCCAATCCTTGGCTAGGATCAATGGCCAAAGTGTTGATTTCAACAGTGCCGCCAAGACCAATATCCGAACCTGCACTGATCTGGCTGGGAGGGTTGTTGATGATGTTATCCAAGCCAGCCTGATCAGTCACTTGAGTTTCTTGTTTCAGTCCCAAGACGCGGTTGGCGTTAATTGTAATCACGCCCCCTTGACCACCAAAGGCATTGGCGACGATGTTACTGTTTTCTGCGGGAACCGCAATGACAAACCCATCTTCTGCATTAATAGTGATTTTGCCGCCATTGCCTGGTGATGTCCGCGTCCCTGCTGAAGTTGAGATATTACTGCCGTTGCGTAGTAGCAAATCTTCTGTTGTTGTGATGTTAATATTACCGGCTTGACCACTAGCGGTTTTGGCAGAAATTTCGGCTCTGTTGTTCAAGGTAATGCGGTTAGCGTTGATTTCGATATCTCCTGCATTTCTTTGAGCATCACTGACAATAGTATTAACCTGATTCGGCACTGAGCTATTGGTTGGGACGTTAACTGGGTTAACACTGTTGGCTGTTAAATTAACATCGTTGGTTGTTAATTTACTATTATCAATGACAATAGTTTGAGGTGTTACAGTTGTCCCCACCCCAATAATTCCAAAATTTCCATCAGCAGAAATATTACTGGTGTTGGTAACTTCAATGCGATCGCTCGCATCAATGAGAATACCACCTGCCTCCTGATTAACTTCACCTTTGGTGGTTAAGTCACTATTATCAATAACAACAGTTTGAGGCGTTACATTTGTCCCCACCCCAATAATTCCAAAATTCCCATTCGCAGAAATCTTGCTGTTGTTCCTAATTTCCAGGCGATTGCTTGCATCAACGAGAATAACACCTGCTTCCTGATCTGCCCCTTCACTTTGGGCTGTTAGTTCACTGCTATCAATGACAACAGCGTAAGGCGTTACATTTGTCCCCACCCCAATAATTCCAAAATTCCCATCAGCAGAAATCTTGCTGCCGTTCCTAATTTCAATGCGCTCTTTTGCATCAATGAGAATAACACCTGCCTCCTGATCTGCCCCTGTACTTTGAGTTGTTAATTGACTGTTATCAATTACCACGTTCTGAGGTGCTAATTCTGTCCCAATCGAGATAGTTCCCGAATCCCCATCAGCAGAGATATTGCTGCCGTTCCTAATCTCAATGCGATCGCGTGCATCAATGGAAATATCACCTGAAACCTGGCCTGCTGCACCTCTGGTTGCTAGCTTACTGTTATCAATGACAACAGCTTGAGGTGTTAATTCTGTCCCAATAAAGATACTTCCCCAATTCCCATCAGCAGAAATATTGCTGTTGTTCGTGATTTCAATGCGATCGCTCGCATCCATGAAAATATCACCTGCATTACCCGCACCAAAGGTTGTGACATCCAGATCAGAATTGGTTAGGAAGAGCGATCGCGCTTCAAGGGAAATTGCTCTTCCTAAGTCATCTCCAGCTACGCTTTCAGTCGGGGCATTAATGAAGCTATTGTTGATGACTGTATCTCCGGCACTGATGAGGTGAACAAATCCTCCAGTTGCCCCAGCCGCCAAAATCCCAGTATCAGTCAGGATAATATTGCCTCCGGCGTCAAGGAGAACATCGCCAGCTCTACCTATAAGCTGATTAGTGTTGAAGGTGGGATCAGAATTGGTATTGGAATTGGAATCGAAGTCGAAATTAATAGCAGAGGTGTCAATAAATCCGTTTGGGTTGATTGTGATGTTGCCTCCGGCTTGCACAGTTATAGCGCCACCCTCAGGCTCAAGCCCATCAGTTCTGGCAGTCTGGGCAGCAGTAGAAGCATCTAAGACTCCGTTCAATATGACATTGCCGCCGG
>CBKWLJ010000118.1:0-20462 GCA_966675205.1 uncultured bacterium
AAGGAATCACATTCAATCGCCTTTCTCAAGACCGATTTCAGATTGGTTCTCAAGTTTTTCCGAGAGTGAAAGTCCACACCGGAGGCTACCATAATTTAGATATTGGCGGCTTTGAAATTTTACTCAATTACCGGGCCTTAGCCCGACGAGGCAAGATTGTGTCGATCGCTCAGTCTGTACCTCTACAAGCCATTTTAGATGGGTCACGAGATGCGGAACTGCCCCATTTAGTGCGGAATCGCATTGTTCTCATCGGTACGATAGACAACAGCTACGGAGATTATCACCTCACTCCTTATAGTACAGGTGTTCAGCCTGTTCAAGAAGTGCCAGGGGTGGAAGTACAGGCGCAGATGGTGAGTCAAATCGTCAGTGCTGTCTTAGAGGGGCGACCTGTATTGTGGGGGTTGCCGCAGTGGGGAGATGTTTTGTGGGTTTGGAGTTGGGCCTGCGTTGGGGGGGTACTATTTGGGTACTGTCAATCACGGCGAGTCTTCTTTATCCTGATTGGAGGGATGATGCTCTTGAGCTTAGGCGGACTCTGCTTTGTCTTTCTATGGCTGAAGGGTCTGTGGTTACCCCTCGTTCCTGCCGTGTTAGCATTTGCGATCGCAGGTTTTGTATTGTGGCTTAAACCCTCTTTCCCATCAAACCACAACTGTCATTATTGAGAGTCTGAATCATGACTAAAACAATTCGGAAGCAAGCAATGCGGCATTAATTAATGAATTCAGGATGCAATCCCCTCAATTCATGAATGGAGAAAGACTAATTTTTTATTTTTTGAAGCCTCCAGATTTATCTGGGGGACAAGTCCAAAATCCTCCCATCCAAAATCCAAATGACTCGGATACACACATTGGCTTATGCTACGACTTGGGGACTGATCAGTTTTGCTGCTTCCTCTTCCTTACCCGTTTGGGCACAGTCCTCTGAATTAATTAACAACAATATCGAACAACCCTTGATACGGCTACCATTAGCCCAGCACAACAGTAATACTTCTGCTCCAGACTTTGCTGGTGATGGCAGAAGTGGTCAACGGAAAAGTGGGGGAAGTCGTGGGGGTTGTCCCGCAATCCTAGAATCAGAATCCTCGCTGACTGCCTTAATACCTATTTCTAACTGGGGAACAACCGTTGCCGAGCGTCCTACCTTTTGGTTTTATGTCCCCTATACTCCCAAACAAGCAGTGATCGGGCAATTTTTATTGCAAGATGAAGAGTATAATAATATTTTCCGGGCTAATTTCAACTTGCCTAAAACACCGGGCTTTGTTAGTTTTACAGTTCCCGAAACTCAAAGCCCTCTTGAAATGAACAAATGGTATCGTTGGAACTTTAAGCTATATTGCGACCCCTCTAAATTCGATAGTCCTCCCTATACTTTTGGGTGGATAAAAAGAATTGCCTTAACGCCTGATCTTGAGCGCCAACTCAAGGCAGCAAAACAACGGAAAGACAAAGTTTATGCAATTCAAAGAATTTGGTTTGACGCATTAGATCATCTGGCAAATCTACGACTCGCTAATTCTACAGATGCTGCACTGACAAGGGATTGGCATCAGTTATTGGGAGCCAAAGGTGTTGATTTAAAATTACCTAACCAAGCGCCGATGAGTGGTAGTGTTACGCTCAATCCGGTTATTGAGGAATGAGAATTGTTCTGGGCAAAAACTAGAAAGCTCTCAACCTAATTCATACTTAGGAATACTCGCTCTCGTGTTAGCAAGCTACGTATGCAAGATTCTGCTCCACATTTAATTTGCATACTCATACAGCCGACACCCCACAATTGTTTCGACAATTTCGCGATGCAATTTTGGATGTAAATCAGCTTAGCAGTGTACTTTAGGCGATCGCTCTTTTCACATCCCCTGTATTCAGTGCGATCGCTTCTTCAATAATTTGTAATGCGTGAATACTCGCTGTCGCGAGAAGCAAGCTATGTAATTTGTAATTAAAAGGCGGGTTAAAGTCCCCGACAACGTACGTCACTCTACTGTAGCCGATCTCTCATCCCCGCTTGGCGAGCGCAGCGAGCCGTAGCGTCCGTCAATTACGAATTACAAATTACGACCTACGAATTTTTAATCTGCATAAATCCAAAAACTGAACAGCAATAAAACAGGTAAAGGATTGATAGGCTAACGCTCTGTGTTGTGTCAGCCTCTACAAACTTTCCTTATTTATTACAACTGCATCAAGGAGTAACGAAAATGGCTATTTTCTTTGGTACGCCTGCTAACAATACCTTAAATGGAGGTGCAGGTGATGACTTTATGTTTGGCGATGCTGGAAATGACAGCCTCAATGGCAATAATGGTGCGGATCAATTATGGGGCGACTCTGGAAATGACACCCTCAACGGCGGTGATGGCAGTGACACGCTTTACGGTGGAGAGGGTGATGATTGGTTAGATGGTGGAAGTGGCTTTGATGTCATGTTTGGCGGTACAGGAGATGACACTTATGTCGTTAGCACTGCCTCTAACCCCAATAACTTGCCCGACGATTCACTCAATCCAGGGGATGATGTCGTTGAGAATTTTAATGCCGGTATCGATACGGTTCGGTCTTACGTTACCTATACATTGGGTGCCAACCTGGAGAACCTGACACTGCTAGACACGATTCTAGATGTACCAGGAGACTTAGATATTCTCCTTCCCTCTCACATTGATGGGACAGGCAATAGCCTCAACAACGTCATTATCGGGAGTTCAGGCAACAACGTTCTGAACGGTCTTGGCGGCGATGATACGCTAAACGGAGAGGCTGGCAATGACACCCTCAACGGTAGTAGTGGCAATGATAGCCTCGACGGTGGCAGTGGCAATGATAGCCTCAACGGTGGCGCAAGTACTGACTCCCTGTTCGGCAACATCGGCGATGATACCCTTGATGGGGATTCAGGCGCTGACTACATGACGGGTGGCACAGGTAACGACCTTTACATCGTTGACAATGAGGGTGATGTTGTTAGCGAAAACCTCGTCCACAACATTAATGCGAGTGGCGTTGTTGTTTCTACTACCACTGTCTCTAGTGGCGGCACTGATACGGTTGAATCGTCTGTTAACTTTACACTGGGGTCTTTTCTAGAAAACTTGGAACTCACGGGAAGCGCAATTAACGGTACGGGAAACAACCTTGCGAACACCATTACCGGCAATGGCGCAAACAACGTCCTTCGCGGTTTAGGGGGTAATGACACAATCAATGCGGGGTTTGGTGCTGATACTCTTGATGGTGGGACAGGTGCTGACACCCTTAATGGTTTGTATGGTAATGACACCTACATCGTCGATAACGTGAATGATGTTGTCAACGAAGTTTCTAACTCTCCCTTGCCTCCCTTGCCCTCCAATCCCCTTTTCTTTGGTGGCACTGATACGGTTGAATCATCGGTGAGCTATACCCTGGGGGCTTTTTTGGAGAACCTGGAGTTAACGGGAAATGCCGCCATCAATGGTACAGGCAACACCCTCAACAACAGGATTACAGGCAATAGCGCGAACAATACCCTTGACGGTGACTCAGGCAATGACTTTCTCCTTGGTAATGCAGGCGATGATTTACTGATTGGTGGGGCAGGTGATGATACCCTCAATGGCGGTGCAGGCAATGATACGATGATTGGCAATGCAGGTGCAGATCGATTTGTGTTCGATTCTGGCGCTGCTTTTAATAGTGCCGATTTGGGTGTAGATATTATTCAAAACTTTGCTGTAGGCATTGACACGATTGTTTTGGATCGAACGACATTCGGGGCGATAGCGCTTGCAGATATTTCGATCGTTGCTAATGATAATGCCGCAGCAATTAGTAATGGATTGATTACTTACAGTGTTGCTACAGGTAACTTGTTCTTCAATCAAAATGGAGCAGGAAATGATTTTGGTACAGGTGGATTGTTTGCCACAATTAGTAACAATCCAGTATTAAATGTTGCAGATTTTGAAATCGTTGCATAGAGACCAGTACAGTAATCATTGAAACGATGATTTTTCGTGGAGGCAGTGCCCTTGTGCCTGTCCTCAAACCCTGGGGGGCAACCACGGGAGGATTGCCCCTACCCTTACTGGGAATCTGTACGAACTTAGGTGATGAAAATTTATCGCGTAGGGTGGGCAATGCCCACCCGATCCTGATTGAAAAGGTGCAAATTGCATGACCCTCATTGTTGGGTTAGCGTGGAACAGAATCAGATGAATTCTACTCAAAAGGCAACTCCAGTGTCTCGAATTTTATTGATTTTGGCTTTCCTTGTAACGCTTGCACTATCCGTAGGTTACCATCATCGATTTTCTTCGGCGATCGCACCTTCGTCCCCACCGTTGACGGAGGTGAGTACACCAGCAGCCTTGATGGCTAATGAGTCGGGTGAGAGTCCCATCACCTCTAATACTCCCATCGCCCCCCTGTTGGACAATCTCGGCAATTACCACCATCCCATTTCCACCAATGTCCCACTTGCTCAACGCTACTTCAATCAAGGACTTATCCTCTCTTACGGGTTCAACCTCACCGAAGCGGAACGTTCCTTCCGAGAGGCAACAAGACTCGATCCCAACTGCGCCATGTGTTACTGGGGAGTTGCGCTTGCCCTTGGCCCCAATATTAATACGAAGATGAAAGCTGAGGCTGTGCCTAAAGCTTGGGCAGCACTTCAAAAAGCGATCGAATTAAGCAAAAATACTAATGAGAAAGAACAAGCCTACATCCAGGCACTAGCTAAACGATATTCTTCAAAGCCTGTTGAAGATCGCTCTAAGCTTAACCTTGCTTATGTCAACGCGATGCGGGACGTTATGCAACGCTATCCAGACGACTTAGACGCGGCAACTTTGTTTGCACAAGGCATCATGGACACCATGCCTTGGAGTTACTGGACTCAAGAAGGTGAACCCAAGCCGGGAACGCTTGAGCTCATTGCCGCTTTGGAGTCTGTACTCAAACGCAATTCTAACCATCCGGGTGCTAACCATTTCTACATTCATGCATTAGAAAATAAACAACCTGAACTGGCTATTGCTGCCGCCGATCGCTTAGCCAATTTAGTTCCTGGTGCTGGACATCTGCTGCACATGCCATCTCATATCTATATTCAGGTTGGGCGCTATCACGATGCAGTAGTCGTCAATCAACGCGCTGTTGCCACTGATGATAACTATATTGCTCAGTACTTAGCCCAAGGATTCCCTCGCATTGACTATAATGTGGGGCACAATCGTAATTTTCTTTGGTTTGCTGCCATGATGGCAGGAGAAAGTAAAGTTGCGATTCAAGCCGCCCAACATGCAGCGATGTTGGCAGAACCAAAATTAATGCGGGAGTCATGGGGCGGTACACTGCAACAGTATTACACCTTTCCACTTCTTGCCTTCGCGAAGTTTGGGATGTGGGATAAAGTTTTAGCTCAACCTGCTCCTAATGTCGATTTGCCTTATCCCACTGGGGTATGGCACTATGCAAGGGGCATGGCATTTAAAGGAAAAAATCAACTAGAAAAAGCTGCACAGGAACTCGAACAGTTGAATGCGATCGCAACCAACCCGACTCCAGAAAAAGCCAAAATTGGGGAAATCAACCTGAAGATTTTAAAAGCTGCATCGGAGGTGCTAGCAGGAGAACTCGCAGCTAAACAAGGAAAGTATGAATTAGCGATCGCTCACTTGAAAACAGGCGTTGCCCTTGATGAGGATCTTCATGGTGAGCCTGCTCTGTGGTATTCTCCCGTGCGGCAGACACTGGGAGCCGTCTTGCTAGAAGCAGCACGTCCTATCGAGGCAGAGCAGATTTATCGGGAAGATTTAAATAAATATCCCAATAATGGTTGGTCACTGCAAGGATTAGCCCAAAGTCTAAAAGCACAAGGCAAGACAACAGAAGCCAAGGAGGTACAAGAACAGTTTGAGAAAGCTTGGAAATATGCCGATGTGAAACTCACCGCCTCACGATTCTAAGAGGGGAGTTGTGGTTGATAATTGGTAATCGGGAATTAGGAATGATAATTGTTTATTCTTCGTAATTCATCATTTAAAGGATTACCAATTATCTAAGTTTAATATCTTTTTATATAAATTCCGAGGATTGATCATGAATTTATTGAGCCATATTCAGTTAATGAGCCAATACAATCAATCGATGAATCATCAGGTGTATGAAACAGCATCTCATCTGACCGAAGCACAACTTTCGGAAAATAAAGGTGCTTTTTTTGGTTCTATTCTGGGTACATTAAACCATCTGATGGTAGCTGATATCACCTGGCTTAAACGGTTTTCGCTTCACCCAGCTCATCATTGGGCTCTTGATGATATTAGAGGAATTGCCCAACCCACTTCACTCGATCAAATTTTGTACAGTAATTTTTCAGAGCTTGCTACTGAACGAAAAAAGCTAGATGAAATTATTATGAGTTGGTGCAATCAACTCACTGAATCTGACCTGCAATATAATCTTCCCTACAAAAGCATGAAAGGTCAGCCTGCGATAAGAGCCTTTGGCAGTTTGATTTTACACTTCTTTAATCACCAAACTCATCATCGAGGACAAGTGACAACGCTTTTGTCTCAAGCCGGATTAGATGTTGGAGTTACAGATTTATTGGTAATCATCCCTAATGAAATAGAAAATTAAGTTAACCCAATCAAAACATATTAATGTTCAATCAAACTTGGTTGAATTTTAACAGACATTTTCTTTAAAAAAGACAAGAAAATTTAAATCAATTCTTTTTATCTTATTTTTTCATTGGAGGCAATAGCATGACTCGTCAGCGTTGGGCTTCAAGAACTGTTTTTATTATGGCAGCGGTTGGGTCAGCTGTAGGTTTGGGTAATGTGTGGCGATTTCCTTACTTAGCTGGAAAGTATGGTGGAGCCGCTTTTTTAATTCCTTACCTGATTGCCCTAATCGCTGTCGGCATTCCACTATTGATGCTGGAATTTGCAGTTGGGCAAAAAATGCAGAAGGGTGCGATCGGTTCATTTCGCAAACTCCATCCAAGCTTCGGAAGTTTGGGTATATTAGCGCTTTTTTCTTCTTTTGTTATTTGCTCCTACTATGCCGTAGTGATGGCTTGGTGTTTGGTCTACCTGTTGGCATCCTTGGGGGTGAAGTGGTCGGGAAGAGCCGAAGATTATTTTTATCAAAATGTACTACAACTGAGTAATGGGATTCAGAACTTAGGCGGCATCAACTGGACAATTTTCATTGCTTTGTTGAGTGTCTGGGTGTTGATTTATTTTTGTGTGTGGCAAGGTACAAAAAGTGTGGAAAAAGTCATTTTGTACAGTGTTCCCTTACCCATCGTTTTATTAGGCTTGCTGCTAATCAGATCGGTAACATTGCCAGGTTTTTTGGACGGTTGGAGACTTTATCTCAATCCCGTTTGGGGTGCATTACTCGACCCTGAAGTTTGGACATCTGCCTTCTCACAAATTTTTTATACGCTATCCCTTGGATTTGGCATTATGGTCGCTTATGCCAGCTACAGGGAAGATGAAAGTGACATTGCTAGGGATACATGGGTGACTGCATTAATCGATATTGGAATTAGTTTATTTGCAGGATTTGTGGTTTTTGCTGTCCTTGGATATATGGCTTGGCAGACGAAAACCCCCCTAGAAGAACTAGCCGCTTCTGGCCCTGGACTTGCTTTTATTGTATTCCCGAAAGCATTGAGCTTGATGCCGCTACCTTGGCTGTTCAGTATTCTATTTTTCTTGATGCTGCTTTCATTGGGCATTGATAGCGCTTTCTCACTGGTTGAAGCGTTAAATATAGCAATCCTCGATCAACGACAGCATGGGCAAGTGGCTAAAGTTGCAGCTTCGGTTTGCACTGCCGGATTGATTGCTGGAATTATTTATACTACCCGTGCAGGTCTCTACTTTTTAGATATCGTCGATCATTTTGCTACCAACTACAACTTAATGCTGGTTGGTATTTTCCAATGCATCTTGGTTGGATGGGTATATGGTGCGGAAAAATTGCGGAGATATATTGACGACGTTAGCGACTGGCGAGTGGGGAAATGGTGGAACATTGCTATCAAATTTGTGATTCCCGCAGTTTTAGTCGCTTTGCTTGCCACGCAGTTCTCGAAGGATATGAACACCCCTTATGAAGGATATCCGGCTTGGGCTTTAGGAATCGGTTGGGCAATTGTAATTATTCCATTACTTCTATTTCTGTTTTTGTTGGTTAAAGACCAGCTAAAGCTCAAAAATCGCGTTACGGAATAATAACACTTCTACCTTTTTTAGGGGTCTAAAACTTCAGCTACCAACTATACCGAAATGCTGGAACCCCCTAGTTTCACCTGTTCATAGGTCGAGACTGGGAGAACTGAAGTGCCTCCCCTAGGATTTGTATTTCGGCACTGGTTTGTTAGTTGTCTGATTGTTCTGAAGTTCGCTTGATCCTCCCTGGGATGGAATTGGTAAACAGGATTACACCTGCTGTTATGCCAATAGATAGAAGACAGAGAAAATTATAGATTTTATGGTCTGAGAAAGGTCAAGAAAATCATCAGAGTCAGGATAAAAAAATTTACAGCTAAAAAATAGAGATTGTTCCTTGGCAAAGCATCAATTTTTATCTAGACTCCATCCAAAAATGAGCTGATTACAAATTCACTTGAAACCGTTATGGTAAAGTTTGGATACCACTGTTCCCACGAACAGTTCAAGCCAAGTGGCTTACTGAAATACGTTAAAGCAGCTGAGCAAGCGGGATTTACGGCGGCAATGTCCTCTGACCACTTCCACCCGTGGAGCGATCGCCAAGGGCAAAGCGGCTATGCTTGGTCATGGCTCGGTGCTGCGATGCAAGCTACTAGCCTGCCTTTTGGTGTAGTTTGCGCTCCCGGTCAGCGATACCATCCCGCGATTATCGCCCAAGCGGCGGCTACTTTAGCGGAGATGTTTCGCGATCGCTTTTGGGTCGCATTAGGAAGTGGTCAAGCACTCAACGAGCAAATTGTTGGAGAAGCTTGGCCTGCCAAAACCGAACGCAACGAGCGCTTGCTCGAATGCGTTGAAATCATTCGTGCTTTGTGGGCAGGAGAAACTGTTACTCATTAC
Source organism: uncultured bacterium (assembly GCA_966675205.1). GTDB lineage: Bacteria > Cyanobacteriota > Cyanobacteriia > Cyanobacteriales > Coleofasciculaceae > JBFLZA01. The sequence goes on from CBKWLJ010000118.1 coordinate 9,095, forward strand.
GGTTTAGTAACCGTGGAGGAAGCTAAGCTTTACACCCGTCCTGAAATTCCACCCCAGATTATTGGTGCAGCGATTACCCCGAAAACAGCCGAATGGTTAGGAGAATGGGCAGATGGGCTAATCACCATTTCCCATCCCTACGAAAAACTCAGAGAAGTAGTGGACGCCTTCCATCAAGGTGGAGGAGAAAGCAAACCCATGTACCTCAAAGTGCAGCTTTCCTATGACCAAGATGAGGAGAAAGCTCTACAGGGAGCCTATGATCAGTGGCGCACGAACATCTTTGAAAGTCCGGTACTAGCCGAATTCCGCAATCCCCAACAGTTTGATGCCGCCGCACAATTCGTCAAACCAGAAGATATGTACGAACATGTGCGAATTTCAGCCGAACCCGAACAACACATCGAGTGGTTGCAAAAATATATCGAACTAGGATTTAGCATCCTTATTCTCCATAATGTCAATCGCCAACAAGAGCAATTCATTGAAGTATTCGGGGAAAAGGTACTTCCAGCTCTTACTAAAACACCGACCTCAAATGCAGCATAACGCATCGGAAACATAGCTCTTAATGGAGCGTTACAAGCTCTGCCTGATCCTTTCGACCTCCAGAAGGTGCAACAATTCAGTCTACTGTTCACACCTACGAGTTTCGCTCCAGTGGTTCTCTATTGACTGTTGAGAAGCTTCCCCCTGAACTCCTCCATGCAACTCACTATCAGTACATAGCACTCAGCAATCGAACACAATTATGCAAATACAAGTTGGTCCCCCACACCTGACAATTAATTATGGTTCCACCTTTATGGTCACTCGCCTGGATGGACAGATTGAACCCGATCGCATGTTGGGGATTTTTTCCGATGATACCCGATTTTTGAGCCGCTACACCTGCCAAGCTGACGGGAAATCCTGGGTTCGTTTAACCTCCACGACAACAGCCTATTATGCAATGCGGATTTATCTGCAAAATCCTAAGTTAGTCACGAAACAGGGAACGATTTCGGCGGGTAGCTTGTCGCTGGTTGTCAGTCGGACGGTAGTAGATGGCATTCATGAAGACCTCGACCTTACCAACCACAGCAGGGAACGAGTTAGTTTTAACTTAGAGCTCACATTACGCTCAGACTTTTCCCCTCTGTTTGAGGTTGAGGCAGGTAAGTTTGTGCGGCGGGGGCGAATTGAAACCCATTGGGACGACCAACAGCATGAATTCTCTAACTCCTATGAGTATGAAGATTTTTACCGCTGCCTGAGTTATCAGCCACGTAACTACAGTTCCCCGCCCCACTTTGCTAACGGTTATATTAACTTCGAGATTGAACTCGAACCGGGTGAAACTTGGCACACCTGCGGCTACTACACCTTAAAGGACGACAAGCACGTTCGCCAGCCGATTGATTGCTGCTATAAAGAAGCGTTAGAGCAAGGTGTCAATGAGTGCCAGCGGCTATGGCTGGATGAAGCCACCAAGCTTTCCTCCTCCAATAATGATGTAACCCGTCTATACCGCCAATCGGTGCAAGATTTGGGTGCATTGCGCTTGTACGACTACGACTTTGCGCCTGATGTTTGGCTACCTGCCGCTGGTGTTCCCAAGTTTGTGGCGCTCTTCGGTCGCGATAGTTTGATCACTAGCTTGCAAAATGCGATCGTCCATCCCGGTTTTGCAGAAGGAGCACTCAAAAAACTCGCCCAACTCCAAGGGACGAAGGTAAATGATTGGCGGGATGAAGAACCAGGAAAGATTCTGCACGAACTTCGCTTAGGGGAACTCGCCCATTTCAATAAAATTCCCCATTCGCCTTACTACGGCACCGCTGATGCCACAACTTTATATCTGATTACCTTACACGAAACCTGGAAATGGTTGGGTCGTGATTCCCTGTTGCGAGAGTACCGCGATACGGCATTGCGTTGTTTGGATTGGATTGATGAGTACGGAGATTTGGATAGGGATGGATTTCAGGAGTTCAAAAGCTGCTCAGAAGAGGGAATTGAGAATCAGGGGTGGAAAGATTCGGGAGAGTCGATTGTCTACTCTGATGGTAGTCAGGTGGAAGCACCAGAGGCATTGTGCCAATTACAGGGCTACGTCTTCGATGCTTGGCTGCGGATGGCAGAAGTATTTGAGGCGCTAGGGGAGAGCGATCGCTCCCGTGAATTGCGGGCAAAAGCGGCGAAACTCCGCACCCAGTTTGAAGAGCGCTTCTGGTGTGACGACATCGGTTTTTATGGCTTAACGCTGGATGCCGGCAAAAAACTTGTAACCACGATCACTTCTAACCCCGGTCACTGCCTGTGGAGCGGAATTGTGAGTCCAGAGCATGCTCAGCGGGTTGTTAAGCGACTCTTAAAACCAGATATGTGGAGCGGTTGGGGGATTCGCACCTTATCTACTCAAAATCCAGCCTACAATCCCTTCTCCTACCACCTCGGTTCTGTATGGCCTGTAGACAACAGTATTATTGCCTTGGGATTTAAACGCTACGGTTTTGCTGAAGAGGTCGCCCAGGTTGCTGAAGGAATTTTCGAGGCAGCAACTCATTTTGCAAGTTATCGCCTGCCGGAACTTTACGCAGGCAACTCGCGAGAAACCGGAAGTTTTCCAGTGCCGTACCTAGATGCCAATGTCCCGCAAGCGTGGGCAGCCGCATCTGTGTTTCAGCTTTTGCAGGCAATGTTGGGGTTGCACGCCGATGCTCCCAAGGGTTGTCTGTACGTCGATCCTCACTTACCCGAATGGCTCCCTGACTTGACGCTGTGTGATGTCGAAATTAAGGATGCTGTGGTTGACTTGCGCTTCTGGCGCGAGGGAGATAGCACCTGTTGGGATGCGTCTGTCCGAGATGGTAATGTAGAGGTTCAGGAAAAATCCTGGCAACCTTGGGCGGTTAAGGAACCCACCGCAGCCTTGTGATTAGAAATTCTAAGGGCGTATAGCCATATGCCCCTACTTTGGTGTGACTTCACACGACAGTACTCTCATAACTCCAAGGAGAAAGTACCGCAGTCGTTGTCACTGAGTATAAGGATTTATACCAAATCCGCCTTAATAACCCCCTTTTTAGCTTAAGTCTTCTTTTCCTTAGAGCCATCTACCATCTGCCATCTACCTTACCCCCATCAAGAAAGGGATAGTTAACCTGGATTTGGTATTAATAATTGGCGCAAGTCTTGCCTCAAGAAGTGGTTACGTATCATGAGTACCACAGCCGTTATTGGGGTAGTTGGTAGGGGTTTAGTGATTATTGGCTTTTTGATTTTAGGGGCACAACTCCTGCGTCCGGAGGGAATTATCCCAGAAGGGATTGCGGTGGCGGAGGATTTGACGAGGCTGTTGTCTGAAGTTTGGGGACAGTTCAGCTACTGGTTGCTGATTATTAGCCTTGCGATCTCTAGTATTATCTTTTCTGGATTCTTCTATTCTCTTTTAATAAACCCATTTATGGATGCTCACGCCATCTTCAAGCAGGCTCAATACCAGCGGGTTAGTGATGGAGCCATCGTGCCACTCTTGAGCAATTGCGAGTTGTCCACTCGGCAGTTAGTCTTGGTTTGGTCTCAACTGGGAGATTTTGACACTCTTGAATATGCCTGGTGGCTACAAAGAGAGGCTGAACGGCTGCAAAGGCAAGGATTGGTAATACGGGCTGTGGGTATTGGCGATCGCGCATCGGGGCAGCAATTTTGTAAGTACACAGGATTTCCTGCGGATTGTCTATTTGTCGATCCCAAGGCAGAACTACACCGCAAGCTTGATCTCTATCCAGGGTTATCGCTCAAAATTAAGAGCCTCTCGACGGCTCAAAACGCCTGGATCAATTTGATGCTGATGTGTGCAGGGATTGGGAGTCCAGGAACTTTGGCTGAAGTGTTTCGTGGTTATCGGGGCGATCGCAAAGCGCCCCAGTTGATTGACGATGAAGAGGTGGTGAGGGCTGCACCTTTGCCTCCGTTCAAAGGCTCATTCTTCAATTTAGCCGGAGGTAAGGGGTTTCAGCGTCCCTTTGAGCTGGCAACTCTGCGACTACGAAATATGGTAGAGGTTTTAAGCCATTGGAAGACTTATGTACCCGATGCAGCTTATTTAACGCAGCGAGGGGGAACGTTTTTATTTAATGCTCAGGGGGAATTACTCTACGAATACCGCGATCGGGGAATTCTTGGTTTTGCTGCTGAAATGAGCTATCCTCTGTCATTTCTAAATCTTGAACAGGTTAAAAATTTGTAATTCGTAATTGAGAATTCGTAATTAAGTTGGATCAGTTAAACACGTCAATAAATTGGCTAAATTATATCTATCAAAAGGTAGATTCATAGCTCTGCATCATTGTCACCTTTAGATCACATTTATTTTTAATGCTGGATACAGACAAGCGTTGTAGTGAGTAAATTAGGAAGTTATACCGTTCTAATCCTAATAAGCTCTCAACGCTCTGACTGAATGTGCTGAAAATTAGTTAAGTGAAAATGTGATGAAAATTACATATCAACTTTAAATAAATTCCCACTAGTTGAGGAAGTTATTTAAAACGTTTTGCTAGAAACTTAAAGAGTTCTTCAGTGCCTTTCCTTCTGGTTAGGAATTAATTGAAGATTAGACGCCCATGAACGCAAGTTTACAACGAACGAATGAAAAACTACCTCTCCGGAATTCTGACTCCTGACTCTCCAGACTCCTATTTTCATACGAGACGCTCATGTGCTAAAGCCCACAACGAAACAATGAAAAATTCCCTCTCCTGACTCCTGGCTCCTGACTCCCTGACCCCTATTTTAAGAATAGAAGTTAGAGTTTCATCCCAAGCTGTCCTAATTAAGCTTAATTAATTGAGTAGTGAGGTGAACATGCGGCTACGCCCAATACCTGTAATTATTTTGCTTTCATTTATTCTTATCATTGGCTTATTTGCGTACCAAATTGAGTTAGCCATTCCCGCAGCACCACCGAGGCGATACAACACCTATACCTTGTTGGCTCAGTCTCCACCAAAAGATATTGGTTCCTATGATGTATTGGGCTACACCGTTGACAAAGAAGAAGCTATAGAATTGCTCACCTCTGAAGAAGGACGCAAGCAACTTTCTCCGGAAAATGGTGCAGTAAAAATCACAGAGGAACTCATCAATTTAGGCCGCAAGTCCTTTTACCTCGAAACCTTCGGCAATGAATATTTATTCACCGATTTAGTAGGTATTCTTGATGGGCCGATTAATTTGGGGAGCTTGAGCAAAGCAATTTTAGCTCTAGGAGGTAAGCCGACAAGTAACCTTCAAGTTACTTTAGACCAAGATATTACCCTTGGCAACCAAACCTTCAAATCAGGCACCGTGCTGAATACAGGACTTGACGTGCCTGGAGGTTCCCTTTTTCCTTTAGGTATTCGCACCTTCTTCGACAAAGGCAAAGTTCGGGTTGGTGTTACTTGCGCCCTGTGCCATAACGCTGTTGATCCAGACAATGGACGCATCTTGGAAGGCGCACCGAATATCGATGTGGATACGGGATTGCTACTAGCCTTCGCCAGTAATACCGCAGCTTTATTTCGCCAATCGAATGTCAATCCTAATGATGTTAAGCCTGGTAGTCATACTTACATTAATAAAAATGGGCAAGAAGCCCGTTTACCGGATATCAAAGCTATGGAGGATGCTGTTGATGCCGATTTTTTAGCTTGGCCACCGGGTAACTTTACCTCCAACGGTGATTTAAATAACAACCCTTCTCAGATTCCGTCTTCTTACACTCATGGTGCATGGCCTTATAGCTGGAGTGGGGTTGCTTCTATTGGCTGGTTCCACGGACTAAGTACCTTGAATAATGCAGTGTTCGGGGTAAATGCAGACCCTTCAACAACGGCAGATGCTAGTGAAGAACTGTTGGGCATTGATAACGAGACGTATTTGGGGGCGATGTTCCAAAATGCCTCTACTCCAAACTTCCGGTTGCCAGAGAAACTAAAACCATCGGAATTCTTTGAAAAAATCGACCCAACACCCGGAACCCCTGGCATCAATCAGGTGATTGAGATGCCTGAATACCCCAAAGGTTCACTGTTTATGCAGAATGGGTTAATGGCAGCGTCGCCCGGATACCTGGTAGCCGAACAAATTAACGCCATGTCAGCGTGGCAGAATACTCTGGCACCTCCTCCCTATCAGCCGACTGAAGATATAGAAGTATTAAAGCGGGGTGCTGCTATATTTGATCGCGCGGGTTGTATTGACTGTCACAGTGGACGCTATTTCACCAACCACGATGTCATTCCCCAGCAAGAAGTTGGGACTCAACCCTCACGAGCAAAAGCGTCAAAAGCCTTTGCAGAAAACTTCGTACCGCCACAAACCTACCCGCCTAGTGTATCAGTCCCCCTACCCCCCAATCCGCCTGTGCTACCCCTTCCAACCGATATCACGCCGCAGGAAGACATTGAATTAGCTTATGCTCAGAATAACCCAGCCGGAGGCTTCAAAGTCCCTAATTTGATTGGACTTTATCTGACTGCCCCTTATCTGCATGATGGAGGTGTGGCAGCAAGCTCAGAAGCTTTACAACAAGGTGAAGATGGCTTTAAAGTGGCTATTCCCAATCAACTCGGTATGGCAGGGACGCTGTTAAAAGGCATTCAACCCGATGAAAGTGCTAGTTTACGAGTATTAATAGACCGTAATTTGCGTGAGGATGTAGTTGCTGCTAACCGGGCAGATCAACGCTTGCAACGGGCGAATGTTGAGGGCATCGGTCACAATTATTGGGTTGATCGGCAGGCTGGATTTACAACTCAAGACCAGACTGATTTGATCGAATTTCTCCTCTCAATTGATGATAATCCGGAAGTGTTACCCGATAGGATATCGCATAGTTAGTGACGCTTACGGCGCGACTTAATCCAGAGTCCCACTAAACCAGCTAAAATGGCGATCGCCAACAAGGGCATCAGGTTGAACCGAATGCCAGAACCACTTGCTGTATTCGTCCATTCGAGTAGCCACCAGGTATCATTGCCAATGACAAATGAGGGAACTTGTAGCAAAAGGAAGAGTGCTGGTAGCCCGAAGTGAATAACAATTAGCAATAAGAACGTGGTTAAGCTCAAAATTAACCACGTTTTCAGGTTTGATCGCGTGTTTTTCATGCTAGAGGAAATGCTTACAGCCTTTCTGCTTCCCTAACGTTACTAAAGATTTCCAGAGTGAGGTAAAACCTCAAAAGTAATCAAAGGAACTGACCAAGAAAAGAGAACATGAAGATTCTGGAAACACAGCGCCTCGTTCTACAACCTTTAACTGTTGATGATGTCGATAATCTGCTTGGCATTTTCAGCGATTCAGAAGCCATGCGATACTATCCTGCAACCAAAAATCGTCAAGAAACAGAAGCATGGATTCAATGGAATCTGGATAGTTATTCCCAACAGGGTTATGGTCTTTGGGCAGCTATTTTTAAAGATTCAGGACAGTTTGTTGGACAGTGTGGATTAGTGCTGCAACGAAATGTCGAGGGGCAGGACGAAGTCGAAATCGGTTATTCCTTTTTAAGGAAGTATTGGAACCGTGGATTTGCTACCGAGGCAGCCAGTGCAAGCCGTGATTACGGATTTGAGCAGTTTGGGCTGAAACGGATTGTATCGTTAATCCACCCACAAAATAGGGCTTCACGACGAGTAGCAGAGAAGGTGGGAATGAGCTACGAGAAGGAGATTGATAGATGGAATAAGAGAATTTGTGTTTATGCGATCGAGCGACTGTCACATTAGATTCTGATTACTCACGTTTTCAACAATTGCCCAGCGTAGCTTCTTGCACTCTGAACAACGAGCAAGGGTACGCTTTCCTCTTGACGCAGCTCCCCTGCGGAAACCCCCGACTTCCTCCAAGGGTTTAGAACAGCCACATTTGGGACAGCGAATTTGCCAATATTGTTGAATATTTTGTACAGACATTTTAGCTCTATTTTGACTTAGCATTAACCTACTCGTATCACAAGAATCTAAAAAGTAGAGAGTTGATCTCAGTTACCTGAGTTTTCCAGAGGTTAGTTCAGCTCAAGTTCAGAGGTTTTCTGTAACGACAGATATGCAATATCAAACTACTGTAATAATTGTGCAAGCGATTCATCACACATCTAGTAAAAAGCGATGTAGCTGCACATTCTCGAATATTGAATATTGAACACTAGGACTAACTCATGCAATGGCTCTGGATAACGGGCATAATATTCCTTAGCTTCATCGGATTATTAATGGTCTTGATGGTAACCGCTATCTTTACTGTGATGCGAACGGATTGGCCCAAGGCACCCATTTGAGGGAGGCAAAGTCACGGTGTTTGGACTTAGCGATCGCGGTTTTGTCCGATCTGCTGTAGAAACTGCTAACTACTTTAGCCGACTTGCGGGTTATACAGAAACTCCCAAAGTGTACCGCTATCCCCACCTTAATGAGGACAAGACTTGGATAGAACGAATGACTTGGAATGCCCCCCCGCTACCAGAAATCAGTCTGTATACGGTTCATGGAGGGGGACACACCATCCCTCAGCCACGGTTTAAGTTTCCGAGGTTTCTGGGATTGACGAACGCAGATATCAGTACCCCAGAAGAGATTTGGAAGTTTTTTGAGCGTCAGATGCAAGTCAAAATAGTTGCCTAAGCTGTTCCACTTTTCATTGAGAATTTGCAATTTAAAGTCACCCGATAGGGTCACCCAATAAGATGAAGCAGTCGCACAATCTTTAAAATAAACTGACGTTAATCTATAAATGCTACACAGGTTTTAAAAGTTTTATCAATTACCTAGAATATCTTCCAGTTGAGAAGGAGCAATCTCATGGGACAAACCATCATTCAAGTCGATGCATTCACCAACACTCCTTTTGCGGGTAATCCTGCTGCCGTTTGTGTCTTAGCTACACCTCAAACTGATAGTTGGATGCAAAATGTAGCGCAGGAAATGAACTTATCCGAGACGGCTTTTCTCGTTCGACAGGATGATGGCTTCAATTTACGTTGGTTTACGCCTGCGGTGGAAGTGCCACTTTGCGGCCACGCTACTTTAGCCAGTGCTCATGTGCTTTGGACAGAGGGTCATCTATCACCGGATGAAGCTGCTCGTTTTTATACAAAAAGTGGGTTGCTGATTGCTCAACGGCTAGAGGATTGGATTGAATTAGATTTTCCCGTCAATCGTCCAGAAAAAACTGTGGCTCCTCCAGAACTTTCTCAAGCTTTGGGTGTACCGATTAAATCAGTATTCAAGACTTCTTTAGACTATTTAGTGGAAGTGGAATCTGAAGAATTAGTGCGGCAAATTCAACCCAATTTCCAGCAACTCAAAACACTGTTTTTTGGTAGAGTCATTGTCACTAGTTTGGCTAGCGAGGGTTCGGAGTACGATTTTGTCTCTCGCTTCTTTGCACCAGGAGTGGGTATTGATGAAGACCCAGTAACTGGCTCGGCTCATTGTTGCCTTGCTCCATTTTGGCGCGATCGCTTAAATAAAGATGAGTTTTTGGCATATCAGGCATCGAGTCGGGGGGGTGTAGTAAAAGTGCGCTATACAGGAAGCGATTCCCTCCGGGATAGCTTCGCTTCACGCGTTTATTTATCCGGACAAGCCGTTACCGTTTTACGAGGTGAATTAATCGACAAAGGTTTGGGGAAGGGAGGATGAATTAGGATGAATATTCAACAAGCATTTAACGCAGCCGCTGCTGATTATGACCAGCTAAGACGCATCCTTATTCCCTGCTTTGATGACTTCTACAAAACAGCAGTTGAAGTCATCCCGTTTAATCGCACTGCACCCATCAAAGTCCTCGATTTAGGCGCAGGAACTGGGCTATATTCGGCTAGAGTTCAAGCCGTTTTCCCCAATGCAGAGTTCACACTGCTAGACTTAGCCACCGAAATGTTGGAGAAGGCGAAGATTCGATTTAGCCAGATGGGGAAATCTCCAAGAATTTTGATTGGGGATTATCTAGAAACTGATTGGGAAAGACCGTATGATCTCGTGATTTCTGCTTTGTCTATTCATCACTTATCGGATGCAAATAAGGAGCAGCTTTACCAGCGAATTTACCAGAGTTTGCAACCTGGGGGAATGTTTGTTAATGCCGACCAAGTTTTGGGTAAAACCCCTGAAATAGAACGCTGCTATCGCCAACACTGGCTCGATTCAGTCTGTGCTTTGGGTATCTCGGATGAAGAGTTACACGCTGCTAAAGAGCGGATGGCATATGATCGCATGGCAACCCTTGATGCTCAACTCGATTGGTTGAAAGCAGCAGGATTTCAAGATGTTGATTGCTGGTACAAAAATTTCAGCTTTGCTGTGTTTGGTGGATACCGTCCCATCCAATCAGAAGTTAAGCAACACACTCATCTATCCACCATCCAGACTCAACGACTCACTTTACGTCCTCTTACCTTAGCCGATGCACCCGATGTACAACGCTTAGCAGGTGCAAGGGAAGTTGCTGCCATGACACTTTCAATTCCCCATCCTTACGAAGATGGCATGGCAGAAGCATGGATTAGCACTCATCCAACCGCCTTTGCCATTATTGTGCAGAAAACGGGAGAACTATGCGGCGTCATCGGTTTGGGTATCGATAACGAGAATAATAATGCTGAAATGGGATACTGGATTGGCAAACCTTACTGGGGACAGGGTTACTGTACCGAAGCCGCTAAAGCCGTCTTGCGATATGGTTTCGAGGAAATAGGATTGCATCGCATTCATGCTGCTCACTTTTTGCATAATCCTGCATCAGGACGAGTTATGCAGAAGATTGGCATGAACTACGAAGGATGCCGCAGTCAACATATACGGAAATGGGACAAGTTTGAAGACATAGAGCTATACGGCATCTTGAAAAGGGAGTGGCAGCAGAAAAACAACCTCAATGAGAAGCTTAAATAAGCTTTCATCTAGATGCTTCCCATCTATTTTTCCTATCTGTGTGCATCTGTGGTTTCATTTCACAGAAGTTGACTTTGTTAAAGAGAGCAAACACATCAACTTTTCCCATCGTGCCAGTTTAACCAAAAGACTTTAATTGGATGAAACCTGACGTGATGAATTCCGTGTTGAATTTTTACGAGCAACTGTCTAGTGACTACCATCTTATCTTTGCAGATTGGCATCAGTCAGTATTATGGCAGGCCGAGATACTCGACCAACTCATCCGTAGCGAAATGCAGGTGTTTCCGCTGACTGTATTGGACTGTTCCTGCGGCATTGGAACACAAGCCATTGGTTTAGCAACGCGAGGATACAAGGTTCATGCGACTGATTTGAGTCCAGCAGCAGTGGAACGTGCCGAAGCAGCAGCGAAGTCATTTGGAGTGTCAATGACGTTTGGG
>CBKWLJ010000119.1:0-20413 GCA_966675205.1 uncultured bacterium
AGGAATCCCCACCCCATTGTCTTCGACCTGTATCACTGCCCAACGGGACTGGGTAAACAGGTGTAATTGTACGATGCCTCCAGCAGGGGTATAGTTGCAGGCATTACCCAGAAGGTTTCCGACTGCCTGACGCAATAAATCTGGATCAGCTTTCAGTGCTATTAATGGTTGAGAAAAATGGCTCTTCAAACTCAAATTTTTGGCAATGGCTTGGCTTTCATAAGAATTAGCCAACTCCTGTAATAAGTTAGTTAAGTCAATCTCTACTTGAGCATCGAGGTCTAATCGCCCTGCATGACGAGCTAAAAGCAACAAATTACTGACTAAATTACTCATTGACTTAGTAACTTCCACAATCTGCTCCAAGCGGTAACGTTGCTCGGAACCATCTTCATCAGGAAAAAGCAACCCAGCTTGAGCATTGCTGAGAATCGCTGCTAGAGGAGTACGCAATTCATGAGAAGCATTAGCGGTAAAGCGTTGCAACTGTTCGTAGGCTTGATGGATCGGCTGCATTGCCAATCCTCCCAAGAACCAACCTGTAAAACCAATCACGCCTAAAGCCACAGGTACAGAAAGCGTCAATAACAGCAGAAATTCCCTCACAGCCTCTTGCACAGGAGTCATCGCAGTCGCAACTTGAAGATAACCAATCACTGTCTCAGCTTGCTCCACCGGTAGAGTCACTTGACGCAGCCAGACTCCGTTTGGCATTGCCTCGATAGAGTCATGAGTCGTCTTGAGCGTCAAAAATTCATCTACTACTACTAATGGTTCTGTTGGAGGCAAGCCGAAAAATTGTAAAAGTTTTCCGTCGGCATCATACCAACGTGCATAAACAACTTCACTGGCCAACACAGAGGCATTGTTTCCCAAGAGGGGGACATGTTCCAGATTTACCTGCCATTGATCTTGAGCAAATTCATATTGTACGCTTGCTGCCATTACCCTAGTCTTGGTATAGAGTAATCGATCCAATGTTTCTAGCTCGTCATTGACTTTCTGGTAGTAGATTACACCTGCAAAGACAATCAGAATGCTACCCATCGATAGGGTAAACCAACGTGCCAGATTGCGACGGCTACGATTAAACATGAGCAAAGGAAAAGGGAAAAATGATTAATTAACCAATATTTTTAATGGTTTATGTTTCTGGAGAATTGAAGCGATACCCCATACCGTAAACCGTTTCAATCCAATCGGCCGCACCCACAACTTGTAAACGCTGCCGCAATCGGCGTATCAACGTGGTGATTGCATTACTTTCTGGTTCAGTTCCCCACTCCCATAAAGCCTGTTCAATTTGATCGCGACTTAAAATCTGACGGGGGTGGCGCAGGAAAAACTCGAGCAACTGAGATTCCTGACTGGATAATTTGACCTTTTCCTGAGATCGTTCCACAGTAAGGCTATTTAGGTGCAGTTCTAAATCAGCAAGGCGGAGAGTGTCTCCTAACCACAAAGGCGATCGCCGTCCCAACGCTCTGACTCTAGCTAAGAGTTCTATCATATCTGTCGGTTTAACCAGATAGTCATCGGCCCCAGCATCCAATCCCGTTACCTTATCTGCCGTAGTGTCCTTAGCCGTCAAAATCAGTACAGGTGCCGTTTTACCTGCTTGTCGGTACTGACGACAAAGGCTAATGCCACTAATATCTGGCAGCATCCAGTCTAAAATCAACAAGTCATAGTCTCTCTGGGAAAAAAGCCATTGAGCAGTTTCTCCATCTTGAACGCCATCAACAATATGTCCGGCTTTCGACAAAACCGTCTGGATTGGATTCAGTTGTGCTGGGTCGTCTTCTGCTAATAATATCCGCATAGAATGACGTTCAAGTTTCCTGAACTCTAGCCTACAATAAAGCCATCATGTTGCCTAAAACCTCCTCCAGTAGTACGATTCTGAAGTTGCTTTATTGGCGTAACTATGAGAAGATAGCCGCACTCAGAATTACTCAAGTCTGACTCTCGCACGTTTCTTAATTTCGCTACATTGCTTTATGTCCTTACCTCGCTGGTGTAAAGCCTTAAATGTTCTATGGCTAGAATTTTGGTTACCTCTACCCTTGTTAGGAGTTGGCTTTTGGTTGACAGGTAGCCTGTTAACGGAGCAAGTATTAAGTCGGCCCTATTCAACAGTCAATACACTGCAAGCAAATGCACAACGAAAAGTGCAGCTATCAGTCACAGTTCTGGTAATCACAGCAGAAATTGATAAGAGCGAAGGAGTAACGAAAGTCGAGCTAAAAACAGCCGAATCTACCCTCAAAACGTTAGAATTTGAGTTCCCTGTAACAGAATTCAATCAAGTGGAAACTAATATTGCTCAAGAACTCGGACTATCTCGGGCAGAGGTTAGGAAGTTGGTGCGTTACCAAGTAAAAGATTGAATTTACAATTAATGAATAATTTTTCTTTCCATAGAAATTAAAAAAGACCCACCTAGTAGAGCTAAGCGGGTTGTCACTTGTTTGGGTAAGAGGCTTGCTTAAACCCCTACAGCTTTTAGTGTACTGAATAAATGTGACGAAAAAGTGACAATCAACCAGCGTTTATTTCTTTACTATCTTGACAAGAGAACCCGAATCATTAGTGCGATAGACAAAATTTTGTTGCCCACCTTCAGCCGTTACTTCCCAACCAGAAACTACCACCTGGGTGCAGAATGTATCGGAAGAAGCCAGACCCAAACAACCATCAGGCCAATTACGGGGTTCAGCGCTCACAATACGTAGCTCGTTTTGGGATCGATTCGATCGCCGAGAGGCATCCTGTAAAACTGCCTGGGCAACAGCATCAGGTAAAGTGTCCGGTTTGAGTGTTTCTTTGACAATAGTTTCGGAATTTTGCCTAGAGTCAGCAGTAGAATTATCTAAAGCTGGACTACAGGCAGTTAATGAAACAAGGCTAATTAAAACAACAGCCATAAAAATCAACTGAATTTGTTGATAACGAAAGGATTTCATTTTCACACCTCCTATCCTAATATTTTGCATTAATTTTACTCAAAAAAATCTGAATTTTGAGCTAAACTGTATCCTCAATTCTTGGCTTGATGTCCATAATTTATTGCCAATAGCCCTTCTGTTTATTGCCCTATCAAACAAATGTGACTCAAAAATGACAGAAGACTAAATCATCATAAATCTTTAAAAAATCTCTATCTAAGTCCAAGATTTAACATCGAATTTATGCCTATGGTTTGAGCAAAAAAATGGAATTTAGCCATTATCTTGTAGAGGTAGATGAGAAGTTGAGGAAGGTGACTTATGATAAACCTGATAGCATGGATAATTTTAGGACTGATAGCAGGAGCGATCGCCAAAGCTATATACCCAGGTCGTCAAGGCGGTGGTATTCTTGCGACAATGTTGTTAGGTATTGTGGGAGCCTTTATCGGCGGTACTTTAATGACATTGCTGCGAACGGGAACATTACAACTGACCGCAACTACATTGAGTATTCCGGGCATCATTGTCGCGATTTTGGGAGCAATAATTGCGATTTGGCTTTGGAATATGTTCTCCCGTCGAGCGGTCTAAAGAGTAAGTGTTAGACCCTTCAAAACTAGATAGACAAAACCATTCTCCTGTTGGATAGCACTTCAGGAGAATGAAATAGCTGCATTCAGTGGCATCAATTGTACTGCCCTTGATATTGGTATACCCAATTGTAGCCATCATTTTTGCGTCACATTGGCTCATTAAACTGAAGGAGTAGGAAAGCGAGCAGATTACCAAAATAATTCGGAATGGACTTCGCCCCGAATAGAGTTCCTACGTCGCTATCGCTACGCGTCACGCTAACACAATTCCGAATTAAAGCTCTTGTAACTTGACCTTTTCTACATCGGTATTCTTCGTAACCTGCTAAGGGAGCGAATTTCTTTTAAGACATTTTAGTTTTAATTTACTGCCAGGGTAAGGCTTTGAATAAATCATATGACAGCAACAGTAAAGGAGAACCTCAATTCACAGCAATGGCATCAGTTGTCAGCACAGGAAGTCTCTCGGCAGTTAGATAGCAATCTAGAAACGGGTTTGACATCTGCTGAAGCTACCAAACGTCAAGAGCGTTATGGTGCTAATGAACTGAAAGGGAAACCGGGAAAAAGCCCGATAGTGCGGTTTCTCTTGCAATTTCATCAACCCCTGCTCTACATTTTGCTGATTGCAGGAACGGTTAAAGCATTCCTGGGAGAATGGGTAAACGCTTGGGTCATCTGGGGTGTTACTCTAATTAATGCGATTATCGGATTTGTGCAAGAATCCAAAGCCGAAAGTGCGATCGCAGCCTTAGCTTCTTCTGTGCAAACGGATGCTACCCTGCTCCGGGATGGACAAAAGGTAAACATTTCCTCCACTGAGTTAGTACCAGGGGATGTGGTATTTCTCACTTCGGGTGACAAAGTGCCAGCAGATTTGCGACTGATTAAGGCGCGTAACCTGCAAGTGAATGAATCTGCCCTTACAGGGGAATCCGTTGCTGTAGAAAAAAGCACCCAACCGCTTGAGCCAGACGCCCCTTTAGCTGAGCGAACGAATATGGCTTATGCGGGGAGTTTCGTTACCTTTGGACAAGGAAAGGGTATCGTTGTTGCGATCGCAAAGGAAACGGAAACCGGGCGAATTTCTCAGTTGATGGAGGAACAAACGAACCTCACAACTCCATTAACTCGTAAATTTGACAAGTTTAGTCGGACTTTACTCTACATCATTCTGGGAGTAGCGGCGCTAACCTTTGCCATTGGGTTAGGGCGCGGGCAATCTTGGGTAACCATGTTTGAGGCAGCTGTCGCGTTAGCCGTGAGTGCGATTCCTGAAGGATTACCTGCTGTTGTCACCATCACCCTAGCAATTGGCGTTTCCCGAATGGCACGCCGTCATGCGATCGTTCGGAAGTTACCAGCAGTGGAAACATTGGGGGGTGCCACCGTTATTTGCTCGGATAAAACGGGCACTTTAACGGAAAATCAGATGACGGTGCAGGCGATTTATGCTGGGGGGCAACACTATGGAGTCAAGGGTGTAGGTTACTCTCCGGAAGGGGAAATTGTACTCAATGAAACTCCTGTTGATTTAAGTCATGCGCCTGTTGTTCAAGACTGCCTGATTGCCGGACTTTTATGCAATGACTCTCACCTAGAAGAAAAAGAGGGCGGATGGAATGTTGTGGGTGATCCAACTGAGGGGGCGTTAATTACAGTTGCCAGGAAAGCGGGATTCAAGTTATCAGACTTAGAACGGGAAATGCCCAGAATTGATACCATTCCCTTTGAGTCTGAGTTTCAATACATGGCAACGTTGCATGAAAGCCGTGGTGCGAGGGAGAGTTCTCAATCCAATATTATTTACGTTAAAGGCTCAGTAGAGGCGCTACTGTCGCGATGCCATAAGCGGCTGGATGAGCAGGGAGATGTGGTTGCTATCGATCCAGAAATTGTGCATCAGGAAGTTGATGCCATGGCTCATCAGGGGTTACGGGTGCTGGCATTTGCGAAGAAACTGGTATCTCGCGATCGCAATTCGTTGGAACATGAGGATATTGAGCAAGGTTTGATTTTCATCGGCTTGCAGGGAATGATCGATCCCCCTCGCGAGGAAGCGATAAAAGCTGTACAAGCTTGTCAGAATGCAGGCATTCAAGTCAAGATGATTACGGGCGATCATGCCGTAACCGCAAGAGCCATTGCTGCTCAAATGGGATTGAGAAAGGATGGGGAAGTTCTTGCTTTTACAGGGCAACAACTCACCCAAATGGATCAACAAACACTGGCGACTTCGGTAGAAGATGGTACTGTGTTTGCCCGTGTTGCCCCTGAACAGAAACTGCGTTTAGTTGAAGCCCTTCAATCCAAAGGCGAAATCGTCGCTATGACAGGAGATGGGGTGAATGATGCCCCCGCACTCAAGCAAGCTGATATTGGCATTGCCATGGGTAAGGCTGGCACTGAAGTTGCCAAAGAAGCGGCTGATATGATTTTGACGGATGATAACTTTGCTTCAATTGAAGCGGCAGTTGAAGAAGGGCGGACTGTTTATCGGAATTTGTTGAAAGCGATCGCATTTATTCTCCCAGTGAATGGTGGGGAATCCATGACGATTTTAATTAGCGTGTTACTCGCTAGAGCATTGCCGATTTTGGCGCTACAAGTGCTTTGGTTGAATATGGTAAATTCCATCGCCATGACAGTACCGTTAGCCTTTGAGCCAAAGTCAGAACAGGTGATGCGACGCCCACCCCGTAACCCTAATGAACGGCTACTATCCAACAACCTGTTAAAGCGAATTGTCGTTATCTCTGTCTTTAACTGGATTTTGATTTTTGGTGTCTTTGAATGGATTGAATCCACCACAGGAAATATCGATTTAGCTCGGACAATGGCCATCCAAGCCTTAGTTGCAGGCAGAATTTTTTATCTTTTGAGTATCAGCCAATTGGGAAGCTCACTCATCAATAAAGTTCGTGGCAGAGTTACCCAGATTAGTGATGCTAAAGCCATTGGGATTGGTATCGTCTGTACTGTAATACTGCAAGTTGTCTTCAGCCAGTGGAGCTTGATGAATCGCTTGTTTAATACAGCACCTTTGAACATTAATCAATGGTTGCTTTGCTTGTTGATTGGCTTACCGATGATTGCAGTCGCCGCCTTAGTTAATCGCTTCGATCCACCGAATTAATTAAGAATGGCATGGTCTGAAGCCGGGTGGGCATTGCCCACCCTACCAATTTTCTCACTAGTACAGCGTGGTAGAAATAACTTACTAGTTAATAAAAGCTAAAAAGCCTACTGTATAAGCTTTATTTTCTTTTGTCTTCTGCCTCTTGCCTTCTGCCTTATGCCTCCTGCCTTCCTACACTAAGTTGTTTATTGGTCTGCCACAAGCACTACGCTGAAAGCACAGATACGCCGCTTCGCAAGAATTATATTGTTGAGATGGATTTTCCGTGAGTTCGAGTTTGTCCAGTTGTTCAAAGTCTGTACTTTCTAATACAGATTTACCAAAATAATGCTCGAAGAGTGCTTGAGTTTGATCAAAAGCAATCTCTAACGAAAGTGGTTCTCCCTGCTCCCAAAACTCACCATCAGGTTCGTGGTCAATGAAGCGACCAAACAGCATTTGACAATCTTGACGATATTTGCGTGTATGTAAAATATGGCAGTGCCAAACCCAGTCGATTTCCTGAGTGGGAACAAGCGGAATGTGGGGATGTAGGTAAGCTAAAGATAAGAACATTTTGTAGCAGCTAATCGCACGCATTGCTTGTTGATGAGTCCAACCATGATGTAATAGCTGATGAGCGATTAATCCTAAGTCCAGCTTTTTTAGCTTGTGCAAAAAGTCTTGAATTTCAGTAATCTTAACTGGGTTGCTGATGCTCATAAGTTGACCAAAAAGGGAACAGGGAATAGGGAATAGCGAGGGAACGAGCAGTTCCCTATTGTTGCCAAAATTCCCCTGGCACAGGGTCTCAAGCCCCCACTAAGCGAGTGGTCTGTCTGGGGAGGGGTTTAATATCATGTCCGGTTAAACACCCATAGTTAGGAATGACACGGGGACACGGGGACACGGGGACGCGGAGAGATTTTTCTTAAGGGTAATTAGCCGGATATCATATAAATCCCCAACGCAAGACCTGCACTGTTCCCTGTTCCCCATTCCCTGTTGCCTTTAATTTTTAAGGTTGACAGCTCAGTATTTAACTTAGGCAAGAGTAACCCTTTGCCGTAATTTACTGAGTAAGAGGTACTCTTTGAGAGTCTGCAACAGCTGATGTACGACGCCATAATTCACGAGACTCTTGTTTAACCCAGCCGTTCATCGCGGCTTGCTGCAACTGTATAAAGGCAGCTAAGTCTTCTTTGGTGTATTGAGTGCGGAGAAGCGATCGCAGTTGTTCTTCTGCGGCAAGGGTCAAATAACCGGTTTTTAGTGTTTGTTTAACAAGCTCTCGGATGGAAATCATGAGATGTACGTCCCTGAACTTGGGTGATGCGATCGAAGGTAGGAGAGGAAGAGTAATTGCTGCTGTAAGTTATGTCCTGACTTTTGTGTTCGAGAGTTCAGCCATCAACAGCTCTAAATTTTGGAATTTCATGGCTGTGAGGTATTGAGGAGCGATCGCAGGCGTTAATAGCTCCAGCATCAGCCGATTCTCGACCCAGAACTCAATTACGTCAAACAAACCATCTCGGTTGCATGGCAACACGCGCCAACCTTCACGAGTTCCAATCTGTTCGATCGCTTCTTGATCGATAGGTATAGAAATCGCGGCATGAATAGCTGTGTAGGCGTAAGGATGAGCGTTTTGGCAAAAAGTAGCTTGATCAGTACCGTGACCGGGCATAATCTCGCTACTCAGAGGGTAAATTTCGATCAGGGTGCCATATTCGTCGCCTGCTATGACAACATAGCTGTTGATGTTGGGGGGGAAGGGTGCGACCCATCCGTTCACAATTTCAGCTAGCACGTTGGCAACATGATAAGGGTCTCTCGCAGGAAGGGAAATGTGGTGAATCACGGGGTTTAATGCCTGAATGCAAGGTATTTAGAGGAGTGAAGCAGTGTTGTTTTCTGGCGTACTCAACTTACTTTAGTTTCGGAATTTAGGCAGGAAGAAACCAGAGAAAATAAACAAGTTTGGCATTAACTTAAACAGGACTCCTCACAATCCCCGCGATCGCTTGCTAGTCAGGGATTACAGGCTTGACACGCTCTTAAGTTGGAATTAACTTACAAAATCTAGAACCTATTAAGGACACGGGTTTGTCTCTCATTAATTCCTCCAAGAAGTCGCAAAAGCCTAAACGCAGGCGCGGAGTAGTGCTTTCTGTTCAGGGACAGCAGAAGCTCTCTTCAGCCAGACGACAAGCGGAAATTCAAGATAACTATGGTGATCGCTACACCCTTGAAGAATTAAGCGATCGCACCAGACTCTCGCTGAGTACTGTCACAAAGGTGCTAGATGCTCAGATTGGAGTCGATAAACAAACCCTGGATGCTTTTTTTGCTGCCTTCGGTTTACAGCTAGAACGAGGCGACTATACTCAACCGGATACTCAAGCAGAAGAGCAGAACACTCAAAATAGCGGTAATACTCCTGCGGTTGCCCTCAAGCAGGAAAAGCCACAAAAAATTCAAAATCAAACAGACTGGGGTGAAGCGATCGATGTCTCTATCTTCTACGGACGTACTGCTGAACTGGCGCTGCTAGAGCAATGGATTGTAACTGAACGCTGCCGACTCGTGGTACTGCTGGGAATGGGCGGAATTGGCAAAACCGCTTTATCGGTTAAACTAGCACAGCAGTTGCAAGAACACTTTGAATTTGTAGTGTGGCGAAGTCTGCGGAATGCCCCCCCTCTGGAGGAACTGCTAACTATCATCCAGTTTCTTTCCCGTCAGCAAGATGCTTATCTTCCTGACACGGTACAAGGTTGTATTTCCCGATTGATACATTACCTCCGTCAGCACCGCTGTTTGCTCGTACTGGATAATTTAGAGACTATCTTACAAAGTGGTGGAGCTGCCGGACACTACCGTAAAGGTTATGAAAGCTATGGTGAACTGCTGCGGCAAATTGGAGAGGTATCTCACCAAAGTTGTGTAGTCCTCACCAGTCGCGAGAAGCCAGGAGAAGTGGCTGCCCTAGAAGGGGAAATGTTACCCGTGCGATCGCTCCCTCTAACGGGTTTGAAAGACGATGCCCAAGCACTTTTAGAAGCAAAAGGACTTGTCGGTTCAACTCAAGAAAAACAACAATTGAATAAGCTTTACGGCGGAAATCCCTTAGCCTTAAAGATTGTTGCAACCTCAATCAAAGATTTATTTGAGGGGAATATCGCGGAATTCTTAGCAGAAGATGCACCTGTTTTTAATGGCATTCGTCGCCTTCTTAACCAGCAATTTGAACGATTGTCTGAGCTAGAAAAGCAGTTAATGTACTGGCTGGCAATCAATCGAGATTGGACTTCGATCGCCCAATTGCAGGCAGATATGATTCCGCCGATACCCAAACCCAAGTTGCTAGAAGCGCTGGAATCGTTAGTTTGGCGATCGCTAATTGAAAAGTCCACACCGACACCAGGGAAGCAAAGTACAGTTGGCTTTACGCAGCAGCCTGTAGTCATGGAGTACATGACGGAACAATTAATCGAGCAGATCAATGAGGAAATCGGATCTAATCAACACCCCATTACTCTGTTCCGAACGCATGCTTTGATCAAAGCAACGGCAAAAGAATTCATTCGACAAACCCAAATCCGAACAATCCTAGAACCCCTCACCACGCAACTGCTGAATCAATTTGGCTCTAAACAAAACGTCGAAAACCAACTCAAACAACTCCTGAGTCAACTCCATCAAATAGAGCCTAATATTCATGCCGGGTACAGTGGCGGCAACCTCCTCAACTTGCTGTGCCATCTCCAAATTGACTTGAGTGACTACGACTTTTCTCAAATGCCAATTCAGCAAGCCTATCTCCCGAATATCGAGCTGCATCGCGTTAACTTTGCTCACTCCGATCTATCTAAGTCTGTTTTTACTCAAACCTTTGGGAGTATTTTCTGTGTTGCCTTTAGTC
The DNA here is from genome assembly GCA_966675205.1 of uncultured bacterium. Classification (GTDB taxonomy): domain Bacteria; phylum Cyanobacteriota; class Cyanobacteriia; order Cyanobacteriales; family Coleofasciculaceae; genus JBFLZA01. The sequence goes on from CBKWLJ010000119.1 coordinate 10,588, forward strand.
CAGATGGCAAGTTGTTAGCAGCAGGAGATAGCAATGGCGAAATTCGCCTTTGGCAAGTTGCCGATGGTCAACCGATTTTGACATTGAGAGGACACACCGATTGGGTTTGGTCGGTAGCATGGAGTCCTGATGGGCAAACCTTAGCCAGTAGCTCTGAAGACCAAACCGTAAGACTTTGGGATGTTTCTACGGGTAAACTGTTGCAAACATTATTAGGGCATACCAGTCAGGTTTGGTCAGTTAAGTTCAGTCCGGATGGTAAAACGTTAGCCAGTAGTAGTGCGGACAAAACTGTACGGTTATGGGATGTATGTACTGCTCAAACTTTCAGGATATTACAAGGGCACACCGATCAAATCTGGTCAGTCGCATGGAGTCCCGATGGTCAAACTCTGGCTAGTGTTAGTCACGACCGAACAGTGAGGTTATGGGGTGTGTCTGTCGGTCAAACTTGGCAAATTTTGCAGGGACATACTCATTCAGTATTATCCGTTGCATGGAGTCCCGACGGTCAAATTCTTGCCACTAGCGGTGCAGATGGAACTGTGAAGCTATGGGATGTATCTACAGGTCAAATCTTGTCATCCTGGCAGGGTCATACCCAATGGGTTTGGTCGGTAGCATGGAGTCCTGATGGCAGCGTCATCGCTAGTGCCTCTGAAGACCGAACCTTGCGGCTGTGGGATAAAAGTACGGGTCAAGCTTTGAGAGTTTTGTCAGACCATACGAATGGATTGTGGTCAGTAACATGGAGTCCCGATAGTACGATGATTGCTACGGGTTCTGAAGACCAAACAATTCGCATCTGGGACAGGCATACAGGACAAGCCTTGAGAATGTTGCAGGGATATACTAACTCCGTATGGGCGATCGCATGGAGTCCCGATGGTCAATTCCTGGCTGCTGGCAGTCACGACCAAAAGATCAGGCTTTGGAACACCAATACAGGACAATGCTGGAAAACGTTGCCAGGACATACCAGCCAGGTATGGTCATTGGCTTGGAGTCCTGATAGTCAAATGCTTGTCAGTAGCAGTGAAGATGAAACGATTAAGTTTTGGAACATCAATACAGGCCAAGTTTCGCGAACGTTGTCGGGGAAACTGGTTTGGATGTGGTCAGTGGATTGGAGTCCTGATGGGATGACAATGGTGAGTGGGGGTGAAAATCCGAGCATTCAGCTATGGGACGTAGCCACAGGGCAATGCATCAAAACATTGGTGGGGCATACCGGTATTGTATGGTCAGTCGCCTTTAGTCCAGATGGCACGATTATTGCTAGTGCAAGTAGCGATCGCACTGTGAGACTATGGGATGTGTCTACTGGTCAAAGTTTGAAAACCTTGTCAGAGCATAGCAATTGGGTCAGGTCTGTTGCCTTCAGTCCTGATGGAGAAATCCTTGCCAGTGGCAGTACCGACCAAACTGTGAAACTGTGGGATGTTCGCACAGGACAATGCCAAAAAACCTTGCAAGGTCATGCAAACTCAGTGTTGTCAGTTGCTTTTAGTCCAGATGGCACAATCCTTGCTAGTGCGAGTAGCGACCAAACCGTGAAGCTGTGGGATGTCTACACGGGTCAATGCCAAAAAACTTTGCAGGGTCATGTCGATTCTATCCGATCCATTGCCTTTAATCCTGACGGCACGATACTCGCCAGTGGTAGTGCCGATGAAACCATTAAATTATGGGATGTGAGTACAGGCGAATGCCTGACAACGCTTAGAGCCGATCGCCCGTATGAGGGAATGAATATTACAGGCGTTACGGGAATAACGCCAGGAGCGATCGCAACGCTCAAAGCATTAGGCGCAATTGAGGAAAGCTGAGCGATCGTTCCACAATACTCCACAATATCAAGATTCTGCGATCGCCCTCCCTATCCCCTTGACGAGCGCCCCTGAACTTGAGTATAGTTCAATAGAACACTTGTTCTACTCAAGAAGCAAGTATTAGGTGACACCGAAGACTCAACTGTAGAAAATACGCCTAATATTGGAGGGCTTTGCTTGATTGATTAATCGTGAAGTGAGTCAGCAAATTTTCCAATCTTTAGTTTTTTTGATTGACCAAGTTCAACGCTGAATACAAGCCCCCAAGCTGTCGCTCCTTTGGAGTGCCCACTTGCGCTAACAGGCATGGAGTCAATCCAAAATCCTCGCATCCAAAATCTAAAATCGAATCACCCAACTCCTTAAAAACAGTTTTTGAGGGAATGGGTGAAGGGATATTTTCGCATTTTTTGATTTAGATTTTTCCTCTCTAACTATTAAATCTACTGTCAAAAATATAACCTTCAAGCTTTAGCTAAATAGGTTTCCCAAAATTCACAAATTCAAATCAAAATTCTTGGGAAAACGTCTGGAAAATAAGAACTTACTCATGTAGTTAAACAAAGAAATTAAGTGCAGCAATGCTTACCTACATTACTTTGCAAGTCGGTGTGAGCCAGTTCCCCTAATTAATCAGAGAGTTAGGAAAGTCAAAATGTACTTGATTGAGTTGCTTAATCGCTATAAAAGCATGAGTTTGAGTAGGTGCTAAAAATTTAGAACCACTTGGCACCATTTACCCTTGAATCACATATCGTGTAAGGAGAATATTCATGGTTGCAACGAAAGACACCAAAGAACAGATTTTCAAAGCCTTTCAGCAAATTCTTGCAGATCGTCAAAAAATTGACTCCAGAATTGCCACCAAAGAAGAGGAAGCTGAGAAAGAAAAGAACAAACAAATTCTAGAAATAGCCTCTACTTATACAATCGATAGCATTGTCAAAGGACTCGCTGATTTACAGCTAGAGTTTGGCAGCATTATTAATGGACTTTCAGAAAAATTAGCCCAAGAGTCTTCTAAACTTGACGAATTAAAGCTTGCGATTAATGTTGAAACTCAACAATTACAAGAGCTTCAGCAAATCCGAATTGTCGCTGATACTCTACACCTGATTACTCAAGAACATCAAGAAAAATTGAAAACCTTGGAGGAAAATACAGCCAATCAACGGGCAGCCATCGAACAAGATATGGCTCAAAAGCGTAAACTCTGGGAAAAAGACCAAGAAGAATTTGAAAATTCTGTCCAAGAACAAAACGAACTCTTAATTAAAGAACGACAGCGTCAAGAAACGGACTATCAATACCAATTAGAACGTCAACGTAAAATTGAAATCGATGAGTACGAGGAACTGAAACGTAACCAAGAGCGGGAACTCCAAGAAGCCAGTCAAGAAAAAGAGAAACAATGGTCTGAACGGGAAAAACTCATGGCAGAACGCCAACCCCTCTTTGAAGAATATGACAAAAAAGTTAAAGCTTTTCCCACTGAACTTGATGAAGCAGTGAAAAAAGCTAGAGAAGAGGCAATTAAAGATGTTCATCAAGAAGCTAAAGTCAGAGCAGAATTACTTGAGAAAGAGTGGGAATCGACAAAGCAAAGCTATGACTTCAAAATTCAATCCTTAGAGCAAAATATCCAGAAGCAAATTGAACAAATTGAAAATCTATCGAACCAGCTTCAAGAAACAATGAAACAAGCACAGGCTTTAGCAATGAAGGCATTTGAAAGTTCCTCAATGACCAATTCTCAATAAAATCTAAAAAACCAATAATTGAAAGGTGAGCAAGCTTAATTTTGAAAATCAGTCAGAAAAAACAAACTGATCTTATAAGCAGTTCGCCTTGCTAACCAGCAAATTTCTAACTTTTACCCTTCAACCCCTATCACTTGAGGTTTGTTTCATGGCAAAAAAACCAAGCGACAGAAACACTAAAGCCGAAATTCTAGAAGCTTATGAGGAATTAATTCAAGAAAAAAAGTCTGTAGAGGCACAACTCAAGCAACTTCAGAAAGAAAATAAAGATAGATCTCCTAATGTTTCTAGTAATCTACCTCAACAACCCGTAGCTAAAATGAACCAGAGTTTAGTTGTTTCTGATAAAATGGGCTATACCATTGACAGTATTGTCAAACTCCAAGCAGGATTTGGTAGTGCTGTTAGTGAGTTATCTGAAAAATTGACTTCAGAAGCCGCTAAATTGGAAGAAATTCGGCGTTCTGTAACCGAAGAAAGTCAGCAACTCAAAGAACTGCATAACTTAGGAAAAATCAAAGAGGACACTCTAGATACTTTAATTGAAAGCTATGAAAATAGCTCGAAGACTTTTGAAGCAGAATTCCGTCAAAGACGAGAAGCATTAGAGCAAGAAATTCAGGAATTGAGAAAAGCTTGGGACAAAGAACAAGAAGAACACAAGCGCTCAGTTAAAGAACGGAATGACGAGCAGAGCAAATCTCGCCAGCGAGAAGCAGAGGAATATGCATATGAGTTAGAACTCAGACGTAGCTTAAATCGAGATAATTACGAGCAAAAGCAAAAAAGTTTGTACAAGCAACTGGAAGAAACTAAACAAGGACAAGAGAAAAAATGGGCTGAGCGGGAAAAAGCGATCGCAGAACGCGAACAGAAATTTGAAGAATTGAAAACTAAGGTTGAAGAGTTCGATAAGGAAAGGGAAACTGCTATCAAAAAGGCAAAAGCCGAAGGGGAGGGCATTGCCAAGAAGCAAGTTACTGTGAAGGAAGAATTGCAGAAGAAAGAATTAGAAGGCAATAAGCGGTTCTACGAGCTGAGAATTCAATCCTTGGAACAAACCATCCAAAACCAGGAAGCACGAATTCAAACCCTCTCGAAACAATTGGATGCGGCGCTAAAACAAGTTCAAGATTTAGCAGTTAAAGCGATCGAGGGCGCTTCCAACATTAGCTCCTATCAGGCAATCAAAGAACTCGCAATGGAGCAGGCTAAAGCACAAGCGAAGATGAAGTAATCAGTTAATCTTCATTTCAGCGAATTTAGGCATTCAGACAATCGGGAAAAGGTGGGGCGTACTCTTCGTTCGTCCCATTTTTTACTTTAAGAGCGGTTGCGAAGTGAGTTCACTTGCTCTAACCAAAGCTTAGCGATAAAAAAAGAAATGCTTAAAATTTACGCTTTATCACCCCATTCTTCAGTGTCAGCTATTGAAGAGAATCCTTAAATTAGTTAATCTATCTATGCATATGGGTTTAACGGAGTGAGTCATGAATAAGATTGGACTAATGTTGCTGTCCAGTAGTACTGTTTTAAGCTCAATGCTGTTTATGCTCCTAACACTTCAGCCTACTCGCGCCGCCGAACTAGGAGTTTCCCAAAATGAGGGTTTCTCTGAGTCATTCACTCCACAGAGTCGTGATAATCTCTGTGCCTGTGCCAACAATCCCACGAGAATCGACACCACAGCGATTCCCCAGGAGCAACTAGACTCACCATCAGAGACGCCACTACTCAATTTTACAGAAGAAGAGAGCGATGCCGCTATTCAGCGTTTTGGTTGTGACTGTACGGCTTGTATCAACACGATTCGCAAAATGCGAGGGATGCTTCCCGTTTCCATCCAGTGAGGAACTCACAACCTGATATAGGGAATTTTGAAGCGAATTCTACCTCCAGAATTCAGCGTGAATTACAGCATTTCCCTGAGTTTGCCTTTTAAGCTGAATACCCTATGCAAGAGCCAACAGTGGAGTAAAAGAAGCTCCGGCTGTTGGCTCTTGAGAAAAGGGGGCACAGATAAAGTAACAGATAAAGCATAAGAAACGTGTTAGCTGCACGCTTTTGTTGGGATACGCATTTCCTCCTACTCAATTCCATGTTTGCTGTCATGCTCAAGGCTCAGTCCATGAGCAATCGCTCTAGTGCAACACCAATTACTAGGAAGTGCAGAAGGCCATCCCATTCGTACCGCCTCTGGGCAAATGGTATGAATGGTTAGCTGGCAGTCAATCAACTGTAAACCCTCTTTCTCCACATGCTTCATTCCTTGTTTCAAAATGGAGTCATTCTTGAATTCAATCGTTCGGTTGCACTGAATGCAAACGAGATGATGGTGATGATTGGGGAACGGCTGATTAAGTTCGTAATGCTTGTGTCCTTCTGCCAATTCTAGTTCTCGCAAAATGCCCATCCGGGACATTAACTTGACGCTGCGGTAGATGGTGGATAGACTAATAGCTTCTCCACGCTGCTGTAGCAGATTGTAGAGTTCCTCAGCACTCAGATGGTTTCCTCTGGGCAGATTTTGAAAGACGTGCAAAATCGTTTCCCGTTGCGGTGTCAACCGCCAACCTCTGGAATTGAGTTCGGCTTTGAGTGAAGCGGCTGTATAGGGAGGCATAATAACCCTCTCAAAAAAAACCCATTATTGACAATAATAGTTACTTGCGAGTCCCGTTTGCAAGAAAATCTTATAGTTGAGAATAACTGTCACTTTTTTATTGAGAATTCCTGCAACAACAACCACTGCTCAAAGGACGAGAGGATTGTTCTTAGAATGGTATTGGTACTGATTTTTTGGGTTATCTCCATTAGGGGGCTGCACAGGCGGCAGGGACAACTACCCTCATCGCTAAAAATAGCAGCTCATCCTCAGATCTAGGACAACCCCCTTTTCCTTTAGCTGAGTTCGCTTTTAACTCCCATCAGCACCAATTACAGCAAGCAGATGCTGCCACCACCCCAATAGCCAAGATTTAATATGTCCAAATACGACTCCTATCTAAGATGTTCTTTTTGCGGTAAGTCTTCCGAGCAAGTACGCAAATTAATTGCTGGTCCTGGCGTCTACATCTGTGATGAATGCGTGGAACTGTGCAACGAGATCTTAGATGAGGAACTGCTCAATTCCTCTCATGAGCCGGCGATTCAACCCGCCTTGAGTGCTGATCCGCCCGCCAAGCAAGCCACCCATGCTCAACAGCGAGCTTGGCATCAATTGAAAAAACCGACGGAAATCAAGCAAGCGTTAGACAGTTATGTCATTGGGCAACATCAAGCGAAAAAAGTTCTTTCCGTAGCGGTTTATAACCACTACAAACGCCTCAGTACCGAACCCAACGAAAGCGGCAAAAACGTCTTTGATGACAATGTGAGGCTCTCTAAGTCGAATATCTTGTTGATTGGTCCCACGGGTTGCGGCAAGACTTTGTTAGCGCAAACTTTAGCCAGTCAGTTAGATGTTCCCTTTGCCGTCGCTGATGCCACCACTCTGACAGAGGCAGGCTATGTCGGGGATGATGTGGAAAATATTTTATTGCGGCTGCTACAAATTGCCGACTTTGACATTGAAGCAGCTCAGCGAGGGATTATCTACATTGACGAAATTGATAAAATCGCTCGCAAAAGTGAAAACCCTTCAATAACGCGGGATGTTTCAGGGGAGGGGGTTCAGCAAGCGCTGCTCAAAATTTTGGAAGGAACAGTAGTGAATGTTCCGCCTCAAGGGGGACGCAAGCATCCTTATCAAGAATGCATTCAAATTGACACGAGCAATATTCTCTTTATCTGTGGTGGTGCCTTTGTCGGTTTGGACAAGATAGTAGAGCAGCGGATTGGGAAAAAGTCAATTGGTTTTGTGCAATCTAGTGAAACGTCACTGCTTCAACAACCGACAACAGCACATCTAAATCACCTAGAGCCAGGAGATTTGGTAAAATTCGGCTTGATTCCGGAGATGATTGGGCGGTTGCCTGTAATTACAGCCGTCGAGCCTCTAGACGAAGAAGCATTAATGACGATCTTGACACAACCTCGCAATGCTTTGGTGAAGCAGTACCAGAAATTGCTGAAAATGGACAATGTTCGTTTAGAGTTTCACGCTGATGCTTTAAAAGCGATCGCACAAGAAGCCTTTCGACGCAAAACTGGAGCAAGAGCACTGCGAGGTATTTTAGAAGAACTGATGCTAGATGTAATGTATGAGTTGCCTTCTCGCAAAGATATAACTCGCTGTACGATTACACGGGAGATGGTTGAGAAGCGCTCCACAGCTGAACTATTGGTGCATCCATCGTGGTTACTGAACTCTGAATCCGCCTAGATTTTTACAAGTCGGAACGAATCAGGAGAGGGCAGGATGAAGTAGGACAAGCGATGGCACAAAACGAGCGATCGCTCGCCCTGATTCCAGGCTTAAAGACTCCGGGATTTTGACGCCGGAGGTTTATGCTGCAAGCTAGCAATCAGCAAGCAGATAATGCCGACATTGATAAAGACATCGGCAATATTGAATATAGGAAAATTGATCAGGCGAAAGTCCAGAAAATCCACGACGCAAGTTAAAAGCTTGCCTTTGATAACGCAAGGGTTGAAAAAACGGTCAATGCCATTACCCAATGCTCCTCCCAAGATAAAGCCATAGCCTAACTGCTCAAACGTATTCATAGCGGGACCAAACCAAGCAAGTGCGATTAAAGCCAGACTCACTATCAAAGAGAGCCAGCGCAACCAAGCTTCTCCGTGAAATAAACTCCAAGCCGCGCCAGCATTTAATTCATAGGTAAAATGAAATACCCCAGGCCACAGAGCTAGAGTCTCCTTCAACTCAAAATTCTGCACCACTAGAGATTTGGTCAACTGATCCAAAATTAGACCGATAAGAGCAGCAATCCAGAAGAAGCGATTTTTCAAGCGCATGGTCGTTGGTTAGTGGTTAGTGGTTAGTGGTTAGTAGTCAGCAAAAAAATGAACTAACGACTAACGACTAACTACTCTACTAATAAAACATCAGTTGCCGTAGGGCAAACGCTAAAACTGTCACAGCACAGACTACGACTAGCTGCCCTGGAAGGGGATAAATCGAGAATTTCAGAATGGCTTCCAGGAGAGATAAGCTGCCAAAGGTTGCCAAGCTAAAAGCGTGGAAAATCATCAAATAACCAATCCCGTAGGCATGAATCGTCAACAGACCACAAATGCAGCTAAAAGCTAATGATTCAACACGAGGGGGCATCCGAAAGGCTAGAAATCCACAAACCCAAGCCCCAGCAATAAAGCCAAGTAAGTAGCCAAAACTCGGCTCTCTTAAATAGCCCAGTCCGCCGCCTTGAGTAAAGACGGGTAAATTCAATCCGAGGACAATATAAGCAATTTGAGAAAGGGCACCAGCACTTTTGCCACCTAAACAGCCCGTGAGGAGTACAGCCCCGATTTGATAAGTAACACCAAGCGATATGGTGTGGATGCCTTGCCCAGACCAATCCCAGGGCGGATTAGTCACGAAAGCTTCCACAAAAGTACCACCGATTGTCAACAGTAAGCCAATCAACGCCCACAGAAGTTCATTGGGAACAGACACAGTCAGCTAGAGGCCAGAAGCCAAAATGATAAGGTCGAAGGCAACTATTCTAAAAGAAAGAAGGTCTTTCATTTTACTTCCTTGAGGACTTGTTTATTGCCTTGTCCTCCATTCTTTCGAGGATTACCCGAACTAGACTTGACAAATCAGTCTTTTTCCGGATATTTTGAGAGCTATGCCTTATAAATTTAATATTTTCTCAATAATAAATTTATTTTAAGCAAGATATATTAAGATTGGAACCTTTGCAAAGGCGTGAAGGCATGGTCGAGCTGTATTTCTATAAAAGAAGCTTCAAGAGCTTCTCACCCTTCACCAAACACGCCAAAGACCAACTCCCATAGCCTCTAAAAGCTTGGGTTTCCAACATAAATTTTTCCCCAAGCCCTTGTATTTATGGTTGATGGAAAGCATCTTATGTCCAGTTCATCAATGTGGCTGCCGCCTTGCTTCTTAAACTCCCCTTTACGTGAAAGCGCTATCCTTCTATAGTCTTTCTTTACTGTAGTTCAGGGAACTCAGATAGCAATGCTTTTCCGGTTCAACCTAACCCGTCCCAATCGTTTGGCTGCTTCATTTTCGGTAGCAGCTTTAACAATGATGACTTTATCCGCTTGCGGCGGACAACAAACTGCTACTAATAATACCGATGG
>CBKWLJ010000120.1:0-20401 GCA_966675205.1 uncultured bacterium
TAGGGGCGATTCATGAATCGCCCCTACTATATATGGTATCCATGCGTAAGTCCTGGATTATTGTCGGCATTATCCACACCCTAGAAGAGATTGCGATGACACTACTTTTACCCGTGTGGAGTCATGATGTTTTGAGTATCGTACATGCCTGGAAGCTTCGGCAGTCGTCATCAAAAGTATCCCCTGCTTCAAAGCAGGGGTGAAGAATTTGCAGTTCGTATAAACTTTCAGGGAAGTTCAAATTGAAAAGCAATGACTTGACTGGTTCCGTCAAACAGATTGTACTTACTAACGAACGACAACGGGTGTGCCGATAGATGCCCAACTGTATAACCAACGCGCACTCGGCACTCGTAAGTTCACGCAACCATGACTGACTGGTGTCCCAAATCGATTGTGCCAGTAAGCACCGTGCAAGGCATAGCCGCCAGAATAGTACATCACATAAGGCACATTGGGGACGTTGTAACCTGGACCCCGCATCCTCGTGCTGCGGAGCTTGGATTGAACTCTAAAAGTCCCACGGAGTGTCGGCGTGCGCCGCTTTCCAGTTGAAACCATAAAGGAGCGTACCCTCTTGTTCCCATTCCATGCGGTTACTCGCTGAGCTGCAAGATTGACTTCAATCCAGCGGCCTTGACGTTGTCGTCGGGCAATGAGTTGCTCAGGAGCAGCACTGGGTTGAGTTTCCACATTGGCTTTCCAGGCAAACACTGGAAGAGTCCAAGTTGCGACAACCGTTAGAGATAATGCTGCACCAAACAAGAAGGGTTTCGATCTGAGGGTTCCCCATGAGGGGCGATTTTTGTCGATCATGACCCACCCAATAAAATTCTTTGGAAGAGTGAGATAGCTTTGGTATCTCAGCAATGTTTTGAAAAACTTGCAATACACATTTTAGCTGTGAATGGTTTTGACCGCACCCGCCCTTCTCTAGGGGAAAGGGGAAAAGGAAGAACTAGAAGCGAAACCGGACTTCAAGCTCCTTAATTTAACGGATTTCCGCTCCTTCGGCAGGAATTAAACAAATTGCGATCGGGCTGCAACCCTACTGAATGGTTGAGGCGGTAGTAGTGCGATCGCTCGCAGCTATCCAAAACCTACACAGGCATTATCGACATGATGTAGGGGTGGGTTTAGCGATCGCTTTTGCATTTATATCGATAACTTTTATACAAAACCTGCCCTCACCCCTTGGTATCTAACCGATGAATTTGTACAAAACCCGCCCCTAAAATTTTATTGACAAATTTCTATATAGGTGATAAATATCATGGTTTCTCTGCTGCCAAGTTTCCCGACTAATTTGCTCAACGTGCAATTGTGAGAAAGGCGATCGCACAAACCTTCCCCTTGAAGAATATTGACATTGACACCGACAGGTAATGCTTTGCCTCTACCACTAAGAAAAAAGTTTGCCAATTTGCTTCAAATCGACATTACCGCCGCTGATAATAATACCAACTCGCGCATTGGGCATAAAAACCATTCGTTCTAATAGAGCAACCGCTGCTAAAACCCCAGTCGGTTCAATCACAATTTTCAAGCGTTCCCAGAGGAAAAATAAAGTGCGACGAATGGCCTCTTCAGATACCGTTACCATATCATCGACGTAATGTAGCACTAGGGGAAACGTCAATTGGCCAAGGCTTGGAGTACGAGCACCGTCTGCAATGGTATTGGGATTATGAATAGTTTGCAGGGTTTTTGTGTGAAAAGAGCGTGTTGCATCGTCTGCCTTAGCAGGTTCTACGCCAATAACCCGGCAATTCGGCAAAAGAGTTTTGGCGGTAATCGCACATCCAGACAATAACCCACCTCCCCCACAAGGAACTAAGAGTACATCAAGTTGACCGGCTTCTTCAATGAGTTCTTTGGCTGTTGTTCCTTGTCCCGCAATGATGTGGGGATGATCGTAGGGAGGAATAATGGTAAGGTTGCGCTCATTGGCTACTTTCTGAGCCAATTGTTCTCGTGAAGCTTGGGTGCGATTATACAAAATGATTTGTGCACCATAACCCTGAGTAGCTGCTAATTTAACCTGTGGGGCATCCTCTGGCATGACAACTGTAATGGGAATTCCTAAAAGTTTTCCAGCAAATGCCAATGCTTGCCCGTGATTTCCCGAAGAATAAGTTAAAACCCCTTGCTGTTTTTGTTCCTCAGATAACTGTGCTAAGGCATTATATGCACCCCGAAACTTAAAAGAACCCGCACGTTGGAAGTTTTCGCACTTAAAGAATACTTGAGCCTCGGTTAGCTCATTTACACTTCTGCAAGTAAACACTGGCGTCCGGTGAGCAACACCAACGAGGCGTTTAGATGCCGCTTCTATGTCGGCATAAGTTACCGGAAAGGAATTGGCTTGATTCGTGGTAGATGTTGAGGTCATGCCAAGATTGTATTTCAATCTGTTGATTGAGATAGCGCTATTTTAAAGATGTTAACAATAGCTAGGAGTTTGGGGAGTTATGAATGATAATAGCGACGAGGAAATGCTTAAAAGTACACTATATCGCTACCTGACTCAAGAGTTGGCAGAGGAGTTACTGAAACTTGATGATGCCAAAGTAGGAGGAGAGTACAAGGACTTTTCCATTCTATTTACCGATATTCACAACTACACTGCCTGGGCGGAAAGTTTAGAAGATGAAGAATTAATTGCTCTACTCAATGAGTATTTTGAGTTGATGGTTGAGCCAATTTTTCAGTATAAAGGCACCCTTGATAAATACATTGGTGCTTCGATCCAGGCAGTATTTGGTTCACCTTTACCTCTAGAAAATCACGCTTGTTGTGCTGTGCAAACCTCCATTGAGATGCGTCACCGATTGGCTGAATTAAATGCCTCTCGTTTTGCCCAAAACCAAATACCGATTCGTATGGGTATTGGTATTAATTCTCAGCGGATGTTTAGTGGCAATATTGGCTCTAGTAAACGAATGGAGTTTACTGCCGTTGGTTCTGGTGTTAACTTAGCCTCTGGCTTGGTACGTATTACTCGGCTATACGGCTGTGACATTATTATTAGTGATACGACCTATCGCCTCTGTTCCGAGCAAATTTGGTCAAGGAAACTTGGCACAATTCGCCTCAATGGCAGAAAAAAACCTGTGAGTATCTATGAAGTGGTAGGGTTACGTTCTGAACCCATTTCTTCGCATAAACAACAACTAATTGAGCTTCACAATCAAGGGCACGAGTATTATATCAATCGTCAGTTTCGCCAAGCCATGGACAAGTTTGCAAGTATTTTGGAGGAACTTGAACCCAAGGACAAGGCGGCTGCATTACATTTAGAGCGTTGTTGTCAGTACTTGATTCAAGAACCTCCACCTGAAGACTGGGATGGAAGCTGGAGAGTCACGGAACAAGAGGAGCGATTAGTCTGATTGGATTGGAGGAAATGCGATCGCTTTCACAGCATTTTCCTAGTATTGTTTTACAGTGTAGTTGAGAAAAAGCGATCGCACAGCATCCCGTTAGGGTTATCGCCATTGTTCTGATCTAAGAATCACTCCAGATGACTTCTGGGTACAAAATAAAAGAAAAAGCCGGAGCATCAACCTATGACTGGAAAAACCACAAGGCGCACTTTTTTAGTAACCAGTGTGGCTGCTGCGGGTGGCATTATCGGCAGTTCGGTGTTAAACCAAAATCGTACCTCTGCATCCAAAACCCAAGAGCCGATCGCAACAACCATGCTAGAACGAGAGTTAGGAAATACTGGCGTTCGCGTACCCATTTTCGGCTTAGGAGGGGCAGGGCAAACACCGCTATCTTGGGAAAACCGGGAAAAGGAAGCGGTGGAGATTATTGAGCGTGCTCTGGAATTGGGAATTCGCTACTTTGATACAGCAGCCGAGTATGGCCCCAGCGAAGATAATATGGGGAAAGTACTGCCAGCGTATCGAGAAAAACTGTTTCTGGCAAGTAAGAGTTCAAAACGCGATCGCGATGGAGCATGGAGAGAGTTGGAGCGATCGCTAAAACGCCTCAAAACCGATCACCTCGATCTTTGGCAACTGCACCACGTCTCTTTTGATCGAGAAATTGACGAAATCTTTAGTAACAATGGTGCGATAAAAGCGATCGAAGAAGCCAAAGCACAAAAACTTATTCGCTTTGCTGGCATCACCGGTCATCACGAACCAAATATTATCATTGAAGGATTGCGTCGGTATCCCTTTGACACCACTCTGATACCCGTCAACGCTGCCGAAAAGCACCATCCTCGTTCCTTTATTCGCTCTGTACTCCCAGTAGCGAGAGAGAAAGGAGTCGGCGTGATTGCGATGAAAGTCCCCGCTTATGGGAAGTTATTTAAACCGGGGGTTCTGGATGGAATGCACCAAGCGCTGGGATATACGCTTTCCCAACCGGGAGTGCATTGTTGTGTCATTGCTGCGGAAAATGTTGCTCAGTTAGAGTCTAATGTGGAAGTTGCAAGGGCGTTTCAGCCCCTCAATGAGGCGGCTTTAGCACAGATTGAGCAACTTACTGCCGGTCATTGGCAAGATAATACGTTTTACCGGGCTTGGACATAGCAGTGGTATGTCCGGCTAAATGCTTACACGTTGGTGCAAGGCAGAAGACAGAAGGCAGGAGACAGAAGGCAGAAAGCAGAAGGAAGGAGGAAGGTTGCAAGGTAAAAGGAAATGATGGCTGTTTAGCTGGACATAATATGAGTCATACCAAACGGAGATGAAGCTGAGTAGAATAACTGTCTTTAAAAAGCAGCTTAGAATGGGGCTGTATTGTACCCAACTTTATTTCTGATTGGTATCAATTTACTCATGGAATCTGTCTAGAAATAGATTTTTTAAAGTTAGCTTGAATCTTACTAAAGTGTCAGTAAGACTCAATTAACCTTTGTTAAGGTGGCTGGTAAGACTTGTAGTGTGTCCAATCCTTAATTGTTAATCAATTATTAATAAATACTAGCCAACCGATGAGCAGCCAGGTAAAAACATCTCTCAAAGAGCGTTTACAAGCCAAACTTCCCTATCCTCTGCATTCTTTAATAGACATAGCGTTCAACTTCTGGTGGAGTTGGACTTCAGAGCAAGTGTCAATTTTTCGCAGCATTAGTCCTGAAAAGTGGGAGCAGTATCACCATAATCCTGTAAAGCTTCTGGAATGTCTGTCTGAGGAACGGTTGGCTCAGTTAGCGACTGACCCACATTACATTAAGCGTGTCAAAGCTTTGGCAGACCAGTTTAAGCAATATATGCAAGCAACGGATACCTGGGCAAGTCGAGAAGCTTCCCAGTTCAGTATGCAGCAACCCATAGCTTATTTCTCAATTGAATATGGCTTTGGTTTGTGTCTGCCAACCTATGCAGGGGGTTTAGGAATTTTGGCGGCCGACCACCTCAAATCAGCTTCTGACTTGGGATTACCTTTGTTAGGAGTGGGTCTGCTATATCGTCAGGGCTATTTTCACCAATGCCTAAACGAGCAAGGCTGGCAGGAAGAGCAATACTGGGATTATCCGGTTGAGGAGTTACCTCTAGAACTTTGCCAGGATGAAGATGGGGAAACACTGACAATCGAGATTGAACTGGGCAACCGTTTAGTAAAAGCGCAAGTTTGGCAACTGCAAGTTGGGCGCGTCAATCTTTACTTACTGGATACAGACTGTGAGGATAACGAGCCGAATGACCGTCGTTTAACTGACCGTCTCTATAATGGCGATCGCGATACTCGCATTTCTCAAGAGATTCTTTTGGGAATCGGTGGCGTGAGAGTATTGCAACGTTTGGGTTATGAGCCACAAATTTACCCCCTCAATGAAGGTCATGCTGCCTTTGCCATGCTGGAAGTTGCTCGTCTAGAGATGGAACGCACGGGCAAGGCGTTTGATGAAGTTAAAGACTCTGTGCGAGGCAAGGGCGTCTTTACCACTCACACCCCTGTTCCAGCAGGTCATGATGCCTTCTCTAGCGAACAGATAGACCATTACTTTTCCCACTACTGGTCTCAACTGGGACTCTCAAAGCAGGAATTTATGGCGCTGGCAAAGAAGCCAAGTAAAGAAGATGAAGACTTGTTTAACATGACGGTGTTAGCTTTACGACTGTGTAAGGCGGCAAATGGAGTCAGCAAAATTAATGGGGAAGTCTGCCGCCAGATGTGGTCGGGTTTGTACCCTGAGTGTCGCGTGGATGAAGTTCCGATCGATTATGTGACCAACGGTATCCATGCCCATACTTGGACAGCCCCCTTAATGTCTGATTTATATGACCAATACTTAGGGGAAGATTGGGCCAATCGAGAAATAGACGACAGGGTGTGGGAAAGGGTGGACAAAATTCCCGATCGCGAAATTTGGTGGCGTCACCAATGCCTGCAACAACGACTGATTGCTTTTGTCCGTTCCCATGTGCAAAACACAAGGCGAAAGCGGGGAGATTCAGACGAATCGATCCAAGAAACTGAACACTTGTTTGACCCCAATGTACTGACCATTGGCTTTGCCCGTCGCTTCAGTAGCTACAAACGTGGCAATCTAATTATGCACGACCCCGATCGCGCCAGGGCAATTATTTGCAACTCAGAACGACCCGTGCAAATCGTGTTTGCGGGTAAAGCTCACCCGGCTGATGACAAGAGCAAGCAGATTATGCAACGGTTGATCGAGTGGAGTCATCATCCAGACCTGAAAAACCGAATTGTTTTTATTGAAGATTACGATATGCACGTTGCCGAGAAGCTGGTTCAAGGCGTGGATGTGTGGCTGAATAATCCCCTGCGGCCTCAAGAAGCTTGTGGAACCAGCGGTCAAAAAGCCAGCTTCAATGGTGTGATTAATTGCAGCATTCTTGATGGTTGGTGGCCTGACGCTTATCAAACAACAGTCGATGGCAAAGGACTTAATGGCTGGGCAATTGGAGATGGTACATCTGTTGATGACCCAGAGTTACAAAACCAATTAGATGCTGACTCTCTTTACGAGTTATTAGAGAAAGAAATTATCCCCTGTTACTACGATCGCGATGAAGAAGGATTGCCTCGTTGTTGGATTGCAATGATGAAGGCATCGATTAAAACCGTTGCTCCTTTTTTCAATAGCGATCGCATGGTGAAGGAGTACGTCCAAAAGGTATATTTGCAACCCGTAAAGGCACCTGAACCAATAACGGTTGGATAAGTTATATCAAATCCGTTTAGATAGTCATCATAAAAACTCTCCCCCTCCCCGCGTCACCGCGTCTGCCCTTACGATGAGTACTCAAACAGAATCGATATTATGCCTGACGCGCATCTATATTTAAACTCAGATCTAACCTGAAAATAAGGCTCCAAGGCAGAGGGCAGAAGGGATAAGAATTTTCATTTTGAGATCGCTAACGTAAGCGACATAACGTTGACCATCACCTGCCGCAGACAACCTCCTATTCCCAACAAATAACCTCTCGGCGGTAGGTGCATGGGCGTTGTTAGGCAAATTGCACCTAGATGTAACGATAGAGTGTCGCAATTGATTTCAGGAAACAGTTCCTTAGCCGTAAACAAGTTGAGGGGTAACTAATTGTTTCAAATTACAAATCCATTGTTTCAAATCATAACGTTGATTATATTTCTCTTCGATTATATTTCTCATCGATTATCCCAGTAATTACACTTGTGCTATTTGTTTGCAATACCCGCAGTACATCAAAAAAATCTACCCACACACCTCGATAGGAAAATACTATGAGCAGCGGAAGCGGATGCCCATTTACGGGCAGCGGTCAGAAACATCAGCCTCGTCATATGCCATCGAACCGAGACTGGTGGCCGAATTATTTGAATCTGAGCATCCTCCACCAGCACTCACCCCAGGCCAATCCCATGGGTGAGGAATTCAACTACGCTGAGGAGTTCAAGAGTCTTGATTTAGCTGCCCTGAGGGCAGATATCTACGAGCTGATGACCACCTCCCAGGACTGGTGGCCAGCCGACTACGGCCATTATGGGCCGCTCTTCATCCGGATGGCTTGGCACAGCGCCGGCACATATCGTATTGGCGACGGTCGCGGCGGCGCGGGTTCGGGTAGCCAGCGGTTTGAGCCCCTCAACAGTTGGCCAGACAACGCCAACCTCGACAAAGCACGCATGTTGCTTTGGCCAATTAAGCAGAAATACGGCAAGAAAATCTCGTGGGCCGACCTCATGATCTTCGCCGGCAACTGCGCGCTTGAGTCGATGGGTTTCAAGACGTTGGGTTTTGCCGGCGGGCGCGTGGACGTCTGGCAGCCAGAGGAAGATATCTACTGGGGTTCTGAGAAAACCTGGCTCGGCAATGAGCGTTATAGTGGCGATCGCGTGCTGCTGAATCCCCTTGCCGCCGTTCAGATGGGACTGATCTACGTGAACCCAGAAGGGCCGGACGGCGAACCCGATCCGGTCGGCTCAGGCCGAGATATTCGCGAGACCTTTGGTCGGATGGCGATGAACGACGAGGAGACAGTCGCGCTCACTGCCGGTGGGCATACCTTTGGCAAATGTCACGGCGCGGGTGAAGCGACGCACGTAGGTGCTGATCCTGGGGGTGCCACCATCGTGGATCAGGGACTGGGCTGGAAGAGTACCTTCAATACGGGTGTCGGCGTCGATGCGATCACCAGCGGTATCGAAGGCGCGTGGACTCCCACGCCGACGCAGTGGGACAACAGCTATCTCGAAACCCTGTTCAAATATGACTGGGAGCTGACGAAGAGCCCCGCTGGTGCGTGGCAATGGAAGCCCAAGGGCGATGCTGGCGCGGGTACAGTGCCCGACGCACACGATCCGTCGAAACGGCACGCCCCCATGATGACTACGGCAGACATGGCCATGAAGATGGACCCCATCTACAACCAGATTGCGCGGCGTTACCACGATCACCCGGATGAGTTGGCTGAGGCGTTTGCCAAGGCGTGGTTCAAGCTGACGCACCGCGACATGGGGCCCCGCTCACGCTATCTCGGCCCAGAGGTTCCAGCCGAAGAGTTTTTGTGGCAAGATCCCATCCCTCCAGTCACGCACGAATTGATTGATGAGCAGGACATCGCCGCTCTCAAAGCCAAGATTGTTGCTTCGGGACTGTCTGTCTCCCAACTGGTTTCGACCGCTTGGGCCTCGGCGTCAACGTTCCGCTGCTCCGACATGCGCGGTGGCGCGAACGGGGCGCGTATTCGTCTTGCGCCGCAGAAGGATTGGGAAGTCAACCAGCCAGAGCAGTTGGCAACGGTGCTACAAACTCTAGAGGGTATTCAACAGGAGTTCAACAGCTCACAGTCTGGCGGGAAGCAGGTTTCGATCGCTGACTTGATCGTTCTGGGCGGATGCGCGGGCATTGAGCAAGCGGCAAAAAATGCCGGTCACGACGTGACGGTTCCCTTCAAGCCGGGACGCACGGATGCGTTGCAAGAGAAAACAGATGTCGAGTCCTTCGCGGTGCTCGAGCCAATCGCAGACGGGTTCCGCAACTACACCAGCGGCAAACACAGCCAATCGCTCGAAGAGTTGCTGGTTGATCGAGCACAATTGCTTTCCCTGTCAGCCCCTCAGATGACGGCTCTCGTGGGCGGTTTGCGCGTTTTGGGTGCAAACTTTGGAGGGTCTAAACATGGCGTCTTCACCCATCGACCAGAGACGTTGACCAATGACTTCTTCGTGAACCTGCTCGACCTGGGCACGACGTGGAAGGCGACCTCTGAAGATGAATATGAGTTTGAAGGAAGCGATCGCAAAACCGGCGAACTTAAGTGGACTGCGACCCGTGTTGACCTCATCTTCGGCTCAAACTCTCAACTTCGAGCCTTGGCAGAAGTCTACGGATGTGTGGACTCGCAGCAGAAGTTTGTGAATGACTTTGTGGCGGCGTGGGACAAGGTGATGAACCTTGACCGCTATGACCTTCGCGCAATCCAAGCATCAAGCTCTGCGAGGAGTTTTTAAGCGTAACTTCAACCGCTCATCTACTGGTCAGCGGTCGAGGCGGAGCTAACCTGCGGCAATCTTGAACGTAGGTAGAAGCTAGACACAACGATGAAAGCGGCGTTTCAACTTGACTTGGAACGCCACTCTCGGTTTTAGGCCCTGATGCCAAAGTTGCTTAAAAAGCTGTAATTAGCGCTCTTTTGTCACTCTAGGCGGAGGAAAAGTGGAAATCAGCAGTCTCGTGAGTAGAGGGAATAGCGCCTGAGAATCGATTCATAAAAGAAATTAATCGAGTAAAACCGACTTCTAACAGCGGAATTGGAAATACTTCTAACCAAAGCTACTTAAAAAGCTGCAATTTTGGTTTTGTTGATACCCACTTGTACGGGCTTTATCACAACCTAGAGTACCCAGAAAACAAAATACAGTTGTCCACAACATTGTGTTGAGTTGCACGTAGAGTAGATTTACCCTCTTGATGTACGTCGCTACTTGTTCCGAAGCATAAGGTTCCGGTTGAGCGGCTGCAAGTAACCTCTGCATCACCACCAAAATCTTTCCTCAGTCCGCTCCGACCGGATTGTTAGCTCTCGCTATCATCAATCTCTATGAATAAAAAGTTTGCAATGCCATTCTCATCACAAAATCCGTCTAAATTATCGCGTGCTTGAAGAGTGGCAGGAATAGAAACCCTTCGATCTGTTCCATCTAAACTTGTGAGCGTAACTCTTCCATTTGAGATCGGCATATAATTCCCTTTTTTATGTTGACAAGCAGTTTGTAACATTGACATCAAGTTTTTTTGTTTCCCAGGACTGGAACACACAAGCTCTTCAAGTTCAGAATTTTTCCACAATAATTTGGAGTCTCGATATGCCTTATCAAATTGATATGTGTCTTTATGCCAAATGCAAGTAGATGCCCAAGAGTCAAAGTGGGGTGGCTCTTTTCCATGTTTTTCCCCAAGTATGAAGAACTCCCAAATAGCAGCCTGCTTTATCCATTTTGATTGCCGCTGTAGTTGATCACTGAAGTGAGAGATGCCTGATTTCTGTTGAAAAGAATCCCAAGATTTATTAAAACGTATCCACTTTGCCTCAAAAAGACATATTCTGGCAGCATCTTTATGCTTTACTACAATCATTGCATCACAACCAAATTTCCCTTCATGATGTGTCGATAAGGTTTGTGAATGAGCAAAACAAGGTAGCTTACGATAGCGCCAAAAATCTCTAATTCCCTTTGTCAAGTTGGACACGTAATCCCTCTCACCAACCACAACGCTGTTGTAAAGATCTAGTCTGCATCGACGATCTTCTGCATACACCATTGCTGCAATGAGGTGGATGTTAGGATTCATGAGCGTTTTTCAGTCTTCTGCGTGATTATCAATCATAGGCTGTTAGATTGATAACATCAAGGGTACTTAACTTTGAACTTTGACAATCAATCTTCAAAAAACAGCCCCACAGATAACTATAGGGCTAACTATTTATTATATGGAAACTTTCCGTATAATCTTTTTCTCAATCCTAATACATCAAGCATTATAATAGAAATTTCCCGTATAACATCCTTATTTAGGATATTACACGGAATTTTCTGCACAACTTCCAATAGAACAACGTCCAAAGAAACTCCTCGAACAGGTGCAAGATGTTATCAGGCTTAAGCACTATTCTTATCAAACAGAGAAAACCTATATCTATTCGATTAGACGCTATATCCTTTTTCATAATAAGCGCCATCCCAAAGATATGGGAAGTAAGGAAATTGAAGAATTTTTAACACATCTTGCTGTCAATGAAAATGTGGTTGCATCAACGCAAAATTAAGCACTTCATGCTGTTTTTTCTCTACAAAGAAGTATTAAAACAAGATTTAGATTTGAAAGTCGATGCAGTTTCTGCAAAGAAATCTAACTATTTACCAACCGTTTTGACAAAACATGAACTTTTAGCAATTATTCAAAAGTTATCCGGCGTATATCAACTTTTAATTAAGTTGCTTTATGGCACTGGTTTACGCTGTGGCAATAATCCCGAATTTAGAGCGAGTGACTCTTGACCGTTCGCTGCATTTGAATAGTTAGACTTCATCTTTTCTGATTAATGGCACCAAGTGCAGCATATAATCTCGTTTTCCAATTGGTACACCAGCCATGCGAAGAATATCGTAAGCTGTGACCAGATGAAAGTAAAAGTTTGGAATTAAAAATTCATTCACGTAGGCATTACCAGACAACTCGACGTAGAGGTTCTGACCCAAGTCAATACGCGTCACCTCAGTTAGCTTTGCATCTTCAGCGTTAACACCCAAAAGAAGTTCCTTAGTGTTTGCTATGTGTTCGTATGCCTGTGTGAGAGCTATGACGTCTGGATCTAGATTATTTGCAGGTTTGCCATCACACCAGAGAGCAAAGTTGCGTGGTTGATTGCAGGTGAAAGCAATCTGTGTACCGAAAGGAAACATATCAGATGCAATGCGCTTTTGAAGGAACGACTCGTCATCACAAAAATGAGTCTGAGCTGACTTTAATAGATGCTCAAGAGTCGCTAAGCGACTTTGGAAGAGGGTTCGGATTAAATCTATATTCTGGCTTTGCATTTTGTGATCCCTCAAGTCTTTTCTATGAACCCTAGCTGTACTTAGAACAAATTTCAGCCGAACACTCTTGGCCAGCGGTTGCCAACACTTTATTTAACTCCACAAGTGGCCGCTGCACTAGGGTTGTTATGCCGCGACCACTCCAACAGATATCAATCCTCAGTAGATTGCTTGCTGCTCCAAAAAAGTTGAAGCGCTGACTCATCAAATATGTAGGCGGACTCACCATCCCTAATCACTCGTTTACCAAGCCGAGGAAAAACGCCAACATCTAAGCGCCCAGCTTCTCCACCTATCAGATATACAAGGTCTTCATCGAATGGATTACGAAGATGATGGGGTTGTTGAGGTAGCCCAAAGCCCATGAAGTCTCCTGGTTCGACTTCGTACTCCACATCTCCAATTTCCGCAATACCTCGACCCGACAAAATGTAAACCCATTCTTCTTCATTTTGGTGAGCGTGGAAAATGAAAGATTCCTTGCCTGATGGTACACGAGCAATTGTCACACCAATGCGTTTAAGACCGGCAGCACGCCCAAGGAACCGTAAATAAATTTCTGAATTGGGGTTAAGCGGATGATGAAACTCAAACGCATCCATTGAATTGATATCTGATGCTTTCAGCAGGGAATGTTGTTCATCAGTCACGTTGATGTCCTCCTATCAAGTTGGCAAAGGGTCTGAACACCACAATAAATCCTAAACCGCTCCGCAGACACCCTTCACCTGCTACCCTATCGGAACCTCAAAATAATTCAATCCTGAACATCGACAGATAGCCCTTTGGTTGCCTCTTTACCAGAGACTCAGCAGCCTAACTATATATTAAGCGTCAGCTCCGCTTGATAAGCCCCTTATAGTCAGTATTATCAAGCAGAACTACGGGATAATACCCAGCTTTTAAGGAATTAAACAGAATATTTGACGAGTAATCCCGCAGATTTTGGGTATTATCCAGCAGCTCTGATGGGTGGATCATGGGCTTGTTGTGTGCTTTGCTGTAAATACCTAACTACACCCTTCCAAGAAACACACTTTTAGGTCAACACTAAACGACTGAGAAGAGCATCTTGATACTCAGAACTAGCGAGAGAACAACGAATATCTTTTTCAAATGAGTCTCAGGTAAATGATGAGAATAGCGAGCACCATAGGGAGCTGCAATCGAACTCACGATCGCGATTACCAAAAATGCCGGCACATAAATGAATCCAATCGTATAGGGAACGCTCAATGTTTGAGACCAGCCACTCATCATGTACCCAACCGTACCTGCGATCGCAATGGGAAATCCAATTGCAGATGAAGTAGCAATCGCCTTTTTCATCTCTATATTCTGATAGCTGAGGTAAGTGACTGCTAAAAAACCACCACCAACCGCAGCAAGAGCAGATACCGATCCAATGCCTGTCCCCGCTAGAAATAAGCCACGAAACTTCGCCGACTTTCGGCTAGCTTTTGGTCGCCAATTCAGAAACATCTGACCCGCGACCAGAGCCATAAACAGCGCAAAGAATAGGGCAATGTAAGCTGAGTTGAGATTGGCGGCGATGCGGGTAATCAGCAGGGCACCTACCATAATGCCGGGTGCCATCCCGTAAACCACTTTCCACAACACAGTTCCTTGAGCAGCATGGGCACGAATACTTGCGATTGAAGAAATAATCATGCAAGCCAATGTCGTTCCTAATGCCAAATGAACGACATTATCTGCACTGATACCCTGGTTACTAAAAATGGATACCAGCAAGGGAACAAGTATTCCACCGCCACCCACACCCAGTAAGCCTGCCATCAAGCCGGCAAAGAAACCCAACAGGATGTATAACAACATCCATTCAATACTCAGCATATCAATCTCACTTTTTAGAATTTTTGAAGCAACCAAACCGTCTCAATTGATGCAACCTTCCCCTTTAATCCACCAGCGACTTCCTTGCTTTCAACAGAGTTCACTTGATAAGCAGACGCATAATGGTGTTTTATTTCTGCTTCGCTGACTGAGAACGGAGGGCCATCCATGAGTTGTTGATTGTATTCGTAACAAATCAGCAACTGCGGTGCCGCGTGGGTGATTTCCATCAGGTGTGACGTATATTGATGACGCATATTTTCAGGCATTGCAACCAACGCTGCTCGGTCATATACCGCGTCAACCGGCCCAAGAACTTCAGCAGACACATCAAAAATATCGCCAACAAAGATGTCGATATCCCTGGCGGAGTAGTGGGTTAATTTACCAACTCTGGAAATTTTTGGCTCTACTCCCAGGTCGTTAAACAATTCGTGAATTGCAAGTTCGCTCAATTCTGCACCAACCACTCGATGACCACAATTAAGCAACCATGCAAGATCGCGCGTCTTGCCACACAACGGTAGAAATACACGTCCGCCCTTCGCCAGATTTAATTTTTCAAAATGTTTGATGAGGAATGGGTTTGCCTCACTTTGGTGAAAACCGATATCTCCTTCTTGCCATTTTTGGTGCCAAAAACTTGCTTCCATATCAACGCCTCCATTGCTCAAGATATCCATCACTTGCCACAAACTGAATCCCGTCAGCCTTGTGTTTACTCGTGTTTGAAGATACGATACAACTTCAAGTCAACTTGAAGTCAAGCAGTCGTTGCGCCAAGAAAATCATGGATATCACTGAGGTCTCAAAGGCTTCTGGATTACCCACCTCAACGCTACGGTTTTATGAGGAAAAAGGGCTGATCCAGTCGAACGGCAGAAATGGTTTACGAAGGCTCTTTGATGCCAATGTTATGGAACGGCTCGCTTTGATTTCCTTAGGGCGTAGCGTCGGTTTCTCACTCGATGAAATTCGTGAAATGTTTACGCCTGAAGGTCTTAAAATTAATAGAACGCTGCTCCTAGCAAAGGCAGATGAGTTAGACAAAAAAATTAAAGAACTGACCGCAATGCGCGATGGTCTCCGCCACGCGGCAGCTTGCACTGCGCCTAACCATTTTGAATGTCCGAAATTTCTGCGGCTCCTGCGTATTGCTGGTAAAAATCGTTTTAGGCAGCCCAATAAATTGAAGGACAATAAGCTTTAAGCAAGGACTCAGAAAAAGTAAGAAAAACAATATTAATTTAGAGACACATAACGGTGCCCATCACTTGCCGCAAATAACCTATGCGTCAAACTGATTATCTTTCGGCAGCCAGTGGGCCTAGGCGTTGTTAGCTTGTGTCTTCCTTGCTAAAGCACTAGCGGTTTTATAATTGAGAGATGCAAAAGCTTACGATTACCCGACCCGACGACTGGCATTTACATCTACGCGACGGTGCGGCGCTGAAAGCGGTTCTGCCCCATACGGTGCGGCAGTTTGCCCGCGCTATCGTCATGCCAAACTTGAAGCCCCCGGTACGCACGGTAGCTGATGCTGCGGCCTATCGCGATCGCATCCTTGCAGCGATTCCGGATGGCAAACAGTTTGAGCCACTGATGACGCTCTACCTCACTGACAACACGAGTCCCGAAGAAATTATCGCGGCTAAAGAATCCCAGTTTGTCAAAGCGGTGAAGTACTACCCAGCGGGTGCAACGACCAATTCAGACTCCGGCGTGACAGACATTCGTAAGTGCGATCGAGTCTTTGAAGCGATGCAGCAGGTAGATCTGCCTTTACTACTGCACGGGGAAGTGACCGATCGAGATGTTGATATGTTCGATCGCGAGAAAGTGTTTATCGAGCGACATTTGATTCCGCTCAAGCAGCGATTTCCTAACCTGCGCGTGGTGCTTGAACACGTTACCACCTCAGATGCTGTGCAGTATGTCCTGTCTGCCAACAATATCGCTGCAACGATTACGCCACAACATCTATTGTTTAACCGCAATATCCTATTTCAAGGTGGCATTCGCCCCCATTTCTATTGCCTGCCCATTTTGAAACGTGAGGAGCACCGCCTGGCTCTTTTGCAAGCAGCAACCTCTGGCAATCCTAAGTTTTTTCTTGGCACCGATAGCGCCCCCCATCCTCGCAATGGCAAAGAAAGTTCCTGTGGCTGCGCGGGTTGTTATTCGGCTCTGCACGCGATGGAGTTATACACAGAAGCTTTTGAGAGCGTTGATGCACTCAATAAACTTGAAGCTTTTGCCAGTTTCTATGGGCCAGATTTTTATCAACTCCCGCGCAATACCGAACAGATTACCTTGACCAGAACGACCTGGCGCGTTCCCGATGAAGTGCCATTTACTGAATTCGGACTTGTGCCCTTACGGGCAGGTCAGGATATGACGTGGCAAATGGCTTTGGCAAGACCCCATCCCCGCAGTTGACCATGAGTTGATTGATGAGCAGGACATCGCCGCTCTCAAAGCCAAGATTCTTGCTTCGGGACTGTCTGTTTCCCAACTGGTTTCGACCGCTTGGGCGTCGGCGTCAACGTTCCGCTTTTAAGCTGAAGGTACAGGTGTTTCTGATGATTGCTGACTGATATTACCGTTGTGCGAATCATGTATCTGGGTTTGCAAGTGGCGATATAGACGATTGAGGGCATTCACGTAGGCATAAGCTGAGGCCACTACAATATCTGTATCGGATGCCTGTCCGGAAAAAATTCGCTCCTGATGTCGCAAGCGAATGGTGACAGTTCCTAGTGCGTCAATTCCCTCTGTTACTGACTGAACTGAGAACTCAATCAATTGATTGGAAATCTTCACCAGTCGATTCATTGCTTGATACACCGCATCCACTGGCCCTGTCCCTACCGCCGCATCAGTGAGAATGGTGCCATCAGGAGTGACGAGGGTTACAGTTGCGGTGGGGCAAGTGCAATCCCCGCAAATGACTTGGACATGTTCGACTTGAAAGCCTTCTTCGATTTGAGGAAGCGTTTCATCACGGACGATCGCTTCTAAATCCCAATCGGATACTTGCTTCTTCTTATCGGCAACTTCTTTGAATCGATGGAAGGCTTTGTTTAACTCTTCCTCGCTCAAATCATACCCCAACTCCTGTAAGCGAGTGCGGAAGGCGTTGCGTCCGGAGTGCTTGCCCAAAACTATTTGGTTTTCTGACAAACCAATAGAAGCGGCATCCATGATTTCGTAAGTTTCGCGATGCTTGAGGACGCCATCTTGGTGAATCCCCGATTCGTGGGCGAAAGCATTTGCTCCAACAATGGCTTTATTGGGTTGAACCAGCATTCCCGTTGATTGGGAAACTAGGCGAGAGGTTCTGTAAATTTCTTGAGTGTTGATTTTGGTGAGGGATGCTTCTGAATCAACCGGACGGCCTAAATAGGGGTTGAAATAAGGCTTGCGAGTGTGCAATGCCATGACAATTTCTTCCAAGGCGGTGTTGCCTGCGCGTTCACCTATGCCGTTAATCGTACATTCCACCTGACGTACACCCTGTTCAACGGCTGCGAGGGCGTTGGCGGTAGCGAGTCCTAAATCGTTTTGAGCGTGAACGGAAAGAATAACTTGATCGATATTGGGGACGTTTTCTCGAATCCCTTGAATGAGTGCCCCCATCTCTTTCGGGGTGTAGCAACCAACGGTATCGGGGATGTTGATAGTGGTTGCGCCTGCGGCGATGACGCTTTCTAGTACTTGATAAAGATACTCCCGATCTGAGCGAGTGGCATCCATCGGAGAGAATTCTACATCATCCACAAAGGATTTAGCATAAGCGACCATTTCTTTTGCGATCGCAAATACTTCGCTGCGAGACTTTTTCAACTGGTACTGGAGATGAATGTCTGAGGTGGAGATAAAAACGTGAATTCGAGGGTGTGCTGCGGGTTTCAACGCTTCGGCTGCCGCTTCAATATCCTTGCGAATCGCTCTGGCTAAACTGCAAATGATCGGGCCACCTGGCACTCCCACTTGCTCAGCAATGGTTCTTACTGCTTCAAAATCACCCGGACTGGAAACCGCAAATCCTGCTTCAATCACATCGACTCCCAGCAGAGCAAGTTGATGAGCGATCGCAAGCTTCTCTTCTACATTCATCGTTGCGCCCGGTGACTGTTCGCCATCCCGTAGCGTGGTGTCGAAGATAATGACTCGATCCGATTCAGGTCGAATGCTCATAACTATGCTCCCGTAATGTCAAGCAAAGAGACGATGAGAAAGGTATATTTGAATATTGTATACAATATACATCATAAAATATGAACCTTGGTGACTTAGCCGCCAACCTTCTGCAACAGCAGCGCAGTACCCCAGACTTAATTGCAGAGGCATTGCGAGAAGCGATTTTGCGAGGGATTTTTCACGAAGGACAATCCTTGAGGCAAGATGAAATTGCGGCGCAGTTTGGAGTGAGTCGCATCCCTGTACGGGAGGCACTGCGGCAATTAGAAGCTGAAGGGTTGGTGACACTCCAACTCAATCGAGGCGCAACAGTATCAGCGCTATCTCCAGTTGAAGCACAGGAAATTTTTGAGATTCGCGTTGCCTTGGAAACAACCGCGATTCAACTAGCGATTCCCAAATTGACGGAATCTGATTTAGAAAAAGCGACAGTAATTCTGGATGCAACCCACCAAACCACCGATGTGGCGCGTTGGGCGAAACTTAACTGGGAGTTTCATTCTACCCTGTATACGCCGAGCGATCGCCCTCGGTTATTGGCGATGATTAAAACCCTACACCTTAATATTGACCGATATGTCCGGCTTCAGATGGAGCAGATGAATTGCTTGGAGAAGTCGCAAAAGGAACACTATCAACTGCTGGATGCTTGTCGCCAGCGAGATGCAAAAGTAGCTGTTAAGCTCCTCAAACGGCATATTGAAACGGCGGGAGAGCAACTGGTAACTCACTTGCAGCACAATCGCTAAATTGAACGATGTCTTTGAACCCACTTCTTAAACCATTCAAGGGCAATCTTGAAAAAGAGCAGGGTGAGCAAGAGCGATAGACACAGAAAAGCTGACTTTATCGTTACTTAACGAAAGCCCACCCGATATTTATTGATAGGGTGCAAGATCTCAGTTAACCGATCGCTTTCACAATAAGATTAAAACTGGGGAACTTTTTCAAAAAATTTCCCATCAAATACACCTAAAGAATAATTCGTAATTATAAATTCGTAATTTGTAATTGAAATATTAGAGAACTATGAGAATATCTAAAACACTTGTTGGCGATTGGATTTCCCCTGAGTTAAAATAATGCGTTCAGTATGATCAATACTAATATCTATATGATTACTCGCTCCACTGCTGCTTTAGTTCCTTTTGCTGTTTTATGCAGCCTTCTCCTGTTCAAATCCACGGCTCACGCTCAAGGCATTCCGACACTCCCAGGAGAGAGTAACAATGGAACAGAAGTACCCTTGAAAATTTTTGAAGAATTCCGCCCATCTCAGCAACCTTCCGGTGGTTACCTGGTTTCAGGAGGTACTAACACATACATTTTCCAAGGCAGAGCAGGTGAGTCAGTCAAGGTTTCAGCGTCGAGTACAGAGCTGTCTCCTGTCGTTACCCTGAGAACTCTTAAGGGAAGAATCCTGGCACGAGAGAGAGTCTCTTCTACTACTAATTCTATGCCCACAGTTAGCGTGGCGTTGCCTAGTGATGGGCTTTATACAGTGGAAGTGACTAGCCAGGAAGCTGCTTCTCAAGGAAACTATTCCTTAAATGCAAGTGGGGGGAGAAATTTTCTTTTAAAAGAGTATCAAATTAGCGGCTATCTAGCTCGCGGAGGAACGAATACTTACACCTTTCAAGGGCAAACAAATGAGTTAGTGAGGTTTTCTACCGAGAGTAGAAAAATTCCTACCATGATTACGCTCAAAGATTCCACTGGAAATGTCATTGCCCAAGAAAAAGCTTCCACTACTGCTAGTAATTCTCCAGCAATTAACCTAACATTACCCAGCACCGGCCTCTATACATTAGAAGTTAGCAGTGAGAGA
>CBKWLJ010000121.1:0-20377 GCA_966675205.1 uncultured bacterium
AACTCTCTCCTGCTCCTGTGAAAGGTTATGGTTGCCTTGTCTATCTAAGTAATAACTCATCGCACCAGCTGCTCCTAGCTCCCGCGAGCCTTCAAATGTCCATAAGGTTGTTAGTCCTAAACGGGGGTTAGCAGCTTCGATGAGGGTTTTGGAAGAACGAAAGTCTTGAAAAAGGGCAAAACCATGAGTAATCGTGACATAGGTACTGACAAAGCCGATAAAAATAGCCATTAATGCCAGGTTGGGACGGAGGAGCAGCATCCAGATGCCACCCATGAGGCAACTACTACCGATAAAAAGTGCGATCGCTCTTACAATCAAACTCATATCGGGAGCATTGGCTAACTCTGGTAACTCTCTCACCAAACTCGGTGCCCAAATACTGGCACTACACATCCCTAATCCCAATAAACAGAAGCTGAACCCTGCCCTAATGCGTCCTTGACGTTGTGACTTATCTTGACAGCGTGACCACCAACCGGCACACAAGAGGGTAAAGGGCGCGATCGCCGGAACGCTATAGTAAACTAAACGAGAAGAAAGCGGCAGAAACAGCAGAACAGGTAGAGATGTAGCAACTATTAAGAGCAAAACGCCTTCGGATTTGGAATTTGAGATTTTCCGATATGCCTGTGTTTCCTCTTCTCCCTCAACTGATTTTGACCTCATCTTGTCTGCCTGTTTCCAGTCCTTCCAAGCGGAGTATAGAGTCTGCGGCAATACCAGGCTCCAAGGTAGGCACCAAATCGTTGTGATGGCAATATAACCTAATGCACTGACTTTCGAGACTTCATAGTCTGGAGGCCAGCGTGTATCAGCAATACGCTTGATATTTTCGTTGAGCAGAAAGTAGTTAAGGAAACCTGAATTAGCCCTTTCTACTGCAACTACCCACGGTAACGTTACGAGCAATGTTATGAGGACTCCCAAAGCAACACGTAATTGCTGGAAAATAGCCAAACTTCGCCGATGATAGGCAATAGCTAAACCGCCAATCAAGGGAAACACGAGTGCAAATGGACCTTTGGTGAGTACACACAACCCTAAAAGGATGTACAAGGCATAGAGATAAACCCAGCCTCCCTTCCACAGCGCTTTCCATATACAGAAATAAACTGCCAGCAATAGGGTTGAAAGCAGTACATCAATCAGGATTTGGTGGGTAAACATGAACCAGCCACAAGCAACACACAGCATCAAAGCAGCTGCCCGGCCCGCTACTGGGTTCCAGAGTTCTCTTGCCCATTGCCACGCGATTAGCACTCCCACCCAACCTGTAATGGCGAGTGGCAAACGTGCAGCGTATTCGGTGAAACCAAACCCTGCGGTACTGGTGGCAATTAGCCAATACAACAGTGGTGGCTTATTCAGGTAAGGTGCACCGTTTAAAGTAGGTGTAATCCAGTCTCCGCGCAACAACATCTCACGGGCAACACCACTGAAGTGACCTTCATGGGGTTCATACAATCCATACCCGCCTAAGCCAAATGTCAAAGTGATGAACCCTAGTGCCAAGGCGACAACGTCAGTCCAATCCATAGAAAGAGAACTGATGCTGGTTTTTGGCTGTTTCTTTTGCATGATGGTACAGGGCAGTTCGCGGCAAATGCGCCTGCATTAGCTTACGGCAAAAAGAGTGCAGACGTTGCACTATAAAGCCCTCTTAAGTTAGAGATTCTCTATCTCTCAAGACAGAGTTCTTGTTGGTATAGATTACAACTTCGTATATACGCAATGTTCAGCCGATGAATCTAAAGTAATTTCTTAAGAGCAACTCACAGACTCAAGCCTTTAGTTTTATTTTTAATTGACTTTTTCAAGGGTCTTTTAAATTACCAGTTTTCATTGCTCTAAATTCATGCATTTAAGCATAAATTATGGAAATACCATTAATTAACTATCAAGGAGTTTATATGGATGTCGATGAACTTTTCAAACGCTATGCAGCAGGCGAAAGAAATTTTATTAGGGCAGACTTAAATGGAGCAGACTTGAGTCAAGCAGACTTGAGAGGTATAGACTTGAGAGGAGCAGACTTAAGAGGAGCTAACTTAAGTGAAACCGACTTGAGAGCCGCTAACTTAAGCTGGGCGAATTTGTCTCAGGCTAACCTGATGGGAACTAACTTGAGTGATGCTAATTTGAGCTGGGCAAAACTAAGTTGGGCGAATTTGGATAAAGCAAACTTGAAAGGAGCAAATTTAATATGGGCTACTTGATATAAGTATCCTGTTAATCTAAAAAAATTCCATCAGGTTCAGGCTGAAAAATATAGTCGTAGTCAAAAACTAGAAAATTGGAGTCACGAATAATTGAGAACCCCAAATTTATTAAAATATCTGTTGAAAAAGTTGCCATTATTAGTTCAATAAGCCTTTTGGGTTTAATTTTAGGTTTTTTGACGAAGAAATCACGTTTAGCAAAAAAATCTCGTCGGGATTCTGGTATGATTATTCCATTAATAGTATGAGTATTTTGGATGGGCTTAATGTATGTATTAATAAAAAATTCTTGGTTTTTTTGGAGTTGATAAAACCGTTCATGTTGTAGCCAGCTCATTTTAAACAAAAGTTTAATCACTTCAAAACCCAAAATATAATTTAAAATATTATTTCTTTCTTCTGTATTAAGAACCAATTTAAAAACTAATTTAAAATAAAGCTCCGGTTGATGGCGGACATCTTGAGCAGAATGGATATAAAATTGTTTGATATAACGCCGGAATAATGCTTCATTTAGGTTGACTTTAATAGCGAAACTTTGTAGCTGTTCCTTGACTCTATATTCGGTATATGTATCTTGAAGTTTTCTGGAAACTAAACCATCAGCGGTATAGTTATCTAAAAACTCAGCTTGTACCTCCGGAGGAGATACACAGATGAGATGACACAACAACAAAAGATGGCGACGTTGGTCCCAAGGTAAACTTTCAGCCCATTGTTTTGTTTCTGGAGGAAGTTCTTCAAAAAGGATTTCTGAGCTACTTTGTTCAAAGATTGACCCTCCTCCATTTTTTTCTTCAATCATAGTTAGAAGGAGTTGCAAGAAGGTTTACAAAAATCAGTCAAGGATAGATTCAAACAAATTAGCACTCGTGAGTCAGTTTGGGAGTAATTCTTTTACCTTTTTTTGAAATCGACTTCTTTTTATTCATCAAGGCTCCTTATGTCATCCTGCTTGGGTTATAGAAAGCTGCCTTTGCTTCTTAATTTAATAGATTGAGAGGAAAGGGGAATTGATAGTCAGTTGTGTTCAAACACAGACAAGGGAGCCTCTGTCTTCTGAAAAAATCGTATAAAAATTTACAAATTTATCTTCTCTCGAAAAACATCCCCCACAGAACTCGAATCATGAGATCAAGCTTGTGGGGGAAATTAAGCTTAATTTATAACAAAAGGCTCTAGGGCAGAAAGCTCCAAGGGAAAACCTTGATTGGTCAAAGTTTCAGGATGAAAGCGAGAGTCAACAGTCGCCTCGACGACTGCTCTATGAAAAGCGATCGCGTTTTTCTATGTCAGCGTGCGATACTGCCCTACAAGGACACGGGTTCTTGTCCAGCAACCACTGGTGCTGACGCATTTAACTTGAGTTCCGGATGGTCTCCCATCACCTGATGCAAATTCCACTCGTTCTTAAACAACAGTACCGGGCGTCCCCAGTTGTCTTTAACCACAAAAGTATTAAACAAACGCCCAACCTTATCCAACGCTTCCCAACCCCCAGCAACCCAACGGGCAACACTGTAGGGTAACGGTTCCAATCGAGTCTCGACACCGTACTCGTTTTGTAAACGGAACTGTACCACCTCAAATTGCAACTGTCCCACAGCCGCTAAAATGGGGTCGCGCTTAGACTCATCCACCGAGTACATAATTTGCACCGCCCCTTCTTCCCGCAACTCGGTAACACCTTTGTGGAATTGCTTGAACTTAGAGGGGTTAGGATTTCTCAAATAGGCAAACAGTTCTGGGGAAAAGCAAGGAATTCCTTCGTACTCTAACTTCTTGCCGTTGTAGATGGTATCCCCGATCGCAAACACGCCCGGATTATTCAGACCAATCACATCTCCCGGATAGGCTACATCAATCGATTCCCGGTCTTGGGCAAACAGTTTTTGCGGTCGGGATAACCGCACAATTTTACCGGTACGAGCATGGTTTACGGTCATGTCTTTCTCAAACTTCCCCGTACACACCCGCACAAAGGCTACTCTGTCTCGATGCTTGGGGTCCATGTTCGCTTGCAACTTAAACACAAAACCGGTAAAGTCTGGGTAAGTTGGGGCAATTATGCCTTCTGTCGAGTTGCGACCTTCTGGTTTGAGGGCGTAGTCCAAGAAGGAATTCAAAAATAGCTGAACTCCAAAGTTGGTCATGGCACTGCCAAAGAACACTGGCGTCATTTGTCCTGCATGAACCAACTCTAAATCTAAGTCGGGTCCGATCCCCTCAATCAGCTCTAATTCTTCTTTGAGCTGGTAATACAAGTCTTGCTCGAGTACCTCTTCAATTTGGGGATTGCCTAAATCAATAACGGTCTGTTTTGCCTCTTTTGAACCGTGAGCACTGCGTTCAAATAAGTGAATTTTCCGGCTGCATCGGTCAAAGACCCCCTTGAAGCGATCGCCCATTCCTATCGGCCAGTTTACCGCATAAGTTTGCAGCCCCAATTCTTGCTCGATCTCATCGATCAGTTCCAAAGGTTCGCGTCCCGGACGGTCGAGTTTGTTGATAAAGGTGAAAATGGGGATATTCCGCATCCGGCAGACTTCAAATAACTTCCGGGTTTGCGGTTCCAAACCCTTAGCGGCATCAATCAGCATTACCGCGTTATCAGCAGCCGCTAGCGTCCGGTAAGTATCTTCACTAAAATCTTGGTGACCGGGAGTGTCCAGTAAATTGATCTGACAGCCGTGATATTCGAACTGCAACACGGTCGAGGTGATCGAAATTCCCCGTTGTTGCTCCATTTCCATCCAGTCAGAGGTTGCCTTGCGCTGTGCGCGGCGGGCCTTGACTGCACCGGCTTCGTGAATTGCACCTCCGTAGAGCAACAGCTTTTCAGTTAACGTTGTCTTCCCCGCGTCCGGGTGGGAAATAATGGCAAAGTTGCGCCGACGTTCTACAGCCGCTTGCAGTTCAGACTCAATTTCAGTGGACATCAAAAAATAGACACTAGTTATAGGACTACCAAAATCATTATAGAATTCGAGATTAGGCTTGAACACTAGGTACAAATAAATGCGATCGCAACGGATGAGCGCTCTTTCGTATTAGCCTCCCCATTTAGGAACGGCATTTACGACTCGGATTGAGTAAGCTGCATGATAAAGTCAAGACATAAGGCAAGTCAGCGCTTTCATCGTTTTAGGGAGACTGTTTTATGGAATACGATCCGGATAAAAGAAAGCTTTTATCAGCACTCAGTCATGGATCGATTTTTTTTAGTTCTTTGGTGTTGTCAGTTGCCATTCCGATTGGAGTATTGATGGTTTCTGACGATCCAGTTGTTAAAGAAAATGCTCGAGAAGCGATCAACTTCCACCTGAATGTGTGGATTTATGAGGCGATAGTTATAGCTTTAACTTTCATCACCTTTGGATTACTGGGATTAATTCTAGGCCCGATTTTTTTCTTATTTCATTGGATACCCCCTGTGCTCGCTATTATCCAAGCTCTAGGCAATCCCACTCAAGCTTACCGTTATCCTTTCATTTTCCGCTTGCTTTAATCTCCGGCGCAATGATGCGGAAGGAGCGATCGCACTTCATCTACCCCCTCTACTCTTTGTATACGGGAATACAATTCATTGAGAAGCAATGATAAGGTGATAAGCATGACGCTATATGCGAACGCTTATCACCTTTTAGTTTGACAATTGAGCATTCGTTGGTCAATTCTACCTCTTTCGGTAGATGTCTTGAATAAGTTAATAAGATAATCTGCCTTGCTTTAGGCTTCTAGATTTTGTATTCAACATTACTAAAATTGAATAATCGATACAAAAGCAAAAAAAATAAAAGTGGTTTGAATTCTCCTCACTGCTCAAGATTAAACGTATGATTACTCATTAGTCCTACTAAAATACCTATTTTTCTCTATCCAAATTTAAAATAATTATAAAACTTTCTAGAATGTATTGCTGATTTCTAGCAGTTGCAATAAGATTTATCTATACAAGGTGTAATACACGTCATACAATCATGTTGTATGGCAGAAAGAAACTATCAGTTCGATAAACAAAGCGGTTAACAACCGCAATCTTCTACGCTCATTCATCTCAACAGAATCTTCTACGCTCATTCATCTCACAGATTGGATAAACCAGGGTTCTCTATTTTACTCAGGAATTGCCGCTAACGTTACATAATTCATGGGGATAGCAGATACCACCTGGAAAATTATTGTCGTAATTGTGAATTTCTTTTCATATTCCTGATAGACGTTGTACAGGAATGAAAGATTTTACAGTTAGTTTGCAGGGATGTTTCCGATAAAGTTCGGGTGATTAAATCCTTGAATTCAGAACTTAAAAAATCACTGAACCAGGTTACTACTGAAAGAATTAATACTGTTATAAATAACTTTTTTAAATCTAGAAGTAGCAGAATTTAAAACCCTTTGAGTAGCGAAAAGGAATTACTTCGCTTTAGGTAAAAGGGATGAAAAGAGTTGTAATTCGTCCTTCTTTAGGGCAAAGGCTAAACGAAAAAAGAACACGAGAAACCTTTCCTTTTTCCCCTTCGCATTTCCCCTCCTCCTACAAAGTTTCGGTCAGGAGATGAAAGAGCCTTAAGCCGTTTAGAGAGTTCTAAAAATGCCAGAAGTATTACAGTATCAAGCTGGCCAATTCAGTAATTTGCTAGCGGATTTACAAGGAGCATATGGCAATGGAGCTATTTATATCCATGCAATTGTAAATCCCAATCAACAGCCAAGAGCTTATGTTCTAGTTTTGAAAAACGGTGAGATTGTTTACGGGGGTGCCAAAATTCCCGATAATAATCAAGAATTTGCTCGAAGAATTGGCTTAAAGTTCAATCATGGGCTGGCTGATACGGCTATCCGATATACAATTCAAAAGTTACAAAATCCTTCATCATTTCGAGAACTTTTAGAACGAATTGTTCGCATCCGAGTATTCAAATGGGAAGAGATAGAAGCGGCTGTCCATGCTCAAGTCGTGCAAGTACTAGAGCAAGTCTTACCTCATCCTGGAAGCTTAGAGTTTGATGCCACGGTGCAATTTGACCTGAGTCATGGTGAGGACGGTCACGGTTTGGACTGGTCTAAGTTAATGCAAGAGGTGACTAGCCGCGCCTCTGAATGGGCGGCACTCGCTCCCCTTGTCCCTTCAATGGATGCTGTTCCTCAGCTTTCAACAAGGGGTTTGCAACTGGTTACGGATAGCAAGGCACAGCAGCATCTTAGACAGTGGGTGGATGGGACGCGATCGCTTATTGATATTGCCCACATCCTAGACGAAGACCCATTGGAATTGGCACGGTCTTATATGGCTTGGGTGGCCTCCGGTTGGATCACTTTTGGAGAAGCGGTATTTGCAACTCAACCTGTTGTCACCCTTGAACAGC
Source organism: uncultured bacterium (assembly GCA_966675205.1). Lineage (GTDB taxonomy): Bacteria > Cyanobacteriota > Cyanobacteriia > Cyanobacteriales > Coleofasciculaceae > JBFLZA01. The sequence goes on from CBKWLJ010000121.1 coordinate 7,592, forward strand.
CTATTGATCAAAACCGCCCGATTGTTCTGAGTGTTGATGATTCTTTGGTGGTGCAAACCATGATTAAGAGAGCATTGAGCGATCGCTATCACGTCTTATTAACCAGTAATGCGGTAGACGCCCTCAAAGTTATCAATACCAATCCTATTGCACTGCTGTTGTTAGATGTCACCATGCCAGATATTGATGGCTTAGAATTTTGCCGCACAGTACGCAGCATTTCAAAATTTAAAAATTTGCCCGTTATTATGCTCACAGCACGAGACAAATTCTCCGATAAGCTCAAAGGTCAAATTGCCGGAGCAACTTATTATTTAAATAAGCCTGTAGAATCTGAACAATTACTCGAAGTCATAAGTAAATGCATCGATAAGCAGCCAATTCGTTTTTATTCATAACCTCATTCTCAATACCATATAACAACTATTTTTAGATCTATAAAACTCAGCCTAACCCCCAAAATGCAGCAATGAGAACGAAGCAATACCTCACTTTTGATTGGCATAACTTACAGTATGCACTTGAAGCAGAACGGATTCAAGAAATTTTCCCTTTGCCAGAACTTACTATCATTACTAAAACTGCCAATAAGGTAATTGGAATTCTCAATCTTCGCGGACAAATAGTACCAATAATATATTTAGATTCATTTCAAGGGCATCCTTTAGAAAATCTTAAAATTAGTGATTATGTCATCATTTTTCAGTGGGATGGTCTCATAATTGGATTGATAGCTCATCAGGTTAATGCTGTACTAGAACTGAATCCTAACCTCATCAAATTTGAGGTTGATGATGAATTTTCAGGGAATTTCAATACGGACTTAATCTCTGGCGTTGCTAAAGAAGATACTGGTGATTTATTACTGCTCGATCTCCAACGACTAATCGGTAAACCAGACGATTTACTTACATTAATTTGGGACGCGCAAAGTCAACTTGATGGAATGGGCGCATCTTCCAACTCTGAAGAGCAACAGCTAGAACAAAACGTATCACACAAGGATAAGGAACTCCCACCCTCCCAAATTCTTCCTAACTTTTATGATTTGTACTCCCCTAATTCTACTCCTGAGGAACGGGAAATTTTCAGACAGCGGGCTGATAATCTCAAGCCACAAACTGAAAGCGTAAAGGCAATTAATGAGCTAATGTCTCTAGCAGTGATTGGTTTTGATGACGAAATTTTTGGGCTGGATCTAGGACTGGTGCGAGAGTTTACTGATATTAGTAATTTAACCCCAATTCCCTGCTGTCCCAACCATATAGTTGGCAACATGAATTTACGAGGAGAAATTGTCACATTAGTTGATATTCGGAATGTTTTAAATCTCCCTGATGCCCCAGTGAGTATTGGTTCTCAAGCCGTAGTCGTTCAAGTTGATGATATTGTTGCTGGCTTGGTGGTTGATCAAGTGTTAGAAATGGTTTCTCTGAACGCAGCCGAGTTAACACCGTTACCCCCGCCCTTATCCGAGTTTGGCGAACAGTACCTCCGGGGAATCGTTTTCTCTGAGGAGAAAATGATGAGAGTTTTGGACTTACCCAAACTATTTACACAGGGAGGGCTAGCAGTAAACGACGATGCTTAAAGCAAGCCAGTTTCCCTAGAAGTATCAACACTCAAACCCATCTCAGCAGTAAAAGTACAGGTGATAAACATGGAAATCTCAGCACCAATCATCAGCAAAATATATGCACAAAAACAGGAAAAAAAAGCGAAGAAATTTGGAGTTCGCGCTAAGTTATTCACTAGCTTTGGAGCTTTAATTTTCCTAATTGGAGGAGTCGGATTTGTGGGCTGGCAGAACACTCAGCAACTGGCTCGAGATGCGGAAGACCTATACTCAGACAAATTAAAAGGCTCAGTAGCTCTTGCTAACGCGAATGCCCGTTTGTGGAACCTGCGTTGGCTCCTACCCCAATACATTCTTGAACCCGAGCAGCGCAAGGAACTCCGAGTTCTAGAGGACGAATTACACAAACAATTTGCTGAGTCCCTGGCAAATTACCGCAAAACTCCCCTCTCTCCTAACGAGCAACAATCATTGGAGAAACTAGAAAAAGCTTACAATCAGTATCGATTAGCCAGACCGGGATTCTTCGAGCTGATGGATGCAGGGAAAACCAAGGAGGCAACCGAGTACCGGCTCAAATATACGACCGAAGTCGGTAAGGCAACAAATGAGTTACTCAGCACTCTGATAGACATCGAGCAGAAAGAGGGTGAGGAAAAATTCCAGGAAGTTCAGAGTAAAATCAGCGCTTTGACTGCTGTGCTAACGGTGACTCTCTTCCTCTCGCTCGCAATTGCAACTATCCTCGCAACTGTACTGGGTCGTAACATTGCTGAAATCGTATTTCTAGCAGCTAAAAACATTACATCAAGTTCCAGCCAAATTGCTACCACTGTCTCCGAGCAGGAACGCACAGTCTTGGAGCAGACGGAGTCAGTGAATGAAACCACTAGCACAATTGAGGCATTAGGGACTTTTACTCTCCAATCTGCCGAACAAGCTGAAAGCGCTGCTGGCGGTGCCAAGCAAGCCTTAGTCCTTGCGGAAGGAGGAACTCAAACCGTAGGTCGCGCGATTGAAGGTATTTCGGGTTTGAGAGACCAAGTAACTGCGATCGCCAACCAAATTATCCGCCTTTCCGAACAAACCAGTCAAATCTCTACAGTGTCTGAACTGGTGGCGGATTTGGCGAACCAAACCAACATGCTAGCTCTAAACGCTGGAGTGGAAGCCGCCCGTGCAGGTGAACAGGGGAAAGGCTTTGCTGTGGTAGCTGGGGAAGTTCGCAAACTGGCAGATCAGAGTAAGAAGTCAGCCCAACGGATTAACTCCTTGGTTAACGAAGTGCAAGCGGCGATTAACTCCACGGTCATGGTAACCGATGAAGGCACCAAGAAAGCAACACTGGGTATCGAACTGGCTGAAGAAACGGGCGACGTGTTTGCAAGTATCGCCGATTCCGTTAACCATGTGTTCCTTAACACCCAACAGATTGCCCAGACTGCTAAACAGCAGGCTATTACCGTGCAGCAAGTCGTAGCATCCATGAATGTTATTAACTTAGGCGCAAAAGAAACAGCCGCTGGCATCGTCCAAGTGAAAGATGCAACCAACGACCTCAACCAAGCTGCTCACAATCTTGAGGCTGTGGTTTAAACAAGCACGAATGCAGGAGCCAAGAGATTTTAGATTTTGGATTAACCCCACGTAGCTTGCTTCCGGCGTAGTAATTTCGGACAGCAGGATGAACTCCCTCCCAGCAGAGGAGAGAAAGTTACCTCTTTGAATGCAACTCGGTATTCGTTTTATCCAATCTTAAACCCAAAATCTAAAATCTAGAATCGGTACGGTCATGATGATACAAGACGAAGAACTACGTAATCTTTATAAAGTAGCCAGTGCTGACCATATCCAGAAAATTGAAGCCGGATTACTTCATCTGGAAAAAAATCCCCTCGATCAAGCCAAACTAGAACAATTACTCCGAGAAACCCACTCTCTCAAAGGCGATTCTCGGATGTTGGGGGTCAAAGATGTGGAAACCCTCACTCACCAAATGGAAGATATTCTTGGGGCAGTGAAGCGGGGGGAGCGAGTCTTCATCCCCCGAATCTTTGACTGTCTCTATCTGGGACTCGATGCCATTCGCAAAATTGCCACTGAGGCCGTCACGGGACAAGCGTCAGGTGTGAGTGTTTTCCATGTCTTAGCCCAACTCATGGGGGCTGATTCGGACGATGCCTTGACGGAGGAACACAGAGAAACACGGCACCAAGTTAATGGTGCAGCATCTGCCCAAACTTTAGTTGAGCAGCCGGTAGCCGAGGAGAGTACCGCTCAAACTAGCGAATCTCCCCCCCCTGCTGCCGATGTACTGGCACAGGTGAGTGAGTACCAAATTGACACAATCCGGGTTGAATCTCACAAGCTGGATAAATTATTGACTCAAGCCAGTGAACTAGCCGTTACCAAAGGGCAAATTGGCGATAGAGTTGCTGAAATTGACCAACTTCTAGCGTTGTGGGAAGAGTGGAACCGGGAAGCCTTTACCAGCCGTCTCACTTACGATGAACTAGAGCGACGCTTGCAGACGCCTGAATTGCAACCCTTGCAAAACTTCTACAACTTAGTAGAAACTCGCTTGGAGCAGTTGGGCAGTTTGCTCAATCAGCTACGCAATACAACGTCTGAAGATAACGCCAAACTAGAAGCCGTCGCCAACGAACTGGAGTCTGGTATTCACTCCCTGCGACTACTGCCTTTTTCTACCATTTTCAGTTTGTTTCCCCGTACTGTGCGGGATTTAGCCAAGCAGCAGGGCAAGGACGTTAATCTTCAAATCGAAGGGGGAGACACGAACGTAGACAAGCGGATTCTGGAAGAAATGAAAGACCCCTTGTTACATCTACTACGAAATGCGATCGATCATGGCATTGAAACCCCCCAAGAGCGTCAAAATCGTGGCAAGTCTCCCACCGCCACAATTCGTCTAAGGGGTTATCAAACAGGTAGCAGTGTTGGGATTGAAGTCATCGACGATGGGCGCGGTTTAGATGTAGCAGCCATTAAACAGGCAGCCATGCAGCGCGGTATTCGCTCACCTCAAGAACTAGCCCAAATGTCAACCGCAGAAATTCAGGCGTTAATTTTTGCCCCTGGATTTTCTACCCGCACGGCCGTAACTGAAATTTCCGGTCGAGGTGTAGGTTTGGATGTGGTACGGGCGAATGTGGAACGCTTGAAGGGCAATATCCAGGTGGAGTTTACACCGGGGAAAGGATGTTTGTTCCGAATTACCCTCAACAGTTCTCTGGCAACGACCGATGCCTTGATTGTGCAACTCGCCCAGCGTCCCTATGCCATTCCTGTGAGCTTTGTGGAAGCAATGCAACTGGTATCTCCCCAGGAAATTTTTGCCAATCAGGGCAACCAGACGCTGCCATTCCAGGGAGAGTCGGTTTCTGTAACTTGGCTTGCCGATTTATTAGGATTGCCCGTCAAAGCGCCGACTTCTACCAAAGCCTTGCACGCGGCATCAAAAACTATCCCCTGTATTATTTTGCGAATTGGCTCCGAGCGATTGGCCCTACTGGTAGACACTATCTTAGAGCAACAAGATATTGTATTGAAGCCTCAAAGTCAGTTGCTCAAACGAATTCGCAATATTTCTGGGGCCACCATCTTGGGGACGGGTGAAGTGTGCATGGTGCTCAATCCGCCAGACTTGTTCAAGTCGGCAAGAAAGGCAATTGCTTCAGTCACGGTTAAGGAGTTAACCGAACAAGCCCAAGTCAAACAAAAAATTCTCCTGGTTGAAGACTCGATTCCCATTCGTACCCAGATGAAGCGAATTTTGGAAAGTGCGGGTTACGACGTTACCGCCGCTGTAGACGGCGAAGATGGCTTCAACAAACTGAGGGCGGGTGCTTTTGCGGCCGTAGTTTCCGATGTCCAAATGCCCAATCTCGATGGGCTAGGGCTTGCCGCTAAAATTCGCCAATTTCAGGAGTACAACGATTTGCCCGTAATTTTGGTAACCACCCTGGCATCCGAGGAGGACAAACGTCAGGGACATCAAGCTGGGGCAAATGCCTACATTACCAAGGGTGATTTTGATCAAGGTGTTTTGTTAGATACATTGAGGAGATTGATCTAAATGTCAGCATCCAAAAAAGTAGTTTTGGTAGAAGATTCGCCCGTAGCACTGGAAATTCTGCAACGGTTACTCAATTCTTCCCCTGATGTGGCAATCGTCGGTACAGCACGGGATGGGGTTGAGGGACTAGAGGTGATTACCCGAACCAAACCGGATGTGATTTGTACAGACCTGATGATGGAAAACATGGACGGTCTAGAATTGACGAAGCGCGTCATGGCAGAAGACCCTCGACCCATTTTGGTCATCAGCAATTTTGTACAAAAGACCGATGTCGATAATGTCTTTCGCCTGCTTCAAGCTGGCGCAGCCGATGTATTCCCCAAACCCAATACCGATTCACCTACCGATTACGAAAGTCTCAAAAACGCACTGGTTGCCAAGATTAAAGTTCTTTCCAGTATGAAAGTGATGGCCAGACGCCCTGGACAGTCGCTGGGTGGACTCGGAAAGTTCAGTACATCGGGGGCAGTTTCAGGTAGTCAACCCCTGATGACGAATGTTAGCTCTCGCGTCAAGGTGATTGCCATTGGAGCTTCTAGCGGGGGACTACAATCGATTCAGAAGATTGTTTGCCAACTCCCAGCCAATTTCCCCTTACCAATTATTTGTACCGTTCATGTGAGTACAGGTGTTTTGTCAGGCTTGATTAATTGGCTCTCTTCAGAGTGTCCGTTAGCAGTAAAAATTGCTGAAGCTGGCGAATCTCCTGTAACGGGAACGGTTTATTTTGCTCCAGAGCAATGCGATTTAGAATTGGATTCTCGCGGCAAATTCATTTATTCCAACTGTCCCACAGAAAACAAACATTGTCCTTCCATTAATGTTGCCTTTAAATCGATCGCAAAACTCTATGGCAAGGCAACAGCAGGAGTATTGTTGACGGGAATTGGTCGTGACGGTGCAGAAGGGTTGCAGACTATTGCCCAATTGGGAGGCATTACCATCGGTCAAGATGATAAAGGCGGTGCCTTTGGGATGGTTAAAGAAGCGATGAATTTAAAGGCGGTGCAACAGGTACTTACCATTGATAAAATTGCCCCCTTCTTGCTGAAAACTATCTCCGGATAATTTTCTCCCCAAAATACTTAGTGCAAGAAGGCAGAAGTTAGAAGGCAGGAGGTTTTAAGCGAAGAAAGGTTGAACAGTAAGGTTTTTAACTTTTATGAACGGGTCACTTATTTGTTTGGGCCAACCTGTTCTAGGAAGTAAGAGTTAGGGAAAGGGGAAAGATTTAATTTATCTATCCTCTTCTCCTTTATTTTACTTTTTAATCACCAAATTTTTCGGCGACGGAAGCCCCTACACTTCTATGCATGGGGAGGAAGACGCCGCCGATTTTAATCGGCGTCTAGTAGTATCCATATCCATCACTCCTGTGAATAAATGAACAATATTTGTGGCTAATCCCTACCACTCGACCTGTTGTTGTGGTGATATCAAAACTACCTGTTGCTCGGCATAAGATTCGACCAACATAAGAGCCAACTTTTTTACCTTTGGTAACAATAGCCTTAACAATATCACCCGTTTGAAAGCCAAAGTGTTTCTTGATATTTGACCGATGACGAATCGGGAATCCAAAAGCATTAGTTCCACACATTTGACGATTGCCGTGTCCTGTAGCTTTAATAATTAAAGGTTTTGATACTAGAACTTTCAGGGTTTCCGGTGTTAATGCGCCTACATTCGCTGCGTCTAACCAATGAGTCTTAGGAAGGTTTTGACGACAACGGTTGTATTTCGTTCTGCCTCCAGTCCCAGTTTCTACTGGCAACCCTAACTCTTTAAGGGAATTGAATAGTTTCCACCGAGTAGCGTTAACGGCTGCTGTATCAGCTAATGGTTTCTTGGCTTGACGAAGGATCGATTTGAGCTGTTCAGGCTTACTTTTTAAGAATTGCTCAATGGGTTTATTGCCTTTCTTTTGATTGCATTTTGTACAACTTAAAGTCAGGTTGGAAACTCGATTAGAGCCTCCTTTTGACTTGGCGATTATATGCTCAATCTCTAGTTGAGTGTCGGTCACACCGCAGTAAGCACACTTGCGATGCCACTTTTCGAGCATATATTCTCTATAACTCGTATCCAGCAAGTTCGCCTTGTTGATACTCAATCCCACAAATTTCTGGATTCTGCATCAGTTGGGTGTCAAATCGAACAAGTTCAGTCGAGATAGTTGTGACTGGAGATAATTTCAACAATCGTTTAACCCAAGTCAAGATGTTGTCAACTCGACTAATTAAGGAAGGAGGGAGCCATCCATCAGAACGAGTACGGTTATTAAATCGCGGTTGACGATAACGAGTTTTACGATTTCTGCGAGAACGTCTTAGCTCCCTTCTGGAAGTTAAAGCATCTCGAATTTGAAACCCTCTATGGGTTAGCTCTGCTGCCCACAAAACTACCTCGTTTCGTAAAACGGATAGACCTGTGGTTTTGGCTCCTGGGTCGATTTTGATTCTCAACTCTTGATTGTTTAGTTCTGCAACTTCTTCCTTCAAAATAATTGTGAATGGGTATCTTTTGAACACAGCAGCCTTCCCCTGCTTGAGCAGTTTTCTGGCTCTGGCTGGATGGGTTGGGTTTAGCTGTTTCTTTGAGCTGTCCAAGACAAATACAAACATGAGTTTAAATCTCCCTTGTCGCGCTTAAGGCGCGCCCGCTGCGCTAACGGGATAAAGTGAACCTCGCCAATGTTTAGAGTCGGTACTTTCTCAAGAACACTTCCTTAACCCTTGTACAGATGTTTAATTCTTGAGTTCTAGCGCTACAAACTGGTTCATGCATTCGTAGGTAGGAACTTTAACGCTTGCTCTAAACGTAGACTTCGTCAGTCTTAGGCTGGTCATGTAGGCTTGAAAAAAATATTCGAGCGTAGCAAGAATAAAGTCTTACAAGCCTTCGCATTTATGCGTAAGGTCCATGACAACCTATTGATTAAAACCACCCTGGAAAACCCCGTCGCCTTGTCCGCTTCAGATGAGAGGCGGGGCTTTTCCTGCGTCCTTCAAACCTTCAACCTGGGCTACGCCCCGCTGCGCTAACAACTTTCTCACCTTCAACCTCCCCAATGAATCTCATGCTCATAAAAAGCCCGGAATGATTGGGGACAGTAAAGTTGAAAGCGAGTATGTTTAAAGTCCACACAATCTTGGAACCGATTGTGAATGGTCTCGGACCGCTTGTACAATCGCTTGTATATTGTCAAATTGGGACAAGCGACCACCAGTTCAGATAAGCCGTTTTTATGACTGGTGATTCTCCATTCACAATAGCTAAACAAAGCTTTGAGGGTACCGTCTAGCTTTTCGTAGAGGCGCTGTCGTTGTTTCCTGACTTGCGTTAATTCCCAAGCTAGGGCAAGATCTTCTTCACTGAGGGGAGAGGGGCGATCTAGATTGTCTTGACTCATGGCTTTTGTTCTGTGCAGGACGAAAAAAACTAAATTTATAGTTTTTGTTATACCGACTCCGACCCAATCTTATAGACAAGAAGTGGAAATCGGAAGAATCATTGGGTGTAGCGGAGAAATGTAACAGAATGCAAACTATAATGAGACCCAGAGAACATTTATCAGCACCTAACTAAGAGTATTACCATCACATGCGAGTTGCGATCGCTGGAGCGGGTCTAGCAGGACTTGCCTGCGCTAAATACCTCACCGATGCGGGACACACCCCAATTGTCCTAGAACGCCGAGATGTTCTAGGTGGAAAAGTTGCTGCCTGGAAAGATGAAGATGGAGACTGGTACGAAACCGGCTTACACATCTTCTTCGGTGCCTATCCGAATATGCTGCAGCTATTCAAGGAGCTGGACATTGAAGATCGTTTGCAGTGGAAAGAACACACGATGATCTTCAACCAACCGGATAAGCCCGGTACATACTCCCGGTTTGACTTTCCGGATTTACCTGCTCCCGTCAATGGTATTGTGGCGATTCTCCGTAATAACGATATGTTAACGTGGCCGGAGAAAATTCGCTTTGGTTTGGGTCTGATTCCTGCCATCATCAACGGGCAGAAGTACGTGGAGGAGATGGACCAATACTCCTTCTCCGAGTGGCTCCAACGCCAAAATGTGCCGCCACGAGTGGAGAAAGAAGTGTTCATTGCCATGTCCAAGGCACTGAACTTTATCAACCCCGATGAGATTTCGGCAACGATTATTCTCACCGCTCTTAATCGCTTCCTCCAAGAAAAGAACGGTTCTAAGATGGCGTTCTTAGACGGTTCCCCCACCGAACGACTCTGCCAACCCATCGTTGATCACATCACGGCTGGGGGCGGTGAAGTGCGATTGAATGCACCGATTAAAGAATTTTTGCTCAATGCTGATGGTACGGTGCGAGGGTTCCTGATTCGTGGCTTGAATGGGGCACCGGATGAAGTCTTGACAGCGGATATGTATGTGTCCGCAATGCCAGTTGACCCCTTGAAGGTGATGCTACCTGAACCTTGGCGGCAGATGGATTACTTCAAGAAGCTGGAGGGGTTAGAAGGCGTTCCCGTCATCAACCTGCATTTGTGGTTTGACCGCAAGCTGACGGATATCGACCATCTACTGTTTTCGCGATCGCCTTTACTCAGCGTGTATGCTGACATGAGCAACACCTGTAAAGAATACGCTAATCCCGATCGCTCAATGCTGGAATTAGTCTTAGCACCGGCAAAAGATTGGATTAGTAAATCCGACTCTGAAATTGTGGATGCCACGATGGCAGAGTTGAAAAAACTCTTTCCCAAACACTTTGACACTGAAAACCCAGCGAAACTGCTGAAATATCATGTTGTCAAAACCCCTCGTTCCGTCTACACCGCAACACCCGGTCGGCAACAGTACCGCCCATCCCAAGAAACACCTATTGCCAATTTTTACTTGACTGGTGATTACACCATGCAACGTTATCTAGGCAGTATGGAGGGGGCCGTACTTTCTGGTAAGCTGACAGCGCAGGCAATTGCGAGGAACCAGGAAAACAATACTGTCCAGATGCCTCAAAGCCCATCTGTACAGGAATCAGAGGTGCAACTCGCTTCTGCCCCCAGTTCATAATCTCTTAATCCTAAGTTCTTAGCTGCCCGCTTGCCACGAATGCTCCAACTGCCTAACTCCCCGCGCATGAGAACGCTGGCCTCCCGGTCGGAATCTTACGAATTGTGCCGTCAGATTACGGCAAAATACGCCAAGACGTTTTATCTCGGCACGCTGCTGATGCCAGAAGAAAAACGTCAAGCCATTTGGGCAATCTATGTCTGGTGCCGTCGGACTGACGAACTCGTAGATGGCCCTCAGTCCCGCCTGACGACACCAGAAACCCTGGATCGGTGGGAACAACAGCTGGAATCGGTATTTGCGGGGCAGCCGCAAGACGACCTAGATGTTGCTTTAGTTGATACGCTACAACGCTTCCCGATGGATATTGAGCCGTTTCGGGATATGATTGCTGGTCAACGAATGGATCTGTACCGCAGTCGGTATGAAACGTTTGAAGAACTCAGACTTTACTGTTACCGGGTAGCAGGTACGGTAGGGTTAATGACTAGCCCAGTTTTAGGGATTGATAACTCCCTGTGCAAAGCGCCATGGGATTGCCATCAAGAGGGTTATAATCCAGTCGAAGAAGCGATCGCTTTAGGGATTGCCAATCAGCTGACCAATATCCTCCGCGATGTTGGAGAAGACGCTCGCCGGGGTCGGATTTACCTTCCCTTAGAGGAACTAGCGTTATTTGGCTATAGTGAACAAGACTTATTCAATGGCGTCGTGGATGAGCGGTGGCGCGAACTGATGCGCTTCCAAATCCAACGGGCCCGTAAGTTCTTTACAGAGTCGGAAAAAGGCATCCGAGCCTTGAGTACTGACTCTCGCTGGCCAGTTTGGGCATCCTTAATGCTCTATCAGGGCATTCTAGATGTCATTGAACGCAACCAATACGATGTCTTTACCAAACGTGCCTTCGTTCCCAAGCCCCAAAAGCTTTTGGCATTGCCCATTGCTTGGCTGAGAGCGCAAGCGCTTTAACCTTACAACTAAAAAGAAAGCCACATTCCCCCTCAATCAACCGAACCGTTTCATTGCCCCCACCGATTCAGGGCAAGCAGGGGGAAAAATTTTTTTGGGAACAAATAGCTAAGCTCAAGCGTCAGCAGCCCAACGGGTTGTCTACCAGGAGAAATCCACAATGTTGAAACGCTTCGCTACTGCAACTTTAACCGCACTGGCGGTGTTAACGCTTGGTGCTATAGCTATCCACGCCCAAGAAAGTGAGCCAAGCTCTCCCGGAACTGTTGAAACGACTACTGTCCGCGTCACTAACCCTGCCGTTCTCGGCCGCGCTCAAAATTTAGCGCGTCAAGCAGCCGAGAGAGCCAATGGGGGTTTAAACTACTACCGCGCCGAACGTTCCATGTACGGCCCTCCATCCCAAGCTCCCTTCAAAGAAAATGCAGATGGCAGCTTCACCTTCACCTTTCAAGGGCATACCCCTGGCTCTGAAGTTCCTTCCTACCAGACTGTAGTTACCGTTTCTCAAGATGGTGAGCAGGTGAGTGTTAACTCCAACGAACAGATTCGTTAGAGTTCTCTCTCAGTCACCAAATAATTCGTAATTATGAATTCGTAATTCGTAATTATAAATTCAAAAAACGGGTCAGAAGCCTCGCTTTTTAAGGCGTCCATATTTGAACGGGGTCTCGCATCCTGGTTCAAACATTAATTACGTTAGCGCAGCGGGGCGTTAGCCCATTGCGAATTACGAACTACGAATTTTTAAAAATTCGCCTAGAGCGTCGGTACAGTAAGATGTTGTTGACGAATTCGTGGGGGGTGATACCCGAAACCCGGAATTCGTAGGGGCATTCCTTGTGGATGCCCTAAAACCAGAAACGGCAAGCACAAAACATACCTCTACAGCGGCGATAATTGGAGGTTTCCAGACGTGAGGGGTTAGACCTGTCGTTAATTCGCCAACGGTATCCAGTAATCGCCAAAACGACGTTTTTCGTAGGGTTCGGAGTCCTCGTACCGACCCTTAAACCCAGGCTGGGCAACCACGAGGGATTGACCCTACCGTATACTACACGCAACTAAGAATTGTGATATTTCTTAG
>CBKWLJ010000122.1:0-20074 GCA_966675205.1 uncultured bacterium
ACCTGGTGAATCATTGCCATTACCAACCGATGCAGAACAACAAGGGGTGCAGTTATTGCGGCGTCTGCGGGATGAAGCACACCGCTTTGCAGTAAGTTTTCATCGGCAGCAACGAAGTGATAAGATGCGCCGTTCTCGTTTGGATGAAATTCCGGGACTGGGTTTCCATCGACAAAAACAATTACTCGCGCATTTTCACTCGATTGATTATATTCGTGAGGCATCTCCTCAGCAGTTAGCGGCAGTTGCAGGAATAGGGCCGCGTTTGGCGCAAGAAATTTACGATTATTTTCATCCATAACCAGGAGCGATCGGGTGGAAGGGCGAAGCATCGTGATATGTACTTTTCAGTATTAATTCAAGATCTATCGCCGCAATGCTTCGCCCTTTCCGGGCTCTAACGACACATTGCCACCTTGCGGCACGCAATCCAGTTCAATAGGAGCAATTCTGCAAAATTTCAAATCAGTAGCAACGCGCCGAGTTAACCGCATTACTCAGAATGCAGGAACATTATGGCAACGGAATTATTACGAAGAGATTATTCGTAATGAAAAAGCCTTGGAAAACATCAGACGGTACATTGTAGAGAATCCTATAAATTGGGATGAAGATGAGGAAAATCCTCTCAATTTAAATCGAAATCTTAAAAGGATTAATTGTTTTCCCGCAGATAGGGCGAAGCATTCGCGTACAAAAATGTAGTACTTTCCGATCAGTTACTGGCGCAAATGCTTCGCCCCTACACTTCGATGACTGAATATGGACGAAGTAACGATAAATGATCGCCCCTTCCCTTCTCAACCCTACAACACACCCTTAGAACTGGGGATCGTTCCGGCACGACGGGGATCGATTTCCACTGCCATCCTGACTGCCCGTGCAAAGGCTTTGAACGTCGCTTCAATGATGTGGTGGGAGTTAATCCCGTCGAGTTGACGAATGTGTAGCGTCATCTGACTATGATTGACCACGGCGACAAAAAATTCTCGCACCAACTGAGTGTCATAAGTGCCCACCCGCTGCGTAGGAATCTCCAAGCCATAGCTTAAGTGAGGACGCCCGGAAAAGTCGAGAGTAACCTGTACTAGCGCTTCATCTAGAGGGGCAAGGAAATGACCAAAACGAACAATCCCTTTGCGATCGCTTAATGCTTCTTTCAACGCCATTCCTAATGTAATCCCCACGTCCTCATTGGTGTGGTGGTCATCAATTTCCAAATCTCCTGTCGCCCTCACGTCTAGATCAATCAGCCCATGAGAGGAAATCTGATGCAGCATATGATCTAAAAAGGGAATACCTGTAGCAGCAGTACAAGTCCCTGTACCATCTAAATTCAGGCTGACTTGTACATCGGTTTCGCCTGTGGTGCGTTTAACAGAGGCTGTTCGGGCGGTAAATAATTGAGGGGTTTCGGAATTGAGAAGGGTGCGATCGCTAATTTGCATAGAGCCTAAATTTGTGTTTATTTCCAAGGAAGTGGGGTTGAAAGTTGTAAGTTATCAGGTTGGAGGCTATCAAGACAACAGACCAACTTTCAACCGTCTAACTTTCAACCCAACTCCTTACATTCCCATTATTTCGTAACCGGCATCTACGTATAAAACTTGGCCAGTAATTCCACTAGATAAATCACTGCACAAAAATGCTGCTGCGTTCCCCACTTCTAGCTGAGTGACAGTCCGCCGCAAGGGTGCTGTTTGCTCGACGTGATGAATCATATCGAGGATACCTCCGACAGCAGAAGAGGCTAAAGTCCGGATTGGCCCAGCCGAAATCGCATTTACCCGAATATTGTTGGGGCCCAATTCTGAAGCCAAGTAGCGGACACTCATTTCCAGTCCAGCTTTGGCAATTCCCATGATGTTGTAATTGGGAATCACCTTCACTCCCCCTAGGTAGGTAAGAGTGACAATACTGCCTCCTTCCGTCATCAGGGGTTTAGCTGCCTTGGCTAATTGAGTTAGGGAGTAGGTGCTGATTTCTAACGCTTGGGTAAAGTCAGCCCTGGAAACGTTACTAAAGTCTCCCGATAAAGCGTCCTTATTGGCAAAAGCAAGGCAATGAATTAGGATATCGAGTTTACCCCATTGGTTTGCGATCGCCTCGAAGGTTGCCTCAATTTGAGCCTCATCTTGGACGTTACAGGGCAAAAAGATACTAGGGGCAAGGGGATCTACCAGTTCTTTGACTTTTTTTTCAAAGCGACCTTTCTCATCAGGAAGATACGTCACCCCCAAGTTCGCACCTGCTTTGTGTAACTGCTGAGCAATACCCCAAGCGATGGAGCGATTATTGGCAATGCCCGTTACAAGAGCGTTTTTTCCGGTCAAATCAAGCATGATAATTTATAAAGCGAGTTGAATGACTACTGGAAGGTAATTGTCAAATGCTACCGCACGGTGTATGACGGTGTATTATGACCCGAAAGGTCATCTCTCTACTGGATGAGTCAGTTACAACCTGACACCTCAAAAAATTATGTAGCAAGTTGTACAAAAAACTATCTTGGAGTCAGTTAAGTATTCTTGAATACATTCAGGAACGTTCCATAGCCGGTTCGTGAGTCTCGAGCTTCACCGGCAATTCATTAACTAACACGCCAGGGCGTTGGCAAGAGAGCGAGGGATTATGGTCGTGACACAAAATAGACCGCTAGCCGCTGTGTTTCGTCAGATGGGAGGTGGAGCATTTCCACCCGTTGTCGAAACGTTTGAGCGGGGTAAAACCATATTTTTTCCAGGAGATCCAGCCGAACGGGTCTACTTTTTACTCAAAGGTGCTGTTAAGCTGTCCCGAGTTTACGAAGCTGGGGAAGAAATCACCGTGGCGCTTCTGCGAGAAAACAGTGTCTTTGGTGTCCTCTCACTAATTACAGGGCACCGCTCTGATCGCTTCTACCACGCTGTTGCCTTTACACCGGTGGAATTGCTTTCCGCACCCATTGACCAAGTTGAACAGGCACTCAAGGACAACCCAGAGCTATCTATGTTGATGCTGCGGGGGCTATCCTCTCGCATCCTGCAAACGGAAATGATGATTGAGACTTTAGCTCACCGAGACATGGGTTCTCGCTTAGTGAGTTTCCTGTTGATTCTCTGCCGCGACTTTGGGGTGCCTACAGCCGATGGAATTACCATTGACCTGAAGCTATCTCATCAAGCGATCGCAGAAGCCATTGGCTCAACTCGTGTCACAGTTACCCGTTTACTCGGAGACTTACGTACAGAAAAAATGATATCGATTCACAAGAAGAAAATTACCGTCCACAACCCCGTCGTTTTAAGTCAACAATTTACCTAAAAATTTATCAAACCCTTTTTCTCATTTGGAGTGAGAAATCTTCCCGTACCGTCCGGGAAAAGGGCTTGGTAAGCTGTTTCGAGCCAAAGCGGAAAATTTCCTACCTAGTTTGTCCAAAAAAAACCACATAACCTCCTACAAGCATAAGATAGGCTGTATCTGGACAGACTAAGCGTAGGCAATGACCAGCGGTTACATCCTAATTGTGTCAATTTTGGTGTTGGGAGGAGTTCTCGCAACATTAGGTGATCGCATTGGTACAAAAGTAGGCAAGGCGCGGCTGAGTTTATTTAAGCTACGCCCTCGCAAGACGGCTACGTTAGTCACAGTCATTACGGGTAGCTTAATTTCTGCCTCGACTTTAGGAATTTTGTTAGCTTTAAGCGGCTCACTGCGAGATGGCCTTTGGAGACTTGATGACATTAAACGAGAACGGAGAATAGCTCTTGGTGAAGTCGAGACACTGAATGCTCAAAAAAGTCAGATAGAAACAGAATTAGCTAAAGCCAGAGCTGAGCAAGCAGAAGCTCAAAAGCGTTTGGATGCTATTAATAAAAGTTTCCAGCAAGCTCAAGCTCAATTGAAAGATATATCTCAGCAGGCTAGGGTTCTGCGATCGGAAATTCAGTCACTCCTAGCTGAACGTCAGCAGCTATTCCAGCAACGGAATCAACTCAGTCAGCAAATTACTCAGCTCAATGCTCAAGTTACTCAATTAAAAGAATTAGTCGCCCAACGCGACGCAGAACTTGCTCAGAAAGCTCAAGCGATCAACGAGAGTGAAGCTCGTCTTAAAGAACTTCAACGACTATACAGAGAAGAACTACAAACTCGTGAAGCCCGTTTCAAAGCACGCGAACAAGAATTAAGAGAAGCGATTAAAGAGAGTGAAGCCCGTCTCCAAGAACTTCAGCAGCAATATCAAGAGGAACTACAAACTCGTGAAGCTCGTTTTAAAGCACGAGAACAACAATTGAGAGAAGCGATCGCACGACGCGAAGTTCGCCTCCAAGAACTCGAGCAAGAACTCACACAACGAGAAAATCAACTGGTTGAACGCAACAAACAACTAGAAGAACGAGAAAAACAACTCGCTTTTTTAGAAAAGGAAGTCGAAACATTAGAACAGTACTATCAAAACTATCAAGTTCTGCGTCAGGGAAATGTCGCTCTAATTCGGGGTCAAGTTCTAGCATTTGGTGTAGTCCGAATTGTTGACCCAAAAGCAGCGAATGAAGCTGTTGAGCAGCTCTTACGAGAAGCGAATCGAACAGCCCTGAAAATCACTCGTCAAAGTCAAAGTAATTCCGACGAACCGCTGGTACAAATTCCCAAATCTCAAGTTGAGCAACTCATTAACCAGATTAAAGATGGTAAAGACTATGTAGTGCGAATTCTCTCAGCAGGTAACTATGTGGAGGGTGAACAACAGATACAAGTTTTTGCCGATGCGGCTCTCAATCAAGTTGTTTTTCAGAGCGGAGAGCTTTTAGCAACCATTCCTATTGATGCTTCAAGCATGACTAACGAAGAAATTCGACAGCGGCTTGAACAGTTATTAGCCGCAGCTCAGTTTCGTGCCCGTCGAGCTGGTATATTGGGTAATGTTCAGGTGGGAGATGGTCGCATAGCAACAATTCTCAATTTTATTGAACGGTTAGAGAAGTATGACCAACCCTTGGATGTAAAAGCATTCACCCAAGAAACAGCCTACGCTGCTGGCCCATTGAAAATACAGCTTGTAGCGAGTCAAAATGGACAGGTTCTTTTTAAAGTTGAAGGTTGAAAGTTGGTCAATTAAAAGTTGGGTATTGTTCGGCTTTCAAGCGTTCTCAGGCTATAGCAAGGCGTTATACATCTACCATCATTTTCAGGATTTCAAACTTTAATGCTTTAACCCATGGCTAATGTAATTTTAGGCTTCGATCCGGGACGCGATAAGTGTGGCGTGGCAGTGATGGGAAAAGATCGGCAGTTACTTTACCATCAAGTTGTGCCCTCACCAGAAGCGATCGCCACCATTGAGCAATTGTGTCAGCAATTCGGTATTGAGACCATTGTCATGGGCAATCAAACAACTGCCAAGAACTGGCAACAGCAAATCAGTCGCGACTTACCCATTGAGCTACCCATCGTCCTGGTAGATGAGCGTTACAGCACTCTAGAAGCACGCGATCGCTACTGGCAAATGTATCCCCCAAAAGGACTGCAACGGCTGATTCCCCAAGGAATGCGACAACCCCCCCGACCGATAGATGACATTGTCGCCATCTTATTAATCGAGCGCTACTGGAAAGTTAGCAAATTAGAAAGTTAGCAAGTTTAAAGTTCAACCCTTAAAACCATCAACCTTCAACTATCCAACCATCAACCTTCAACCCTTCACCCCTCCAACCCCATCCCTAATCAAAGTTCTGCCCGAATTGTAAAGGCATAGTCTCCTCCCGGTTCTAGCTGATAATCCCACCGCTCCAAAAATCGACCGAGTGGTTCCTGAATCAGTGCACGCCCTAAAGAAGGTCTAACCGACAATTGACCTTTCCGAAAACTCCACTGAAACTGCCACCGATAGTCTGCGGCTTGAACTTCCCCTTCAATCCTGCCCTGTTGCCAGGAGTGCTGAGTAATCCTTACATAGGCAGTTGTTTCCGGCAGATGATTAAAACTCACAATTACAATATGCGTCTTATGTTCATTTAAAGAATTAGGTTAGCAAATTTATTCAAAACAAAGTGTCTATCTACGTAAGGTTACTCGTTACTGAGCCAGCAATCCATTTTTTCTGTATTGTGACAATCGCCGGATTATTTTGTTCTTGTAGACATTCAAAAGACTATAAGAGTCTTCTATTTTTAGCCAAAAATCTGCTGTTGCTCCCTGATACCCCCGTTCTTCTTTCAGAAACTGTCGCCGACAAAAACTCATTGGTTCCGAATAAGCTTTAGGCGTCGATATCATCGGCTTTGGCCCACACCAGTGAATAACAATAGCGTCTTCATTGTGTACCTTTGGTCCCTTTTCTGTAACGGGAAAGCGTTTTTGGAGTTCCTCTTGCTCAAAATCGGGAACGATAAGTTGCATCTCGACTTGTCCCAAGCGAATTTTTCCGGCATCAGCCGCCCGCCAGAGCATAAAATTTAAGAAGCCCATTTCACCATACTTAAAAATTTTAGGGTACTTTTCTGTGAAATCTAAAATTTCTATATATTCCTCTAAACTAAATATATCCCTGGTTCCAAAAAAGGTTCCTGTACAAAAATAATCATTGCGATGAGCTTGCCAATTAAAATCTGGGAAATGGGTTTCAACTCCTGAAATATCAAAGAAAAACTCAGCAATCATTTCATCTGAATAACTATAACGAGGTCGATCAATAATTGCCTCGTATTTTTCAAAATTTGCATACTTCAGAACGTTTCCCCATACATTAGTATCGGCATCTAAAACGAGAAAATGCTTCCAGGGACTTTCCCAAAACGCAATCATCTTAGTTTTCCCCCAACCAAAGCTCCTTTGGCGAAGAATCTCGTTGCTAACAGTATTGTGATTTAGAATACAAACTCCGTAGGCTTTTTCCAGAGAGCGAACAGAAAAGGTGCCATCAACAATCAGACAGATGGGAATATCTCCCAAAAAGTGTCTGATACTGGCACAACAGCCCTTGGCAAATAAGTAATCCTGGTAACAACAGGCGATGATGATCCCAAAATCTTCCATCATGGCTTTGCCTCGTTTTTAAGTGATGCACTAGGGTTTTATAGCAAGTTGCGGTAAAATTTTTTCGATACAACTAATACTAATGCGATTTTTGTGTCACTGTTGATAAATCCGTGCGCTCGAAATCTAGTTCACTCCTGATACCAGTAGTTCCTATGTCCAATTAAAGACAACCCCTCTCCCAACACAGTCTTCCATCCAATATCAACTTAATGTTTTGATTAACACTGTACCTCGTTGCAACGAAATGCAACACTGATGAACAGATGAACTGCAATCGTCTAGCAGCCCTGTTAACTTGCCATAACCGTAAGCAAACAACTCTGGCTAGTCTCAAGGCTTTATTGAATCAGGAACTTCCTCCTGCAATCAAAATTGATATTTTTTTAGTAGATGATGGTAGTACTGATGGTACCGCCCTATCTGTAGCTGAAGCTTACCCCCAAGTCAAGATTCTTCAGGGAGATGGAAGCTTATTTTGGAATGGAGGAATGCGCCTCGCCTTAGCAGAAGCAATCAAGTACGACTATGACTACTACCTCTGGCTCAATGATGACACTAGTCTTTATCCAAACGCCTTAAGCAATTTACTGAACACGCTTCAGGGTTTGCGGAGTCAGGGAAAAAATCAAGTTCTTGTTGTAGGCTCTACTTGCGATCCCCACACAAAAGCCTTAACCTACGGGGGTGTGGTACGACGCAGTCGTTGGCGACCGCTTAAATATGACTTGGTAGAACCGGGTGAAGCGATCAAGCCTTGTGACACCATTAACGGCAACTGTGTCCTGATTCCCAGAGAAGTTGTTCAAGTCGTAGGTAACCTCGACCCAGCATTTACTCATTATGCCGGAGACTGGGACTACGGTTTACGGGCTAAAAAACAAGGTTGTACGCTTTGCATCGCACCTAGATATGTGGGGACTTGTGCCCAAAATTACCAGCCTAATAGGGATAGTGAAGTAAATTCTCCTGTGCATCTTGGCGAGGGAATCAAAAAAATTACTCAACCCAAAGGTTTAGCATTGAGAGAACAAGTTCTTCCCCCACTTTGGGAGTGGAAAATTTTTGCTCAGAGGTATGGTGGTGCCTTATGGCCGATTTATTGGTTGATTTCCTATCGACAATTACTTTGGGATTCTTTGCTCAGGAGGTCGAAAAAGAGCCAGCCAATAAGTTAAATCTTATAAATGGAATTGCAGTGCAGAGGGTGGACAAATAATTAATGAATTTGTCATTCCTAGGGCATTTAATTGGCGTGAATTTTTCATAAAAAAATCGAGCTTGTCCCTAAGTTTATGAACAGTAAATTTAAGGTAGAACTCGTATAATTCAAGGAAAACAGCATGGGTGATCTTGACGATATTAAGTCTCTGCGGATTGCTTGGTTAGTACCATCAGTAGAACTAGGGGCTTATTGGCAGCCAGTTTTGAAAGAGTTTACAAATATCTTTAAAAATACTGTCTTTTACACAGGGTTGGTTTGGCCAGGATTTGATTCTCAAGCTCCTGGTGCAGATACAATCCAATTAGTCGGGCAAATGAAATCTTTGGAATTGATTAAGACAACAGGTTACAGCCGTCGTCTTATGATTGTATCTCCTGGTATCGTCAATCACTTAATAAAATTTAAACCTCATGTAATCTTGGCCCAAGCCTACTCTTTGTGGACTTTGTTAGCACTGTTGTTAAAACCTTGGGGAAAATGGAGGTTTATCATTATTTACGATGGCAGTTCTCCAAACGCAGATTTTAAAGATTCAAAAATTCGCTCGTTTTTTCGACAAGTCATGTCTCGCTATGCCGATGCCTTCATTGCCAATAGTCATGGGGCAAGAGATTATTTGATCGAGGGGGTAGGAGCGAAACCTGAGAGTGTTTACACCCGAACTTACTTGGTACCGGATGCAACAACCCTATTACAGCAAAGTCTGAAAACCTCTGAAACAAAGGAGTTTCCGCTAAAACGTCCAATTTTTCTGTACGTAGGACGAATTACACCCAGAAAAGGGCTAAAGGCTCTGCTGGAAGCCTGTTCTATCTTGCAAGCTCACGGTTATCAAGATTATTCAATACTTGTTGTCGGCACAGGTGAGCAGCGCGAGGAACTAGAGGCATTCATTCAAGAGCGTGATTTAGAAGCTCAGGTAACGTGGGTAGGCTGGGTAGAGTATGGAAGCTTAGGTAAATATTTCCAACAAGCCGATGTTTTTGTCTTTCCTACCTTGGAAGATATTTGGGGGATGGTAGCGCTTGAAGCGATGGTTTTTGGCAAACCTGTACTGTGTTCAAAATGGGCAGGCGCTGTAGAAATGATAGTTGAGGGAAAGAATGGGTATATTTTTGACCCGTGTAAACCTGAAGAATTAGCACAAGCCATGCGTCATTTTCTGGATTGTCCAGAACAGATAGAGTTTATGGGCAAACAATCGCAACAACTGATCAGCGAAATCAATCCGTCGTCAGCAGCACAGTCTTTTGTCGAAGTGATTTCTTCTGTTTGGGGGAAAGAATCGTGATGGCTCCATTCCCCAGATTGTTCCATTACTTTGGGAGTGAAACGTGAGTATCGCGATCATCACTGGCTCTGCTGGGTTAATTGGCTCAGAAGCAGCGACGTTCTTTGCCCAACAGGGTTTGGACATTGTGGGAATTGACAATGATATGCGTCGCGTATTTTTTGGTGAGGATGCTTCTACAATCTGGAATCGACAGCGTCTAGAAAAAAATCTTGGCACTCAGTATACCCACATTGAAATAGATATTCGAGACGAAGAAGCGATCAAAAAAATTTTCCATCGGTATGGTGCCAATATTGCCCTAGTTATTCATACGGCAGCTCAACCTTCCCATGATTGGGCAGCACGCGACCCGCAGATGGATTTTACGGTCAATGCCAACGGAACGCTTAACCTGTTAGAAGGCACTCGTCATTACGCTCCTGAATCGCCTTTTATCTTTACCTCAACCAACAAGGTATACGGAGATACCCCGAACCACTTGCCTCTCGTTGAACTGGAAACTCGCTGGGAAATCGACCCAAATCACACCTACAAATCGGGCATTCGGGAAGATATGTCCATCGATCAAACTTTGCATAGTTTATTTGGTGCATCAAAAGTTGCAGCAGATATTCTGGTTCAAGAATATGGGCGCTATTTTGGTCTGCGTACTGCTTGTTTTCGCGGGGGATGTTTGACGGGTCCCAATCACTCGGGGACTCAGTTACACGGATTTTTGGCTTATTTAATGAAGTGTGCGGTTACGGGTAAGCCCTATACAGTTTACGGTTATAAAGGCAAGCAAGTTCGCGATAATATTCATAGCGCCGATCTAATTCAAGCTTTTTATGAGTTTTTTAAAGCGCCACGAGTGGGAGAAGTCTACAACACAGGTGGTGGTCGATATAGCAATTGCTCAATGCTAGAAGCCATAGAAATCTGCCAAAAGATCGTTGCACGTGAAATGAAATGGACTTACTCTGATCAAAATCGCATTGGCGATCATATTTGGTGGATCAGCGACAATAGCAAATTTTCGCAACATTATCCTAACTGGAAGTTACAGTACAATGTCCCGCATATCTTGCAGGAAATCTACCAATATAACCACGAGCGATGGAACAAAGGGGCCCTATGATGACCAATGCAGGTAAATCTAACGTGCTTGAGCCTGAAGCACACTTGAATGGTGCAATTGAAACATCCAAATCAACATTGCTCGATGCAGGTAAGCAAAATGTGCTGGGTGTTCGAGTCGATGCAGTTAACTATGAAGCGGCTGTCCACCGAATCATTACTGCTGCTCGTCAGAGGAAAAAACTGTCCGTCTCAGCTCTAGCAGTTCATGGCGTTATGACAGGGGTACTTGATGAGACTCATCGCTATCGACTCAATCGGTTGGATCTAGTTTGTCCCGATGGTCAGCCTGTCCGTTGGGCCATCAATTTGCTCTACAAGAAGGGACTTCCCGATCGCGTCTGTGGACCGGAATTAATGATACGGATTTGTGAGCGTGCGGCTCAAGAAGGACTCCCCATTTATTTGTATGGTAGCCGCCCGGAAACTTTGGCATCACTGATTCAGAATTTACGCGATCGCTTTCCGGATTTGATTATTGCTGGCTCTCAACCTTCTCGCTTCCGGCAAGTCTCTGCCGAGGAGAAGCAGCAAATCATCGAAGAAATTCGGAACAGTGGGGCTGCCCTGACGTTTGTGGGTTTGGGGTGCCCCCGGCAAGAGGTCTGGGTATACGAATATTGCCAAGATTTACCCATGCCTGTGATGGCGGTTGGAGCCGCTTATGACTTCCATTCGGGTCGTATATCCCAAGCTCCGAAATTCATGCAACGCTGGGGTTTGGAATGGTTTTATCGGTTGATGCAAGAACCGACCCGTCTGTGGCGTCGCTATGTATTTTTAAATCCGCTGTACATCTCGCTGTTTATTTTGCAATTCCTAAAAATTGTCTACTTCGACCCAGCAAAAGCGATCGCTCCTACTGAAGAAATGCGGTACGGATAGATTTGAGGCGTATCGAGTACAATTTTGCACAAGTTTGTAGTGAATCTAGGTAACTCTTAGCCTGAGTTAGGAGCATTCTTCTCTAATCCACTATGAGCTTGTGTGCGTTAATCAGACAACTTTAATTTTTTCTCAAAATCAAAAATTTCTGCCTTCGCTAAGTAGAATACTTCTTCTCAGCTATTTCGTTGATTCTCTTAGCAATTCTTCAAAAATTTACCGAACAAACAACAAAGGCAGAATATCCATTGAATTGTCCATAATATGCACAATTTAATCGCCCGTAATATGGACAACCAACTCACGGCTGTGGCTTTGCCGCCGATGTTCCCAAAGATAAATTCCCTGCCAGGTACCCAATAGCAATCTCCCTTGAGCAATGGGAATTTGTTCTGAAGTTTTGGTGAGGACAGTGCGGATGTGAGCAGGCATATCATCAGGGCCTTCCGCACTATGGATATAGCTTCTCCCATCTTCTGGAACTAATTTAGCAAAAAAGTTAGATAAATCTTCGAAGACATCAGGGTCTGCATTTTCTTGAATCAGCAGGCTCGCAGAAGTGTGGCGTAGGAATATTGTACAAAGTCCAGTATTGATACCCGACTCATCAACAATAGCTTGAACTTTGGAGGTAATTTTGGCAAACGATTTGCCTGTCGTCCGAATCTTGATAAATTGTTGATATTGAGCCATAAAAGAGAGTTAAACTTTCTTTAAAGAGCGTCTTCCCCTTTTAAGTCTTAGCAACTTAGCCAGTAAGCTCATCTGTGGGTGTTTCTTCAAGATGCTCAGATTCTGCAAGTTGCTCCAGATGAATAATCCAAGGCTGTTCATCTAGCTCATTTGCCTCATCAGCTATGGCTTGAGCGACGTCCGATTCCTCCAGCACTTGTTCTTGTTCTAGGTTCTCTGTTCCTTGTTCCAGCTTCTGTGTATCTTCCTCAGAGGGATTCGCTTCTTCGTCGGGTTTTTCTTCTTCCCCCTCTTGCCAAGGCGAATCGTAATGACTCCAGGGCAAA
This sequence comes from uncultured bacterium, assembly GCA_966675205.1. Lineage (GTDB taxonomy): Bacteria > Cyanobacteriota > Cyanobacteriia > Cyanobacteriales > Coleofasciculaceae > JBFLZA01. Next base: position 12,560 of record CBKWLJ010000122.1, read on the forward strand.
ATCGGCTTGTTGGGCAGGTTGCGCGTTAAAACCGTTATATTGTCTGGATCAGGTTCGGGTAGAGTCAAGGTTTCTCCAGACTCGTTAGTATCAATAGGTTGAGAATTCATAGTTTGAGCTTAGCCAAGTGTACTGAGTTCAATTCCAGAAACAAAATAAGATGCTACTACATGCATCAGTAAAATCAAGGCAATCCCCCAAGTGACAAAGGCAGAATACTTCAATGATAGAGAAACGTCCTCTAATCGCTGTCTGTTTGCATTATAGGTCTGTACTAGATTAACAATCATTTGCAGTTGATACTCCTCAGGCGCTAGGACGAGGTAGCGTTCAAGAAATTTTTTATCCTCTAAATTGGGGCTAACCGCGACTTGGCGCGGCAGAAACGCATTAATCAGCAGCGTGAAATTTAACAAAAATCCCAGAAGTTCTGCAACGCTGAAAGGGCTCAGAACAAACAATAACCGAGAAATAATTAAGCTGGTCAACAGTGCGCCGTTGGTGACAAATAAGATATTCAGTTTAGTTGTCAGAGTTTGACCCCGCTCTCTTTGCTGGTCAATGACCATGCGAACATCTCTAGCGGCAAGCTCTAGGGTTGATAAAGAAGGCGTTTCTCGATGTTCTGGGGTCTTGCTCTCTCTAATTTCTAGTGTTTTGTTTTCTCTGATTTCTGGTGCATGGGAGGCTTCTTGTCGGTTTTCTGGTATCTTTTCTTCTATAGGTTCGGTAAAGGAAGTTACGGCGACTGTCATTGCTCAGGGGATGTAGGCGTGAGTCTGGTAATAGTTAATGACGGCTTTTGCGATCGCTTCGGTTCCGTCTTTTGCCACGGATTGAGACTGTTTGGGCGGCGTTGGGGAATGGGATAAAAACTCCCAATTGCCCTGGAAAAAATCTGTAGGGGTTAAAATTTGATGATAGGCGTAATTTTGAATTCCTTCCAGTAGCAAGGGTGTTTCAGCAAAGTCATCGCGGGTAATCGTCGCCAGGGCACTTCCCATACGGATTGTTTCGGCAAAGGTGCTATATCCAGGTTTGGAAACCACTCGTCCGCATAAGGGCATAAATTCCACAGGACGGTATTGTTTCCCAGACACTTTTTGGAGATTGGGCAAATCGGGTGCTTGTTCATCAAAGGTGATGAACTGCCAGTCGGAAAATTGACTCAGGGTGTGGTAAGGAATGCCTTGAAGATTGAGTCCGCCAAAGGTGAGTAAGGCAGTTTTTTCAGGCGGCGCACTCAAATTAAACTTATCCCGCAACTCATCTGAACTGTAACGTGGTGTACCACCGGTTAATCCCACATCAGTTATGTTGGGGAAGGCACTCATGGGTTCGTGGAAGGGGAGACGAAATAAGCGATCGCACATCCCGTAACACCCACTAATCCAATCCGCAATCTCCGCAAATTCCCCACCCCAATCTCGGTAGATAAAGTCCCAACCAAAGTTACTCAGCATCCAACAGGGAATCCCCGCCGTTTTTGCCAGCATTGCTGCTAAAGGGGGGATATCTGCTAATATCAGTCCCACTCGATTAGTCCGGATAAAGTTCACCTCACCCGCCACAATCGAATTTGCCGCAGCGCGAATCTGCCGCAGTTTTTCCAAGGTAGCTGCTTTATCCATCGTCAAGCTATCGGACTGAATGATGCCAATATCCAACGCCCGTGGACGATGAATAAAATCCCCTGGAATGTAAGTTTCTAATAACCAGCGGGGTACTGTTGTTACCAGAACCAGCAGGATTTCCGGGCATAATTGTTGAATGGCTGCTGCGACAGAGGAAGCACGCACGGCATGACCGAAGCCGTGGTTGGTAATGGCAATGTATAAAACAGGGCGAGACATATGAGGGCGTCGATAAAGTAACGAGTTGTAACGGGTTAATGATACCTCGTTGCTTTATTAGACATGTTGTGAAAATAGGAAGGACGGGCAAGATGCCCATCCCACAAGAGTTTTAACAATCCCGCAAGAATTTTAACAATAACGATAGTCGGACTAGATGGGGAACAGCTTAACTGGGTGTGAGTGCGATCGCGACGAGGAATATTTATATAAATCTAATTTCAAGGATAAATAGGTAATAAAGCTTATCTTCTAATTTCTAAGATCCAATCTTTAAAAAATAAAAAACTCTTAAATCCAATAATTTTACTCAACCCTAAAGTTAAAGTTGGTTTTAATGGTTGATAACTAACCTTAATTCAAAAAGATAAATTTTTAAGAATTATTATGCTTAAAGACGCCCAAGGACTAGACGTTACCACAAATTCCCCAGAAGCGATCGCAGCCATCAATCATTTTGTTGACCAGATACTGAGCATCGGAAACAAGCCAGACATTATCTTTAAAGCTGTTGAGGCAGAATCTACAAACGTTATTGCCAACGCTTATGCCGCTACGCTTCATATGTTAACGGAAATAGCAGACAGCCCTACTCAAGCTAGCCCTTATCTGAAAGCGGCATACGAACATATCAATAATGCCAATGAGCGTGAACAACTTTACCTGCACAGTATCAACGCTTGGGTAAATGGAGACATCGACCAAGCCATTGCTGATCACGAACAAATTGCAGAGAAATTTCCCCGTGACCTTTTAAATGTCCAGATGGGACAGCACCATTACCTAAACGTAGGCAACAAACAAGGATTGCTGCGAATAGTAGAAAAAGTTCTACCTGCCAATCGCGACAATCATTACATTTATGGAATGCTGGCCTTTGGCTTAGAGGAAAATCAGCGTTTTGAAGAAGCTGAAACCGCCGGACGCAAAGCTACTGAAATGAACCGACGCCATCCTTGGGCGCACCATGCCGTTGCTCATGTCCTGTATAGCCAAGGAAGACTTGATGAAGGTATTGCTTGGACAGAATCTGTGTGTGATGTATGGGAAGACTCGGGTTTCTACACCCATAACTGGTGGCACACAGCACTTTACTACGTTGAGCAAGAAGATTTTGAGAAAGTGCTGGAATTGTATGACACCCGCATTTGGGGAACAACAGCGAATAAAAAGACTGCACTCGACTTAATTAATGCCATTTCCCTGTTGATGCGGCTGGAATTGGCAGGGGTGGATGTCAGTTATTCCCATCAGCATCGTGATGCTGCTGATATACTAGGCAACTCAATTACTTCACGCTGGGAAGAAGTTGCTAATTGTGTTACCGGACGTATCCATGAACATATTTTGGGTTTTTATAACCTGCACTACATCTATGCACTCGCACGAATGGGTCGAGATGAATTAGTTAATCAAATGATCGAGAGCATTCAAGTTTATGCACAGACAGCCCATCCCTGTGTTCAGAAAGCCTGGAGGGAGGTAACGCTGCCTGCCACGCAAGGGATGGTGGCTTATGCTAGAGGAGAATGGGCAACGGCTGCGGCGTTCTTAGAATTAACTGTACCCCGATTACAAGAAATGGGCGGTAGTGATGCCCAACGTGATTTATTTGAGCAAATCTATCTCGATTGCCTCATCCGAATTGATGAGAATGAGCAGGCACGTCAATTGTTAGAAAAACGTGCTGCTGCTCGTGATAATATTCCATCAACTCAGCGTGAATTAACTAGAATTTACAACAAATTAGGATTGACAGAGAAGTTGGTTAGGCTCTAAAGGAAATTCCATATTTTTACCTGAACCATCGAGCATCAAAAATCCGAAAAATAGCGAATGAGTTCAGCAACTGACCAGGCCTGAGCGATCGCACCTTGAGGAGTGTGGGGTGGCTCACCATCAAAAATCTCGGAAATAGAACCCAAACAAGCTTGGTTCTGAAAGTGTTCAAGCAAGGGTTGACAGTCCCAAGGAACGGGTTCTGTTTCATAAAAACGCTTCCAAGCGCGGACGAACGAACCAATCAGCCAACTCCAAACAGTACCTTGGTGATAAGCCTTATCGCGATGGATGCGATCACCTCGATAGTGACCAATGTAGCCTGGATCAGCCGGATCGAGGCTTCGTAAACCATAGGGGGTTAGGAGGCGATCGCTAGCCACCCGCAAGACTCGACGGGCTTGAGGCTTAGAAAACCCGCAATGATACAATGAAAGCGCCAAAACTGCATTTGGGCGAATCCGAGCATCTCTTCGGTCATCCGGCTCTATGGTGTCATAGAAGTAATTCCGTTCGGAATTCCAAAACTTTTGCAAGGATATCTTTACTTTTTGCGCTTGTTGTGCATAGTGTTGAGCTTGGTACCAAAGACGCACGCGATCGCGAGGAGCCTCTTCAATTAATTTCTCAGTCCACTGACTAATCCAACATAAAGCCGAGTACCAAAGCGCATTAATTTCTACAGGTTTTCCCTGACGTGGTGTTATTGGCTTACCGTCAATCACAACATCCATCCAAGTTAGCGCCACATTAGGAGCGTCCCACGTCAGTAGACCATCGGTGGCATCAACTCGGATATTGTAAAGAGTACCTGCTGTAAAGGCTTTGTAGATTTTCCGCACCACAGGGTATTGCTGAATTAAAAACTCCCAATCTTGGGTTGTCTCCAGATAAAGCCCAAGCATTTCAATCCACCATAGTGCAGCATCAATACTGTTATAGATAGGCTGTGCCCCCGCATCGGGAAATGTATTGGGAATCAAACCCTCACGACAGTAGCTACTGAATGTTTGCAGCAATCCTTTGGCCAGACTGTAACGCTTCGTCGCTAACGTCAGTCCCGGTAGGGCAATCAGTGTATCGCGCCCCCAATCATTGAACCAGTGGTAACCTGCAATGACGGTTGGCCCCAAAATAGAAGCGCGATAGGTGATAAATTGATCACCCGATCGCAACAACTGACGCCAAAGAATGTCCTGCTCACTCTTCCCTGTCACCGATGGAGAGACGTTTCGCCCGATCGCCTCTACGAGTTGGTTTTGCCGTTCTTGCTCTTGTTGCACTGCCTGCTCAAAAACCTGGGGATTAAGCTCAGGCAGCGATGCACCCGGCCATCCCACCCTTGCTTCTAATGTGATGCTTTCTCCCGGATGCAGAATGATACTTAAATATCCAGGGCTATACAGATCTTCTCGATCGCCCAATCCCCGTCGCTGTTCTTCTGGATAGTAATAGTTCCAGTACCAAACTCCCTCTGGTTGATAATCACCCTTACTCCAGCGCAGCAACCAAGGTATCCCCACTTGCCCCGCATAAATGCCTTGTAGGTAGATATGAGAAGGCCCTACCAATTGAGAAAATTGTCGCTTTTCCTCCGCTGATTGTTGGTGGTGAAAATCGCGATCGCCAATTACCGGTCTGAGCCTTAAAGTCGCAACCTCACTACCTTCATAGCGGTACTGAATCAAAATCCGGTTACAGAATTGAGCATCAGGAATTGGGCATTGAGGATTGGGCCCTAGAACAGAAGAAGACAAATTCCCCCCTTGTCCCCTCGTCTCCTTGTCCCCCTGTCCCCACCCCTCAGTCTCCACTAACCCATAAGGCATAACCAACTGCCGTGTTAACTGCCACTGTTCCCCTGCCCAAATCCAAGTGGGAACGGGTTCTATCACAAACGATCGCAGTAGCTGATAGCCCAAGGGGTCAATCTTACCGCCTTTCCAGAAATTCGTTGAGAGTGCCCAAACCTCCCCTGCTACTTCCAAGCTGGCATCAAGATGAGAGAGCAACAAAGTACGGCGTCCCGGCGGATCGAGAGCTGCAATCAACCAGCCATGATACGTGCGAGTGCGAGCATCACAAACTGTACCACTGGCAAAACTGCCTAAGCCATTGGTCAGTAACCATTCCCGCGTGTCTAATTCCTTCACAACCATGAAAGTGCTTGTGTTTTGTATGCTCAGTCTACGGTTTCCTGGCACAATTTTCTCTGAGCATTACTATCAAAGCCTTCAGTGCAGACCTCGATCAGCCGTACTCAAAATCGTTATGAGTATGATATAGTTGTAACAGTTCGTAAATAACAGTTCTCACCAGTACGGGTAAGGTGCCAGTACCTTGCCAACGATTTACAGCGAACAGATAAGCTAGAAAAATTCAAGGAGAGTAAATTTATGAGCGCGACCGAAGGATGCCTGCGGGTAGGTCAACAAGCTCCCGACTTTACGGCAACCGCTGTAGTCGATCAAGAATTCAAGACGATTAAACTATCTGACTATCGGGGTCAATATGTTGTCTTGTTTTTCTATCCACTGGATTTCACATTTGTTTGCCCCACTGAAATTACAGCATTTAGCGATCGCTTTGACGAGTTCAAAGAAATCAACGCTCAAATCCTCGGCGTATCTGTAGATAGCGAATTTTCTCACCTCGCCTGGATTCAAAGCGATCGCAAATCGGGTGGTGTGGGCGACCTGAACTATCCTCTGGTTTCTGATATTAAAAAAGAAATCAGCACCGCTTACAACGTTCTCGACCCTGATGCAGGTGTTGCATTGCGCGGTTTATTCATCATCGATCAAGATGGTGTCATCCAACACTCAACCATCAACAACCTCTCCTTTGGTCGTAACGTTGATGAAACCCTACGCACCCTAAAAGCGATTCAATACGTTCAGTCTCATCCAGACGAAGTTTGCCCAGCAGGTTGGCAACCCGGTGACAAGACGATGGTTCCCGACCCTGTCAAGTCCAAGGTTTTCTTCGCCTCTGTATAGATCAACAGGGAACAGGGAAATCCTTAACAGGAAATAGAGAACCCTGAGAGGTTCCTCCTTGGATAGTCCTTGAATAATCAGCCCCAACACCGCCAAAAGAGATTCACAAACTCAAGCGTGTTGGGGCTAAGTTTATATATAAAGTTGATGGTTGAAGGAGAATTTGACGTATGTTAACTTCCACAGACTTTAGCGGTTTATTCAATGAGCGCTTCTTCCGCAATTTTTTTCCAGTTCCGGCAACCAATACACTCAAGCTCGAAACCATAACTCCTGATTTTGAGCTTCCTGATATTACTAACAACCGTCGCATTAAATTATCCAATTACCGAAAAAAGCAACCAATTCTGCTTGCTTTTACTCGCATCTTTACCGAAAAGCAGTATTGTCCTTTTTGCTACCCTCACATCAAAGCGATGAATGAGAATTATGAGCGATTCACCGCGAAGGGTATTGAGGTGTTGATGATTACAAGTACAGATACCCGACAAAGCCAAAAAGTTGTTCAAGACTTGGGGCTAAGAATGCCACTTCTGAGCGACCCCAGTTGCCGCACGTTTCAAGCTTATAAAGTCGGTCAAGCCTTGGGCGCTCCTCTACCTGCTCAGTTTTTGCTCGATCAACAAGGAAAACTTCGTTTTAAACATTTGTTTTCTTTCCTGTCTCCCAATGCTGAGGTTGATACACTATTAACTGCCATTGAAAAGCTATAATTTCGCAAGACAATGTTGAAACGAATAAAAGGAGTTGCCCGCCTGTTTTAGGTGTGCTAAAACTTTGGCTGCTGTCTACTACTTTATTGAGTGTAAATTTTTAAGGGGAGTTAATGATATGGAAGAAACAATTAGAATTCGCCCAGTTGACAAAAGTGCTTGGAGTGAAAC
>CBKWLJ010000123.1:0-19952 GCA_966675205.1 uncultured bacterium
ACTCGCATCACATCCTCAAAAATTTGATTGCGGGCTTGAACAACAAACTTACTGCCCCACTGACCATCGGGTTTTTGTTCAATGCCTGCTTGAAAAACGTTCTGCTGTAATGAACTCCATCCTTCATACAAATATAACTGACGTGCTTGTTGCTCGGCATCTTCATAACTGGCAAATGGCCCCATGCCTTTGAGAAACGGCAAGACACGATACAACAAAGGAAATGTCACCTTTAATAAACTGGGCATTTTCCAGACGAAAATGGGATCAACCAAAATCATGCTTTGTATCCGTTTTGGCTGTTCTCTCGCCCAGATTAATGCGAGTTTACCTGTCCAAGAGTGACCGATCACATGGGCACAAGACCATCCTAAATGCTTCATGAGTGCTTCTAAATCTGCGATCGCATCCGTAAAGGTATACCCTGTTTCCGGCTTGCTACTTTCGCCATGACCTCGCATATCTGGTGCAACAATGTGGTAGTCCTGAGCTAAGTAATCTCCTAAGCTTGACCAAACCAGAGCATGATCGGCTAACCCATGCAACAGGAGTAAGGGTTCTTTCCCTGGGTTCCACTCTAGGTAAGACAGTTGGATATCCGGTAAAGATAACGTTTGACGTACAGGAATCGACATAAATTCGGAATTCGGAATTCGTAATTAGAAGAGGCTTTTGACTAGCTGTGAGGATTACAACGTCTTGATCACGCGACAAGGATTTCCTCCCGCTACCACTCGTGCAGGGATGTCTTTTACTACCACAGTCCCAGCCGCGATTGTGGTATTGTCACCAATTGTCACTCCGGGACAAATTATCGCTCCCCCACCAATCCAAACATTATTACCAATGCGAACCGGAGCAGCTAATTCCAAACCCGATAAACGCAAATCGGGATCAGTGGGGTGAGTAGCAGTATAAATCTGAACCGAAGGCCCACACAGAACCTTTTCGCCAATGTGAACCGGACAGCAGTCCAAAATGACACAGCCAAAATTCATGTAGAAGCCATCGCCTGCGTGGATGTTGTAACCGTAGTCGCAGTAGAAAGGTGGCTCAATTTCAATCGATGACCCTACTGTACCGAACAACTCCCGCAGAATTTGCGATCGCTGTTGCATCTGTTCCTCTGTCGTAGCGTTATAGAGGCGAGTAAGACGACGTGCTTTCTGGCGTTGGGCCACCAGTTCAGTATCGCTAGCGCGATAGAGTTCCCCTGCCAGCATTTTTTGTTTCTCTGTTTTTTCCATTGCCAGTAAGCGCCTCATGTGCTAAACAATACAACCCGTGTCCTGAAAATCCTTAACGTTCAACTTTCTAACGTTCTAACCTTGAACCCATTTTCTAGAGAGTTGGCATTGTGATCCCAAAACAGCAATCACCAGTGGTGAACCGGAGTATACTGTAAAAAGTAGCTGTTCATACTGAAACTCACCTGTGGAACTTTCCTGTAAGACAGAGTATGCCCTTTTGGCTCTAATCGAACTCGCAAGTTGTTACAACGAGGGAGAGCCACTACAAATCAGACAAATTGCCGCGCAGCAAAATATCCCCGACCGATATTTAGAACAACTCCTAGCAACTTTAAGGCGAGGTAATCTTGTCCGCAGTCAGCGAGGAGCAAAAGGAGGCTATGTCCTAGGACGGGAACCGTGGAAAATTACCCTTTTAGATATTATCAACTGCTTGGAAGGCTCGAACGCAAAAGCGTCCAACGGCGATACTCCGCCCAAAACCATAGAAAGTGCGATCGTCGGAGAAATTTGGCAAGAAGTACATGAGCGTGCTAATGAAGTGTTGCAAGGGTACACGCTGCAACATTTGTGCGAGAGACGTGATGCCAGACGACAGCTAGATATTATGTACTATATATGACAACCCAGAAGCTGTAGAGATTTACTGATCAGGGCTAGTAATAGGTAATAAGTCATTACCTGAGTACCATAGGTCGTTACCCAATTATTAGCCGATAAAATTTACGTTTATTTACAATAATGCCTTTCATCAAGATGTCCTGAAAAATAGATTTGCAACTGACTCAAATTGCTGGTCAAAAACACTACGCCTAGCAATTAGGCAGCCTTGCCCACCTTCGCTTAATTATTAAGTCCTGAGTAACAGAAGATTGGGCATTGGTAATTGCCAAAGATAATACTAAAGTACGACTAACAAAGAAGACCTAAAGACTCATGCGGATTGCCCAAGATATCACAAAACTCATCGGTCGGACACCTCTAGTGCAGTTAAATCGCATTCCCCAAGCTGAAGGCTGTCTGGCTCGCATTGTCGTGAAATTAGAGGGAATGAATCCAGCTTCCTCTGTGAAAGACCGTATCGGCGTCAGCATGATCGAGGAGGCAGAAAAGCAAGGATTCATTAGTCCCGGAAGAACGGTTTTAGTAGAACCAACCTCTGGAAACACTGGTATTGCTCTAGCAATGGCAGCAGCAGCTAAAGGCTACCAACTCATTTTGACAATGCCAGACACGATGAGTACAGAGCGGCGGGCGATGCTGCGAGCTTATGGTGCCCAATTAGAACTTACACCAGGCATTCAGGGGATGAGCGGCTGTATCCAGCGAGCGCAGGAAATTGTCGAAAATACACCTGATGCTTATATGCTGCAACAATTCAACAACGCCGCCAACCCCAAAATTCACCGAGAGACAACAGCCGAAGAAATTTGGGAGGATACTGATGGGCAGGTTGATTTCTTAGTCGCTGGCATAGGGACAGGGGGAACGATTACAGGCGTTGCGGAAGTCATCAAACAACGGAAACCCAGTTTCAAAGCGATCGCAGTTGAACCTGCAAACAGTTCTGTCTTGTCTGGAGGCACTCCCGGCCCCCACAAAATTCAGGGGATTGGAGCCGGTTTTGTCCCCTCCGTTCTCAAAGTCGAGCTGATTGATGAAGTGATTGCCGTCACCGATGATGATGCGATCGCCTACGGTCGCCGTTTAGCTCGTGAAGAGGGACTCCTCTCCGGAATTTCTAGTGGCGCTGCTCTTTGGGCTGCCATTCAAGTCGCCAAACGTCCTGAAAATGAAGGGCGCTTAATTGTCATGATTCAACCTAGCTTTGGAGAACGTTATCTAAGCACCCCCCTCTTCCAAGACCCAGAATTACGAGTCCCAGCAACCTTGAGTTAACCCTCTATTCTCTCTGCCTCAATCCCCATTGAGGCAGGAAAATCTGGTTTCACGAGAAACGCCGTCCTTTGCTTGGTCAAAGATGAGCCTAATGAACAAAGCCCAGCTATCAAGCTGAGCTTTTCTGGTATGAAAAACTAATGCCAGAATTCCACGGTAGGGTGCGTCTCGATACACCCTATAACCATGATTTAACTAAGCAAAGGTGAGTAAAACATTGGAAGTAGCAGCGACCAGTAAAAATACCGCAGCTGAGTCTGCAACTACAGCAATTCTGTCACCTTGGTAGAAAATTTCAGTATCAAGAGCCGAACTCCCAGCACCAAAATCACCAATTTGGATACTATAACTACTTACACTTCCAGTCACTTGGATGGTATCAACTCCATACTCCCAGTCGGTAATAGTAGCGTAGCCAGCACCTAGGTAGTCAACAACTCCCGACCTACCCAAAACGAAAGTGTCAGCCCCAGTTCCACCAACATAGGTATCAAAACCTGCAATGCCTACAAGGGTGTCGTTACCCGTTCCGCCGAACATCGAGTCATCACCAAACCCCCCAAACAGAAAATCATTTCCATTGCCACCGTAGAAATCGTCGTTGCTAAAGTCTAAGGCATCTGGGGTGCCACCATCGATAAAGTCGTCTCCATCTTCACCAAACAGTGTGTCAGAGCCGAAGCCGCCATATATGACATCGGCATTCAAACCCCCCACAACGTAATCACGTCCTGTGCCACCGTCTACCAAATCCAAACCAGCAATGCAATAGATAACATCGTTACCAGCACTACCTCTGAGGGTGTCATTACCCAAATCACCAATTAAGAGGTCATCCCCACCACCGGCTTCGAGATAATTTGCACTAAAATCGGCATCAATCCCATTACCACTCCAAAGAGTGTCATCTCCATCGCCAGCAAACAGGACGTCAACTCCCAAGCCACCATACAGGACGTTATCACCGGCGATGTCAACGATAACATCGCTACCAATACCGCCTACTACCGTGTCATCGCCCAATCCTCCCTCTAGAGAGTCACCACCAGCGATACCAAAGATTAGATCATCACCAGCGCCACCTACCAGGGTTTCATTGCCCAAATCCCCGATGAGGGTGTCGTCTCCACCGCCTGCATCCATAAAGTTAATACCGATATCGATGTAAGCAGTTCCGGTACCGCTAATGAGATAGTCATCTCCATTTCCCGCAGACACATAGTCCGCTCCTAAGCCGCCGTATACGATATTGTCACCACCCAAAACAGCGATTCCATCGCTTCCATCACCGCCAAGCACGGTGTCATCGCCCGCACCCCCAAAAACGGTATCATCTCCAGCACCAGCATTGACATAATTGGCAGAAGAGTCAATTACATCCACGGCACTGACATCAATATAGTCATTGCCACTGCCACCATATAAAGCATCGGTTCCCAAACCGCCGTATATGATACAGTTACTAGAAGCTGCCGTGCAGTCTACAATATCATTACCATTGCCGGCATTAATATAGTCAGTAGTGCCAGCTGCGCCAAATTCAAAGATTTGATCATCACCATCACCACCCAACATTAGGTCATTGTTAGCATTTCCGACAAGCGTGTCATTGCCATTGCCGCCATCGAGATAGTTCGGTGAGTCAACAATACTATCTGAGAGACCACCATCGAGATAATCGTTTCCATCTCCACCTCCCATGGTATCCAGTCCAAGACCGCCATATATGGTATCGTCCCCTGCTGTGCCAGCTAGGAAGTCATCGGTAGCACCGCCTTGTAGTAGTTGATTGAGAACTGTTCCAAGAAATATTGCCATTGTCAGTTGCTCCTAATTTCGTAATAGCAGACAGAAGTACACAAGAATGCTTATAAGAATGAGATTTCTAAGAAGGCGGACAGGCTTTTGCAAGATGTTGCTGTCTGTCTATATTTCTTGAAACCCTAAGCCTTATGCAGATGATGGGAAAGTAGATCCAGAGTTTTGAGGAAAGCTTCAAGGGTGGAAAAGTCCTTCAATAGGTATTACCTCTATGTATCTCTGGAGGCAGCACCCCTTATGCAGTCTTGGGAAAAAAGGAGGACTCTGAGTACCAAAACAATTCTTCACGAAAAATCCTTCTTTAGGCAGATGACATAACGTACATATGCTTATGAGTTTATCATTAATACAGTTATTGAGAGAAAAAAGCGATCGCTAAGTATAAATCTTCATATCAAATTCCTGCCTGAAGTCACTGCTGCTGCGCGTGCTTATTTCTATATCTGAGTCCCTATCCCTTATGTATCTTTAGTGGAGAGGGGATAGAGCAGGGAAATTAAAGGGAAGAAACACCTCTTGGAGGGAAAACTTTTTTAGCATCCCAGCTTGATGGAGAAAACTTCTTAGTATCAACGGACTCATTCAAAACGATAAACCGTTTGAAATACAAGCAAACATCAGATGAGACAATTAACTCTATAGCAGTGGATTTGACGTTAAAGCCTATAGCGGAATTAGTTAGTTATTGTGAAAGAATTCATCCATGAGTAATCTGAATGATTAAAAAATTAAATCATAGATTACCTATTCGTTGCTAATTAATTTTTTGTATTTTTATTTTTGAATGACCGATATCAAAAGTCTAAAATAGGTTAAGTGCTAACTTCACATTTTGCTAAAATTAAAAATTAAAATCACTTTTAATCCAACTTAAAATTTTAGTGAATATTAGCAAGATGAGCAGCTAATAAAAAATAAGAAGTAATTTTTTGTCAACTCAATTATCTATCTAATTGCCAAAAATAGAAGCGATATGTTTGCTTTTTTAACATTTAAACACATCTAATGTAGAGCAAAGTGTTTTTTTCCTCTACAACTAGCGCTACGTGCGCTCCTATCTACCTGGCGAGGAGTTCTCACCTTCACCCCATAAACCCCCTCTCATTAAAACTCTAAACATGTCTGAATCCAACTACTACGATATCCTCAAAGTCAGTTCTGAAGCCACAGCAGCAGAAATTAAACAAGCCTATCGGCGTTTAGCCAAGCTTTTTCATCCAGATAGCAACAGCGCAACCGCAGACTCCGATAAAATTATTCAATTAAATGCCGCCTACGAAGTCTTGAGCGACCCGACGCGCCGTCGCTCTTATGACCAACAACTGCGCTCTTGGAGATTTAATTCAGAACAGCAAAACCGACAGCAGCGAACTGCTGATGCCCAAAAACACTACCAGCGCCAACGGCAAACTGCACCCAACACCGATCTTCAACTCCATCAGTGGTTACAACAGGTTTATAAACCTGTCAATCGCCTAATTAGTAGCATTCTCAATCCTTTAAAAGCTCAAGTTGATGAACTTGCGGCTGACCCCTTTGATGACGAACTCATGACCCAGTTTCAGACTTATCTGGAAGAATGCCGTGACTATCTGGAGCGAGCTCAGCAAACTTTTCGTTCTCAACCCAACCCTCCTGCTGTAGCTGGTGCTGCCGCAAAACTCTACTACTGCCTCAATCATTTAGGAGATGGCATCGAAGAGTTAAATTTTTTTACTCTCAACTATGATGACCACTACCTGCATACGGGTCAAGAGTTTTTTAGAATTGCCAAAGCTTTACGTTATGAAGCCCAAGATGCGGTTAAAGAGATGGCACAAAAAGTCTAAGTGGTTGTTCTTGTTCAGCTTAGCTGTTGATACAGAGGAGAGTAGGGCTAGAGCGAGGGGATAGTGACTTTGTAAACTCATTACGGTCAAAAGTTAAGAAATTTCGTATATCCTAGAAACAGCTCTCGTTTACGGAACTTTACAAGATTCTGAGTAATCGCCAAACGCATGGAATGCATCATCAACCGTCGTGCCCAGTTTTCAGCCAGTCATCGGTACTGGTTACCAGAACTGAATGAAGCCGAAAATAATCAGCGATTTGGTGTGGGTAGTCGGTTTCCCGGACATGGTCACAACTACGTCCTGTTTGTCTCCTTGATCGGTAAGCTGGATGAGTATGGCATGGTGCAAAACTTGTCAGAAGTTAAAAAGGTCATTAAGCGGGAAGTTACTAGTCAACTGGACTATGCTTACCTCAATGAGGTTTGGTCAGAATTCCAGCAAACCCTACCCACAACTGAAAACATTGCACGCGAGATTTGGCAGCGTCTGGCTCCTTACTTGCCACTTGTGAACATTCAATTATTTGAACATCCAGAACTTTGGGCTGAGTATAAAGGAAACGGCATGGAAGCATATCTTAGCGTCAGCACTCACTTTAGCGCTGCCCATCGGCTCGCTCATCCTGACTTGAGTTACGAAGAAAACACCAACATTTACGGAAAATGTGCTCGTCCCAACGGACATGGACACAACTATCACCTAGAAGTAACGGTCAAAGGTGAAATCGATTCTCGTACTGGAATGATTATCGATTTAGGAGCCTTGCATCAGGTGATTGAAGACTATGTAGTTGAACCGTTTGACCATACTTTCCTCAACAAGGATATTGCGTATTTCGCTCAAGTTGTCCCGACAGCCGAAAATATTGCTGTTCATATCAACCAGTTATTGGAACAGCCAATCCGAGACTTGGGAGCCCAACTCTATAAAGTTAAATTGATTGAAAGCCCCAATAATTCTTGTGAAGTTTATTGTAGTGAATCAGCTTCATTCTCTAAGAGCGCTCAAGACAGTGAATCCCTTCTGACGTCGGTTTAGATCAACGGTAATTGATTGAGTACCTAAAGCATCAGCACTAAGATGCCCCATCCTCTGAGCCGATGGGTGTATCTGTGGGCTGGTTTCTGTATTGAAGAATATACCCATCTAGGTGAGGGCGGCAGCGATACCACTGATGCTATAGTTTTGGACAGGTTAGGCACTTATATTCCAAATACTGTGTCTTTACCATATTAGAGGGTGTATGACTAGTGACACACCTCACTAGCACTTGAAAATTCAACGAAAAATTAGGGCTAAGGAAGTCATCACCTAGAGATTGAGGGAATTGCAAACAACTCAGTTAACTTAACATTACTCTGAGAGAGACAATCTCTGACTTAGGAAACTTAGAAGTGGCGAAAAAAGCTCCATGACCTACTGTGATTGATCAACTCTAACTGACAAAAGGCCGTTTTTGCTTTGAATCAGGAACACAGCCTGATAGCTGAAGAGTTTAAGAGGCAATAGCTATGAATAGCCGATTGCTATATGGTGACGGCGAGTATCACAGTCGTTTAAAAAAACGGCTAGGCGAATCTATCGTTCATCTCACAGAGGATACCAATCCAGATCAAGCATCCGCGCCAACCCTATCTTTGCGTACTGCTGAAGCTGATAAATTTTTTGAAGAAGGGGTTGAACAGCAAAGAATCGGTCAGTTTGAAGCAGCGATTGAATTTTTTCAAGAAGCACTAAAAATTCATACGGAACTGCAAAACTCACGAAAAGTAGGAAGAGTGCTTTGCTGTTTGGCACTAACAGCTTATTCATTAGGAGATTTTCCTCAAGCCATAGACTACGCAACCAGAAGCTTAGAGGTTACACAAGAAGCTCAGGATCGGCAGTTAGAGGGACAAGTATTGGGAATTTTGGCAAATTCCTACCGTCACCTGGGGAATCCTGAGAAGGCGATTGAGCAAGGTCAACAAAGCTTAACGATTCTGCGGCAATTCCAAGATCGGGTAGGAGAGGTGGCAGCCTTGAACAATCTTGGATTAGCTTATAAAGCGATGGGCAATTTGCCTTGTGCGATCGCATATCAGCAGCAGAGCTTGGAAGTGGCACAAACGGTTTGTGATCTTCAAGCTCAAGCGCAAATTCTCAAGAATTTAGGAAATGCCTTCTATGCAATGGGGGATTTGCCTCGTGCGTTGGAGCATTATGAACAGCGTCTTGCGATCGCAAAAACATTAGGCGATCATTCCTTAGAAATACAGATTCTCAGAAATCTTAGTAAAGCTTGCCAAGCGATGGGCGATTTGCCCCGTGCGATTGAGTATGGTCAAGCGAGGCTAATGAGAGCGAGGAAATTAGGCGATTGTCGCTTAGAAGAACAAGCATTAGGTAGCTTAGGAGTCGCTTATGATGCACTCGGAGATTACGCTAAAGCAATTGAATACTATGAACAACGCTTAAACGTTGCACGTTCCATCCCAGACCCTAGAGTCGAAAAGCAAGCATTAACGAGTCTTACAGCAGCCTGCTACGCTCTTGGAGACTACGCCAAAGTTGTAGAGTACCACGAGCAAGGTTCAGCCGTCAGTGATTGACAACACGTCCTTGGTCATTAGTCATTGGTCGTTAGTTAATTTCGTACTCTCGCAGTATTAACGAGTGACTCTCAAAGGCAAGCGGCATTCTTACCCCGTTTAAAAAGACGGGGATAACAGAGCCGCTTTTTTTCATTGGTTTTGTTTTACTCATGAATTGCCCCAGTAAGTTATAACATAGGTTTGATATAAAAAAGCAATACTAAACTGCTTATTCTGTTATTTTATTTTATTGACATAGGGTCAATCCTGATAAAAGTATAGGATAGAACCTGTGAAGCCCCTAACCCTTTGCTGGATAGCGGCTCATGTCTAGCAGTCATTCATTCTGATATCAGGAACTACTGACAGAGCCATGAGGTCTCTTGACAAGTTCACAGACAACTTTTGGTAATATGGGCAGAAGTTTAGTCAATCTGGTATCTTACCCATCTGCCTCGCCTAAGCGATAAAATGTCCTACTTAAAATAACGGTGGAGGAAATATGGAATCTATGCAACAATCTCAAGAGGCCTTAGCGCCTGAAGCCCAAGATCTAAAGGTAGACGTAAACGTTGATAAACCGGGTGCGATCGTTAAACCGACAGCTCCTTCGCCATCAACCGACCAACCATGGCAGGAATGGGTGCAAGTTGCTTCTGAGTTCTTGTCAAAACTACCTGATTATGTAACTGACTTTTTTTCCAGTTACCAAAAACCCTTACTGACAGTAGCCTTGATTGTTACAGGTGGGATTACCGTTAAGGTCACCTTAGCGGTACTCGATGCCATCAACGACATTCCTCTATTGGCACCTGTTTTTGAACTAGTAGGGATTGGCTACACAGCTTGGTTTGTGTACCGCTACCTCCTTAAAGTAGAGACGCGCCAAGAGCTAGCAGACGAATTTAAAGCCCTCAAAGGACAAGTCGTAGGCAAAGAGGAATAAGTTAAAAATTCGTAATTCGTAATTGATAATTCGTAATTAACGTAGTCTACGGCTCGCTGCGCTCATCAGGCGGGGATTTAAACTCTGTTTGAGCGTAGAAAACCTTTAAGGTTGGGTCTCTAGCCCGCTTCTAATTACGAATTACAAATTAATAATTACGAATAATCGAAGACTTTGTTAAGAGTCCTTAAAACCTCTCAAATTGTTTTTTGTCTCTCACTAAATCAAGAGTTTGCTCCCACATAACTTACCTACTAAGGGTTTGGACAGACTGAAGCTTCAGTGCCTCAGTCTGTTCATCGTCTGTAGTGAGAATAGGGAACAGAGAATGGGGGAATCAGGATTTTCATTCCGCGATTTGTGGCCGCAGCGCATGAATCTAACTTGAAAATAGGAGTCAGGAGTCAGAATTCTCCGAGTCAGGGGTCAGGGGCTAGGAGAGATTAATTTCATCCATTCGTTGTGAGCGCAGCTCATGGTGTCTAATCTGAAAATAGAAGTCAGAATTCTCCGAGTCAGAATTCAGGAGAGGTAAATTTTCATTCGTTCGTTGTGAGTTCGCGTTCATGATGGCTATCTAGAAAATAGCGAATAGGGAATAGGAAACGGGGAAGAAGGGAGAAGGATTTTCATGATGAAAGTTTTGCGCGCAGCGCATGGCGTCTAACTTTAAATTTGTTGAAGCTAATTACTCACTATTGGGTTAAGGCTTGACAAGGTATTCGGAAGGAATCGCTTCAACTTTTCCTGTTCGAGCCATTGCTTGATAAACCATAGCCGCTACCTCCGCACGGCTAGCATTCCTCTGGGGATTGAGGATTTTGGGATTGGGATAATTGGCGACAATACCTGTCTGTGTAGCTGCGCTGACTGGTGTTCTAGCATAGTTAGGAATCTGATTAGCATCTTGATAAGTTTTTAATACCTCTTGAGATGCTGTAGGCGGTGTTAATCCTAAGCCATTAGCCAAGGCTACTAAGACTTGTGCTTTAGAAATCGGTTGGTTGGGTCGAAAAATATTGTTAGGATAGCCCTGCAAAAAACCCGTTTTAACAGTTTCTTGAATCGCTGGCGATGCCCAAAAATTTTCAGGTACATCCTTAAAGTTCTGTGCCTTTGCTTTAGGTTGTTGCTCGAAAGCTTTTTCCACTAAAGCAGCAAATTCTGCTCTTGTAATTGAACCGCCCGGTTTAAAGGTGCCATCGGGAAATCCTTTTAAAATACCCTGTGCTGCTAAGGTTTCAATATAAGGACGAGCCCATAAGTTTTGTGGAACGTCGGTGAAGTTGACAGGAGGAGGAGATGAAGGGGTCTTGACTTCAGGGGTTTCAGGTGTTGTAGCGCTTTGTATTGTCGTAGGAAGAGGACGAGGGGTTGGAGCTTCAGGTGTTGCTGTTGAAACCACAGGTGAGACGGGTACAGGAGCAACAGGTAACAGCGTAATCGAGGACGGAGAAGGAGTTGGTGCAAGTTCTTCTTCTTGCTGGCGGGGCGAAGTTCTTGCTTCTGGACTTTCAGTGGGTAGAGGAACTGGGCGTGAGGGGAGTTCCTTGATTGGATCTGCTGTTCGATTGCCAACTTCAGGATTGAGGAGTTGGTTCAGATTGAATCCCCTATTCCTTTGACCGAGAGTTACGGCGAGAATAGTGCCGATGGTAGCGAAGGCAATCACAATGCCAATCAATTCATCAAAACCGAGGCGAGACGAGTTTGGATCGGTTGGGGGTAAATTCGTCATCGGCACTTCACCTAATTTCAGTTAAGTAACAGGAGAGAATTCGGGTACACTCTCTTCTGGTTTTAGTTTAGCGGTAAAGTGCTTCTCAACAAGCTGATTGATGTCTTTTGGCGTAACGCCAACGTAACGTGATTTATCAGGCATGAACACTACACAAGGACCTTGTTTACACTGCTTCATACAACCAGTTCCCTTGAGTGCTACTTGATCTTCTAGTCCGCGATCGCGCAAAGATTCTGTAATAGCTTGACATACCCTATCCGCTCCTCGCTTGCGACAAGAAGATTTTTGGCAAACCATTATACAATCTTTGGTTTTAGGCGCGGCAGAAGGCGAGGAGGGCCTTTCTACAAGATGCTCTGCTTCTGGTTTTCTCCCTGTTTCGTTGTTTTCGTATTCAGGACTCAGTTCTCTTGGCTGCTTGGTTGGAGGGGCTAATCTTACCTGAAACGCTTTCAGTTTTAATTCTCCAGATTTGTCGTCGTACTTCTGTTTCCCGATTACCTGTACCCAGTCTCCGGGTTGGAGAACGCGCCATAAGTAGCCACGCAGTTCTTTTGAGAGCTTAATGCAGTATTCTCCTTGAGCTGTTGCAATCTTTATGCGTTTGGAGGGTTCCTTTCTATCCTCACCAAAACCGACGAACCTGCCTTCTAGGCTGAAGAAGGAGACTTTTCTGTATTCCATTAATTTATCCATACCTATTTCCTGAATTTGTTTATCAAATTCAACCTAACTTAATTGATAAAAAATGTCATCTATTAGCGCTGACATTTCGTTAAGCCGCAGGATAGCAGCAATAAAAATTATGAAGATAGATTGACAAGATACCTTTTTGTCAATTGTCGATGTGCTGATTCATTTGCAACTCAGCTAGCGCTTCGAGCTGTTCATCCAAGTCTTTGAGCTGTTGGTTCAGTGCAGGCAGCGTTTCTAAAGGGAGAGGATAGCGGTAGGAGCGATCGCGAATTTCATCTAGCTTTCTTTGTAACTGTTGCGCTAACCTGAGGGCATCTTGACCTAGCTTTTCTAGCTGTTGGCGTTGGTAGAATTTCAACGCGACTCCTCGCAACACCTGTAACGTTGCTTCTTCCCCATTTGCACCAGGCATCACCCGCAACCGGAGCAACAGACATTCTTGCTGATAACGACGCTCAATTTCGATCTGTTTGGGTTGCACCACAGGAAGCAAGGGCAAGTTGAAGATGCGCTTGAGTTCAATGATTAACCCTTGAAACACC
This sequence comes from uncultured bacterium, assembly GCA_966675205.1. Taxonomy (GTDB): domain Bacteria; phylum Cyanobacteriota; class Cyanobacteriia; order Cyanobacteriales; family Coleofasciculaceae; genus JBFLZA01. The sequence continues at coordinate 13,301 of CBKWLJ010000123.1, forward strand.
TTCAAGGACAATCCTTCTAAAACCGACTGCAAGACTCCATCTTGACTCCATAAAATCCGGCCTTGCTCCGGCTGACGTTCTAGATAAAGCCGACCAATGCCACCAATCAGGACTCGAGCCAACAATTCTTGCAACATCTGCTGAGCTGCTAATGTAGCGATGAACTCAATCGGGCGAGATAAATACATCGCTTTTACTTCCAGTGGCGGCACTGTTTCATCTTTAAGAGAAACTTTTGGGATGGGAGTGACGGCGGTGCTAGGTAAGACTTCCTGCGACGAGTCGCTGGATATACGAGATGAGGAAGTGGGTGTGAGAGGATGGTTGTTACTGTCTGTGGACGGTTGAGATGACGCCGTAGGAATCGGTTCATCACCCCAGTGAGCATAGGACGCCCCATCCGAAGATGGCTCACCCTGATCACTTTCTGTCACTTTTTCCAATTGCTCCGCTTGTTCTTGAGCCTTGAATTGTTGTTGACGGAAGGATTCAGCACGTTGGGTATGGTTTAAGTAAACCGATAGCAGGGATTGATGCGTTTCACTCGAAATCTGTTCAATCTTGAGCGAACAATTCAAGTAGGCTAGGATGTGGCGAGCATAATCGAGAGCAGAGGAATCTTGAGGACAGACCATTCCCAGTCTCAAATACTTACCTTCCAAGGCAATAGGCAGAAATTGATAGTAAAGGCAAGCTTCAAACGGCAAAATACTATCAATCAGTCGAAACATGTGGTCAGTTTGAAGACCAGAAATTTCCGACGCACGTTCGGCTGGCGTCAGATGAAGGTGTTCTTCGGGCTGGCCTGGGTTGCTGGGTGAGGGCACCATAAAAATTGTTCCAACCTGAGTAGCGAATGATTGAGATGCCCCAGGAGCGCAATTGATACAGAGTTGCAGTTAGGGGTTGAGTGGAGTAAAAAAAGCTGTCGGTTTGACTGCCTGAGCTTTATTGACAGTTATGAGTAAAAACTTGCATTGAAGAGCAACCGCACCATTTTCCCCCGGTTTAGGAAGCGCTTCTTAGTGCTTGGGCTGCCAAATAAAGTTTACTCCATTCGCCTATGACCTGGTTCACTTTCAAGTTTAAGTCTTTCGCGATCGCTTCTAGGGATTTTCCTTGTTTGCGCTGCTCTAGGAGTTGGCGCTGCTGAGGCGTCAAGCTTTCCACCAAGTCTTGCCATTGATTTGGGGTTAGTCCTAGATTGTGTTCGTGCAAAGAAGTTTCCAGCCAATTGGACACTAATTCTGGTTTGGCTTTAACCGAAAAAACTCGAATCGCGTGGTAGCTGATTTTTTCCCGGAGTCGATAGATTTCCTTGACGGGCTTATTCAACGCTTGAGCGATCGCCTCTTGGGACTTCCCCTGGAGGTAGAGCCGCAGCCATTGAGCTGCTTCTGGTCCCAGATTTTCGATTAAGTAAGCTTCAAATTCTCGCCGTACTGCCATTCGCATGGTTTGTTGTTCTTCCCAGGATTGGCTTTCTTGATAATTTTCTACGGCCTGGTTGTCCAACAAGCTTACTGGAGCATCGGCATCTTCTGGGGTTACTTCTTCCGATACTAACCTCACATTGTCTCCCTCAGGGATATGAGTCATACCCCCCCGTTGAGACCTTCTTAAAAAGTTAACAAAACGATAAACGATTAACGGTTGATTCCGAATTGGGCGCAAACAATATTCTTCAACACTCGTGAGCAATAGCGCATCCCGCAGACGCATATCGTTTGTACATTGAGCAATCCAAGCAATTTGCTTTTGAATATAGCGATCGCTATTTAACAATTCTTGAATAACTTCTTGTAAAACATCCACAACCGCTCTTTGGCGATCGCGGCTTAAGGACACCCACGTCCGAATTTTATTGCGTAATGTTACTAATCCTGCTAACCGGGTTGTCAAATTGCGGTAGGCTCGTTCAGGTTCTACACCTAAATAGCGCTGTCGCATAATGCGGTAGCGATAATCCATTGCTTGTTTAGCAATCTCAAGTTGATGGGGTGCCAAGGAGTCAAATCGGTCTAGATTGTCTCCTAGTAACCAATCAATAATACTTTGGCGGGTCGCTGCACTTTGCTCCGGATAGTCATTCAAGAGGCGCTGTCGCCAATCTTCAGTGAGTTCATCCGCCAACTTTGTCATGAGATTGCACTCCTCAAACCCCTTGTTTAAAGTTTGCATGACAATCCTCTCTTGCTGCACTGTTGTTCTATGCGTCGGCTTCTTTTTATTGGAACATGAGTCACTATGAAAGTAAGTGATCGTGCTTCTGTTCGGTCGCTATAACCATCACACTGGCTGATTGACGACGAGCAGGGTTGGATTGAGACTTAGATCTCTACTTTAGGTGTCTCAGATCACAACCTTCAGACGAGCGACTCACTGGCAGTTCATGTTACGTTTTGTAACCTCAGAGAAGCCTTTCTACTATAGCTCTCACTAACGCCGATGAATTTTATGCAACCTGAGAAAATGGAGTGGCATTTACAACGGTTGAAGGAGGAGCAGCAACTAATTCTCAACCAAATTGATAATGCGATCGCTCTTATTGATTTATCACACTGTCTGATTTTATTTAACCAGCAGTTTACACAATTGTGGGGACTTTCTGCCAACTGGTTAGTTCAAAATCCCCCATTTCAAGAGGTGTGTAATCAGATTGTTGCCAATGATTACTGGTCTGAGGCGCAATCAAAACAACTGCTATCTACCCTGTTAGTAGATAGTCACGAAACCACCTCCTTTTCCCTAGAACAAGCCAATGGCATTCATCTGGAAGTTAGAATAAGTGCCACCGCTACTGGTGAGCGCTTATTGACGTTTCGGGATGTAACAGCTCGGATGCAAGCCCGACGAGATGCAATGCTGATGCAATCGAGCTTAAACGCCGAAATCAAACGCTTAAGATTTCTACAAGGTTTAACAGAACGGCTACAACCTGCGGGTGAATTGTGGGAAATTGGAGAGTTTGCCCTGGCTTATCTGGTAGAAACAACAGGGGCTGCTTTCGGAGATGTCAAAGTCATTGTCGGTGAAGGGAAAGAATCTCGTGCTAGTACTTTGACTCATCGAGTTTCGTCTCAGTTTATCGCCTTTTACGGTACACCCGCGATTAGCGAAATGGAAGCCTTGCTAAAAGAGGGTATTCCTTACGGGCAAGGATTGCTGTGGCAAGTTGTGGAAAGTGGATTACCCCTGTTTGTTGAGGATTACAAAAACCATCCCCAAGCGGTTGAGGTTTTTCGCCATCCTGGTATTGGTCAATTGGGCATTTTTCCCATCCCTAGTGCGACTGGGAAAATCATTGGTGTTTTAACTTTAGAATCTCGCTGTCAACAAAATCTTCAGGAAACACCCCAACTGGATATCCTACTAGCAGCTTGTCGCACCTTGGGAGTTGCCATTGAGCGAGCTCAGGCTCAAGAACACCTGCGACAAGCCAATGAGGATTTAGAACGGGCATCTCGGCTGAAATCTGAATTTCTTGCCTCTATGTCCCACGAATTACGAACACCTCTCAATAGTATTCTGGGATTTGCAAATTTGTTGCAACGACAAACGGCGGGTTCCCTGTCGCCTCGGCAACTCATTTATGTCCAAGCGATCGAAAAAAGCGGTCAGCACTTGCTGCAATTGATTAACGATATTCTCGACTTATCGAAAATTGAAGCGGGGAAAACTGAACTCGAATTAGCACCTGTTTCAGTACCAGAACTGTGCAATGGTTGTCTGAAAATGATTCAGCCTCGTGCTGAGAAAAAACGATTGGCACTATCTTTAGAATTCGATTATCGCTTGCATGATTTGCTTTTAGATGAGCGTCGCGTCCGGCAAATTTTGATTAATCTCCTCTCCAATGCTGTTAAATTTACCCCAGAGGAGGGAAGAATTAAACTAGGAGTAAAACTGGCTTATGGTTGTCAGTTAAAAAAAGAATTTCGCCCCGATCGCAGCCCGATTAATTGCAGTACTCCATATTTGTGTTTGGAAGTGATCGACAGTGGTATCGGCATTCCGGAAGATAAGCTGCACCTGCTGTTTCGGCCCTTCCAGCAGATCGACTCGTCTTTGACAAGGCGGCATGAAGGTACGGGTTTGGGCTTAGCTTTAACGAAACGGCTAGCAGAACTCCACGGGGGTACAGTTTCAGTGGAATCCACAGAAAACGAGGGGAGTACCTTTCGCGTTTGGTTGCCATTGACGGAAATGCGATCGCGCCAACAGACTGATACTAGGAACAGTGAATACCAAAAGCCTGGTACTACTGTTGTCACTTCCGAACCTTCTCAAAACGATGCGAAACGAATCTTAGTGGTGGAAGATCAGCCATTTAACCAAGCCTTGCTGTCTGAAGTACTCGAACTCAAAGGTTATGCGGTTGAATGGATTCACGAGGGTAAAACTATGCTAGAGCGGTTGCACTCTCTTGAGGTGACGCCTGATTCACTCCCGCACCTAATTTTGATGGATATTCAACTGCCGGAAGTGGATGGGTTTGAGTTAATTCGTCAACTGAAAGCTCACCCGCTTTGGCACACAGTACCGGTGATTGCAGTAACGGCAATGGCTATGGTTGGCGATCGCGATCGCTGTCTCGAAGCGGGTGCTGATGATTACTTAAGTAAACCCTTAGAGTTGGAAAAACTCATAGTGACAGTGCGTTCTTTTGTTGATGCACAGAGTGCGCTTTCTAATTCTCCAGCTTGCAATTAGAGGACAGGAGTTTTCTGAGGAGGGAAGAGATTAAGTAGCCCTCATGAACTGCGTACACCAGGACGCATGAAAATCCTTCTTCCCCCACACCCTACACCCTATTTATTTTCAAGTCAGGTAGGTACAAATAAACGCAGGGATGTAAACAAATGCTGAGAGCCTCAAACCCTCTTCCCTTTTACCTCTTGCCTTCTACCCTCTGCTTTGCCTCAACGACAAATATTAATGCCCACCTACTTATCCTCTTTTCAGCAAATAGGAATACTCCAGTTGGGCGATTGTATTCCCTTCGCCTGTGTGATTCAATAGATATTGTTAAGAACTATATACATTGCTCTCATAACTTGAGCGGGCTACTAGTCCGCCATAACTATTTTAAGGGTAAATTCTTACAAAATTAGGGTGATGGAGTGAGCGAGAGTAATGAATTGTTCAGTAGTCGTCTCAATGGTTAGCGTCGGCTACAGTTACTCTTTAAACTTTTTATCTGTCAGTAAAAACGATAACAGCAGGTGTAACAATCAGGGGTATCTCGGCAAACTGACTTTAATTGCTTTTGTCTTGTCTGAATGTACCTTGGTAACAGTCAAAGCAGGAAACGGTTTTCCTCTTCTAAAAGGAGCAGTTGTTCTTTTTGACTGTGCTACTTAACAATTCGTAATACATACAAGCGGAATTTGTAATTAACTTTTGGATAGAGATTTTGAATTACAAATTACGTAGCTTGCTTCTCGCGACAGCGAACATTCACGCATTACGAATTAGGTCGATTGTTCCCAATTCTTGTCAGATTTATGCCTAACTCTACAGCTTGTATCTTATTAGTTGATGATGACCCGACTAATTTATTACTTCTAGAAGAACTGATGCTGGCTGAAGGCTACACTCCTCTTTTAGCTACATCAGGAGCTGAAGCATTGGAAGCGATAGCCCAATCAGTCCCCGATTTAATTTTACTAGATGTCATGATGCCCGATATGGATGGCTTTGAAGTATGCCATCAGTTAAGGCAGGATGCTCGATTTCATAGCGTTCCTGTGATTTTTCTCACGGCTTTAGATGACGATCATTCCCGGCTGCGGGGGCTAGAAATGATGGGAGATGACTATCTTACCAAGCCAATTAATAGTAAGTTATTATTGACAAAAATTGCTAGTATCTTACGATTAAATGCCTTGCGAACGCAACAAATTCAGTTAGAAATTAACCAAAAAGTCAAAGAGCAATCTCGTAAACAAATTGCTGCAGCTTGGGAGATTAATGACTATCTATCAGAAAAGTTTAGGTTGTTTGTTCCTGAACAATATCTTAATCGTATTGCCCCTCAAGGTGTTGAATCCATTCAGTTAGGGAATGCCAGGGAAGAACTATTTACAGTTTTATTTTGTGATATTCGGGGCTTTACAGCAATGGCGGAATCCCAATCAGCCAGGGCAACGTTTGAGTGGTTGAATGCGTTCTTTTCCCAGATGAGTCAGGTGATTACTGAGCATCATGGCTTTATAGATAAATTCTTAGGAGATGCTATTTTAGCCGTTTTTGACCGTATGGAACACCATGCTGGTGATGCGTTGAATGCGGCAGTGAATATGCTACAACGCTTGAGTGAGTTTAATTGCGATCGCGATCGATATAAGCTAGAACAATCTGTTAATGTCGGCATTGGTATTCATACGGGGTTAGGTGTCATTGGGACTATCGGTTCAGATGAGCGCATGGATTCAACAGTGATTGGTGATGTCGTTAATACAGCAGCGCGGCTAGAAGAATTAACGAAAATCTACGGCTGTCAGATTCTTGCCAGTGATGCAACCCTTAACCATACCAACACCAATTTCAAAAAAAGACTCCTCGATTCAGCTACTTTCCCACTCACCGTAAGTCCTTATCCTTGTCGGTGGGTTGATAGGGTAATACCTCGTGGCAAGCGTATCGTTTT
>CBKWLJ010000124.1:0-19950 GCA_966675205.1 uncultured bacterium
GCTTGTATTTTCGGAGATCTGCTTCATCTGCTCCAACAATCAGGAGGCGAGAATCAGGAAGTTCGGCAGGGCGTTGACGAAGCAGGTGGTCGTAACTTGCTAATTCCCATTTTTGCAGTAGCCCCAGCGATCGCATACCCATCACGATGCTCGTTACCAACAAACTCATAGCGAAGACAGTTCGCCAGCGAGGCAAGAGGGGTAATGTAGAGGTTTGGCGTAAGTCCGACTGAATTTCTGGTGCAGGTTTGGGCAACTCTGGCCATCTCAAAGGCACAGCCACTGGATTTTGGCAAATCACCGGCAACCAGCTAGCACAGGGAAACTCATCTTCTAATCCTTGCAGTCGTTGCCGCGCTTCCAGTACCGCCCGATAAAGAGGTTTCCCACTGGCAAAGCTGTCAAGAAAATACTTTAAAAATTCTTGTGCTACTTGGTCGGGTACTGGCTCCCGCATGACAATCAGTTGTGGGATCTGTAGCTGTTCTAACTCCCGCGCTAATCCCAATCCATCACAAGAATTGAAAATAGCGAGTTGCAACCCGCCTGTAACTGCTTTTTGAAGGCCATATCTGAGTTCATCAAGAGTTAAGCTATCAGTCTGGTTGAGATAAATCCGACCCCTTTGACCCTCGGTTTGACTATGACCAGCGAAAAATAGAATATCCCACGATTGCTCCCAAAGTTGGTCGTTGAACTCTTGGCGTTGCGGTTCCACCAGAAACGTGGTGACTGCGTTGGGTAAATTTTCTAGCCGTTGTCGGTCTTCCTCAACCTTAATGCCTTCGCTATTGCCCAGAATCGATAAGATTTTGAGTTGGTTTTGATGGAGAAGCGTCTCTACCCTTGGAGGTCGTTCGTACTCCAGACAACTGAGTCCAATTTCTGCAAAGCTATAGCGCTCCAATAAATCCCACTGATGCCAAGGGAGTTGCCATAGTTGCAGGTTGTCAGCACGAATCAGCACCCGCACCTCCTCAGATGTGCTGACTTTTTCTAGCCACTTCTCTCGAATCGAGAGAAACGATTCAGCTCTGAGCCAAGTATTTAATCGATCGCGTAACTCCAAAGCTTGGATACGACACTCTTGTTTCCTAGTTTTGAGGGAACCATCAATCCTAATTTTTCCAGGTTTAATGACACGAGTCGCTCTTCCCAGGCTGCGATAAGTTGATTGCCAGTCGCTATACTGTTGGGCCAGTTCAGTTATAGGAGGCAAGCTACCAATCATCTCCGTGTCAGGGCGTTCACCTTCTAACCCAATCTCTAGCATTACCCGAAAGCCCTGCTTGAAATCACCATCTAGTTTGAGGACAATTAACTTCCCCATTGCTTGCCTCACAGCAATTGCTGCCTCTGTTCAAATGATAAAATCTTCTGTCACGCTGATATCACCCAAAGCAACCTTAACGCTAAAACGGTCTTCCGGCTCTCCACCAAACTCTAATTGAATCGTTTTATTGTCGCTTCTGCTGCGAGTGTCAATTACCGTTTCTCCCTCCTCATCCAGCACCATTAACTGCAGGTTGGGAGGCAGATAGGTTTGACCTTTTGGGGGCTGCACCTCCACACTAATCTCTAGATTCTGCTCTGATTGCTGGGTAATGGTGACAATCACAACCACCGCTTTGCCCAGCGCTCCCAATTCGATGGGCTTGCACCGCCCTACAATCGGAGTATTTCTAAAACTAAACGCTAGCTCTGTAGGTTCCGTATCTACAAGGGCTTCTACAGCTTGCCAACCGACGGTAAAGACATTTTCAAGCCATTGGCTCAAGTTTACCAAAGGTCTGATTTTATTGAGGTAGCCTGGGAGTTCTTGGAGCGATCGCAATTGGCTAAGCGATAACTCCGCTCTAGACGTCTTTTTCACAAATCCTAGCAACGTTGCTTCCCTCAAAGATTCAGAAAGCTGCACCGCAACATAGCCCATTCGCTGTTCCCAGACTTCTGGCGGAATGCGGACAACCTCTGCCTCTGGCAACACAGGTCTACATTCCAACTTGCCGCGATCTTTCACCACCAAATCAGCAGTATCCATCAGCATCTGCATCGTGGGGTTCCAACTATCGCTGCTCTCTAAGTCTGTCTCAAATCCACGGCACTGGAGGTAAACATTCACGGCATATACTGCCAGGGTATTGAGATAAACCTGCTTGGCTTTGCCTGGATTGGATTGGTAACGTCGAAACTGTTCTGCTCGTGAATGAGCCTCCAAAGCTAATGGAACTGTGAAAATCCAAGGTTCAATGTCGGGGTTGATGATTGATTGATTCGGGTTCATTGATGTTGCCTCATCGAGGGGGAGAATGACTTTTAAGCTGGGATATTTATTGCCTAAAATGGGAGCGAAATTTTTCGCAGCAACGTTGAAAGAAACTGCTTAATGTTGGTATGGGAATTTTAAATTGAGCTGAAATTTCTTCCCAGCTTTGTCCCGAAAATCTTGCTAACGCTATAGCTTGAAAATTAGCATCGGAACGATTTCTGATATGTGTCTGTTTAAAGACATTTTTAGCATCCTCTTCGATTGATTCACGAAGATTTTCAAACAACGAAGGGGATTCGTTCGATTGCCATCTATCCTCTAATTCACTCAGTGCAGGCAAGTCTACGATTTTTGGGTCTTTGAATTCTCGGCTGGTTTCTAAAATTACTCGATCCAGTCGAAAATTGACCCATGTCATAAATTTTTTGTCTTGACCTCGTTCGGGGTCATAGTTGTCAATTTTTCGGCAGACATAGGTCAAAGTTTTATTCACAGCTTCCTCATAAAGCAGGTCATAAAACTGGGGGGAAAATCTTGCTCGATGTGGATGACTCAGCTTTCCCGATAGCCGAATTGCCTCAACTAGTTCCCCTAGAGCATGTTGCCGTAACTCACTCTGAGGTGGGTGCCGTTGGGCTTCTAATGCTAGTTTTTTAAGCTGTCCATCATCCAAAATTGTTCTAAAAGCATGATTTCGCAGGGTATTGACCCATGTCCTTACAGGGATACGTTTTGGGTTGTAATTGCTAAGTTCTTCACCTACCTTCTGCAAAAGTTGTTGTTGTACTTGCTCATAAATCTCCAGATACACACCAGATAGAGGTTGCCCGATAGGCGGACGACCAATTTTTCGCGATCGCAGAATTTCTTTAACCAGTTGAGTTAATGCCAACTGCCACCCCTCAGTTTGGGGAGTGTGTCGTTGCGCCTCTGTGACTAGCTGTTCGAGTTGCTCATTCATAGTCATGAAATTACCACTGGAGGTGCAACTCGTAATAGAGCATTTACTCATTGTTGAGTGTTTCTCCGGATAACTCCGTGCAGCGCCAAGTTGATCTTGGGATTGCCTCTGGTGAACCCACGAGTTTCGAGCTAAAGTCCTGTTTTCCGAACTAGGAATCAGGTACTTCTACTTATTACTCAGCTCAAACATTTGGAATTTTCTGCATTTGGTTACATAACTTTATATTTTGCTTTTGCATAAAACTCTGTCTTTTTGACTTGAGTAATAGACAGAAGGAGAGCAAAAAAGGTTCAACCTCCTAAAGGAATAGGCAATATGGTTACCACTGACTACCTGGCGGGCAATCTGACTAGCAGCCCCTACAGTAACAGCACCTTTCTTAATGAACATTACACGGATGATATCTACACCTTTACTACCAGTGAAACCAGTAGTCTCAATCTGAACCTCCACCATATTAGTGATGGTGATGATGCCGATCTTTTTCTATTTGCAGACAGCAACAGTAACGGTGTGTTTGATGCACACATAGATCAACAGATTCAATATTCTAATCTTTGGGGCAACAGCGATGACTCAATTAACTATCTAGCTTCGGCAGGTACTTATTTTGCCCAAGTTGTAACCTACAGTCTCGGTAACGATGGGCGTTTAGACTACGAACTCGACATATCTGCTACTCCAGAATCCCCGTATCCAGCAGATACAGAACCCCCTAATCTGCTCCCTCTAGAGGTCGATGGTGGTGTCTTGTCGCACGGGGATGTGTTTACTAACTACGACTGGGTGGGTAACACTGACACGTCTGATGTCTACAAGTTCAGTCTCGCCAATTACGGCTATGTCACCGTTACTCTCACTGGACTGAGCAGTGATGCTGATATCCGATTAATTAATGACTCGAACAACAATAGCATCGTTGACCCAGGTGAGGTTGACCTTGCCTTTACTTCAACTAATGCTGGCACCTCGAATGAAACTTTTTCCTGGTTCCGCCACAGTTACGACCCCTTTTTCATCCAGGTCTATCAATATAGCGGTGATACCAACTACCAGTTACAGGTAGATGTTACTTCTGCATAAGTAACATCTACCAAGGAAGAGACTCGATTTATCTATCTTTCTTTGAAATGGAGTGGATTAATTCCACCGTTAACCAGCAACCGCCAAAGCATCGGTAATAGTTGATGCGATCGCACAAACCGATGCTTTGTAAAGAGGAGTCAATACAAGGAACAGAGTCAGAACTCACAGATATTCTTACTCCTGACTCCCTATCTCTGAGTATTCAGCCGAACTTAGTACCATTAATTTGTTCTGAGTGTTGAGTACTGCGTTGTATAAGCAGACACAGGACTCTTCACTCAGGACTGATTTGTTAATAACGACTGTTAGCTCTTTGAGAGACAGCTATGGGTTATTGCGGTGAGGCAGTGACTTCACTAGGAGTTTCCAATGCTTTCTCTCCCTCTGGTTCTGGCGCTGAGTCATCTTGTACCCGCTCTAGTTTTGCTCCCAACTGCCGCAGTTTACCCTCCAGATTGTCGTAACCTCGGTCTAAATGGTGCAATCCCCGAATCGTCGTTTTTCCTTCTGCTGCTAGTGCTGCTAGCACCAGTGCAGCAGATGCTCGTAAGTCTGTCGCCATGACAGGAGCGCCTGATAGTAGCGGTACCCCTCGAATAATGGCATTGTTCCCTTTTACCCGAATATCGGCACCCATGCGATTGAGTTCTGGGACATGACCTAGCCGATTTTCAAACACCGTTTCTGTGATGACACTGTCCCCTTCACTCTGGGTGAGCAAAGCCATAAACGGTGCCTGCATATCCGTGGGAAACCCTGGATAAGGCAGAGTTTCAATGTCCGTTGCCCGCAGTGTGCCGGGAACAACCCGTAGACAATCGGAACCTTCTGCGATGACCTTAGCACCAATATCTTGGAGCTTAGCAATAACAGCCGTGAGATGGTCTGGTACTACCGATAAGAGAGTGAGTTCTGAGTGGGTAATTGCTCCAGCAATTAAAAAGGTTCCTGCCTCAATGCGATCGGGAATGATCGAGTAGTCTACTGAATGTAAACTGGGAACTCCGGAAATGATGATGGTGTTGGTGCCAGCACCACGAATTTTAGCTCCCATAGCTTTGCAGAAGTTAGCCAAATCAACAACTTCTGGCTCTTGGGCAGCATTTTCAAGGATGGTCTCTCCCTCGGCTAGAGTGGCCGCCATCATCAAGGTTTCGGTGGCTCCTACACTGGGATAGTCCAGGTAAATTTTTGCGCCCTTTAACCTCCGATTACTGCCAGTTACATACGCATGAACAATCCCATGATCGATTTGAACCTCTGCCCCTAAAGCTTGTAAACCCCGGACGTGGAGGTCTACAGGTCTAGCACCAATAGCGCAGCCACCCGGTAGGGGGACTCGTGCTACTCCTAAGCGTGCCAGTAGAGGACCAATGACAAAGAAACTGGCTCTTAACTGGCTGACTAATTCGTAGGGCGCTTTTGATTGACCAAGGTTACGGGCATCGATGTCTAAAACGTCATCCCTTGATTCTATCTTCAAGCCCAGAGCCGCGAGAATTTGGCTCATACGCCTGATGTCTACCAGGGAAGGTACATTACGCAGTCGGCAATCTTCGGGGCACAATATTGCTCCCGCCATAATTGCCAAGGCAGAGTTTTTGGCTCCACTAATCTTGACTTGTCCTTTTAGGGGAGTTCTACCCCAAATCTGTAGTACAGATTTGTCTTGTTTGGGTAGAGAGTGGCTACCTGTCTGACTCAGAGAGTGATTGATAGGTCTATCCTCCAGATTCAGCGAAATCTGTTGCATTTTTTAAAATTTGGTTCTGATTCTACCTGAAAGATTGTAAATGTCTAGATTGTGAATATAGGTTTCTCGTGTTAGCAATCTGAAGCATTATCCCTTGTTTGACGTTTTTATACCTAAAAGAAAAAAAGAGTTGACAAATGATAAACGTTGCGGCAAAATAGTAAATCGTGCAATAAATCAAGAAAAACAAGCGGAACTGGCGGAATTGGTAGACGCGCTAGATTCAGGTTCTAGTGTTCGCAAGGACTTCCGGGTTCAAGTCCCGGGTTCCGCATCTCAAAGATTGAAAGAAGAAATTCAGCAAATAGGGGTTGATCTTCCTGCACTCTCCTGATCTTATCAACGGGTATTTGAAAATCTTCTCCCGTTTTCTCTACTTTTCGCTCTCTAGTAGACAACCCCCAATTCATGCTCACGAGTACTCAAAATCCTTTAGTCAAGCAAATGAGGAAGCTGCACAGCCCAAAAGGGCGACGAGAGCAGCAGCTTTTTCTGCTAGAGGGAACTCATCTGATTCAGGAAGCTTGTGCGGTCAATTACCCATTGCTTGTGCTTTGTTGTACGCCAGAATGGCAAGAGCGTCACCCGCAACTTTGGCAGGATGCGGCTTCTCGATGTCAACGAGCCCAAGTGGTCAGTATAGAAGTATTGAAAGCGATCGCAACGACCATTAACCCCGATGGAGTCGTAGCTACGGCGCAACACCGTCCTGTGGCAGAACTCCAACCAGGAGAGCCTATCCTTCAGGGTGTAGGTTTGGCTTTAGAAACTGTGCAAGACCCCGGTAACTTGGGAACCATCATTCGGACAGCCGCCGCCGCCGGGGCAGAGCGCTTATGGTTGAGTATGGACAGTGTGGATCTTGAGAATCCCAAAGTTCTGCGTTCCTCAGCCGGTCAATGGTTCCGGCTTCCTGTAACCGTTAGCCCTGATTTATCAGAAGTGGCTCGTCACTGTAAAGCTCAAGGTGTACAAGTCGTTGCTACACTGCCGGATGCTACATTAAGTTACTGGGATATAGACTGGCGACGCCCAACCCTAGTGCTATTGGGAAATGAAGCAGCAGGATTGAGGACTGACTTGGCAAGCCTTGCTGATCAGCAAGTACAAATTCCTTTAATGCCAGGAGTCGAGTCCTTGAATGTAGCGATCGCTGCGGCTCTCATCCTCTATGAAGCCAGACGGCAACATCGATCACAAGGTTGAAGCGGAGAACCTTGAACCTTGACTAACTGGCTAACATTTCAACTTCTCTGTTCTCAACCCTCAGCTTGCGGGCTCTGATGAATCGCCAAAAAAAGCATCAAGATCAGCCGCCATTTGTTCTAAAATCTCGGAATTAGTTGGCTCATTTATAGGAAGATTGTTGTTTTTTGGCTGACCCTCAGATTCAGCAGATTGCTGCTCTGGAGCCAAGATATTCTCTAATTGATTAAGGGACTCCAAAAAATCTCTAGCAGCAGCAATTCGTAGATTTGGCTGATTTTCATTCATGATGGTTAATTCTCCAAAAACAGCTTTTAATCGGAGAACAGCTAAGGAAAACTTCCACGATACAACAATGTCTTTCGGACTGTTTGAACCCTATCGGGATACCAGGAAAAATTAAAAGTTAAATGGAGAAACTCCAAACCTCTGTTTTTGACTAGTATTGCCTTACTGGCGGCAAGATGAACAGGTGAATTACACTAAATACTTGCGCTCATTCATGGGTCAAGTTGAGAATAAGGAGGGCAGTAGGTATTAGTGAGATGGATGTAACTCAAGAATTTGATTACGATTTAGTAATTATCGGAGCTGGCGTGGGCGGCCATGGCGCGGCTTTACATGCGGTTAGCTGTGGCTTGAAGACCGCTATTGTTGAGGCAGGCCAAATGGGTGGTACCTGTGTCAATCGAGGCTGCATTCCTTCAAAAGCCCTGTTAGCAGCATCGGGTCGAGTACGGGAGTTACGAAATACTCACCACCTGAAAACCTTGGGCATTCAGGTGGGCAGCGTTGAGTTTGACCGACAAGCGATCGCCGACCACGCTACCAATATTGTCACTAAACTTCGCGGCGACCTCACCAACAGCCTCAAACGCTTGGGGGTCGATATCATTCAAGGTTGGGGTAAAGTTGCTGGAACCCAAAAGGTAACCGTTTCAACCGATAGTGGGGAAAAAACGTTTACGGCAAGAGATATTATTATCTCGGCTGGTTCAGTCCCCTTTGTTCCTCCAGGGATTGAAGTTGACGGCAAAACAGTCTTTACCAGTGACGATGCCGTGCACTTAGAGTGGTTACCTGACTGGGTGGCCATTATTGGCAGTGGTTACATTGGCTTGGAGTTCGCTGATGTTTACACAGCACTGGGTTCTGAAATCACGATGATTGAAGCGCTCGATCAGCTAATGCCAACCTTTGACCCAGATATTGCTAAGCTGGCGACACGAGTTTTGATTACGCCCCGCGATATCGAAACTCATGTGGGTGTACTGGCAACGAAAGTTATCCCCGGTTCACCCGTGGTGATTGAATTAACTAACGCCAAAACCAAAGAATTGGTCGATGTTTTAGAAGTCGATGCCTGCCTCGTGGCAACAGGTCGAATTCCCGCGACAAAAGATTTAGGACTGGATGCTGTAGGCGTTGAAACTGATCGACGCGGCTTTATCCCTGTGGATGATAGGATGGCAGTGCTTTCAGGGGGAGAACCTGTACCTCACCTGTGGGCAATTGGCGATGCGACAGGTCAAATGATGCTAGCACACGCGGCTTCAGCTCAAGGCATCGCCGCGGTGGAAAATATTTGCGGGCGTCATCGGACTGTAGACTATCGCAGTATTCCTGCTGCTGCCTTCACCCATCCAGAAATTAGCTACGTGGGACTGACAGAACCAGCAGCGAAGGAACTGGGTGAAAAAGAAGGATTTGAAGTTGCTGTAACGCGGTCTTACTTTAAGGGAAATTCTAAGGCGATCGCAGAAGGAGAAGCGGACGGCATCGCGAAGGTCATCTACCGTAAAGATACTGGGGAAGTTCTAGGCGTCCATATTCTGGGGATACACGCCTCGGATTTAATTCACGAAGCCTCAAATGCGATCGCTCAACGACAGTCTGTTAACACCCTCGCGTATTTAGTCCACGCTCACCCCACCCTATCAGAAGTACTAGACGAAGCTTACAAACGAGCTGTAGGTACTCATTAGTTAAAGTTAGTCGTTAGTGGTTCATAGCCATTTCTTCGTAACCACTAACCCATAACCACTGACCCATAACTATTCATGCAAATTCGCCGACGCCCACCTAATCCAGCTATTGACCTCAGTATCATTCGTTATCAGGTTGCTCTTCCCAACAGCGAACCACGTAATATCTTAGAAGAGATTGTCTGGCATAAAGAGGCAGAAGTAGACCAACTGCGGGAACGTCTACCTTTAATTGAGCTGCGTAAGCGAATTCAGGATGTACCAGCCCCCCGCGACTTCAAAGCTGCCCTACTCAGTGGCAAAACTCGTCCTGCTTTAATTGCTGAAGTCAAAAAGGCATCGCCTAGTAAGGGAGTCATTTGTGTTGATTTCGACCCTGTAGCTATTGCCAAAGCTTACAGTCAAGGTGGTGCTAGTGCTATTTCTGTCCTCACGGATCAAAAATTCTTTCAAGGCAGTTGGGAAAACTTGGTCAAAGTTCGCGCTGCCGTTGATCTACCAATTTTGTGTAAGGAGTTTATTGTCTATCCTTACCAAATTTACCTTGCCCGCTCCTACGGAGCTGACGCGGTATTGCTGATTGCTGCCATTCTTTCAGACCAAGACCTCCAGTACTTTGTCAAAATTACCAATGCGCTATCTATGACGGCATTGATTGAAGTGCATACTCTTGAGGAGTTGGATCGTGTGTTGTCTATAGACGGCGTTACGCTAGTGGGTATAAATAATCGCAACTTGGAAGACTTTTCAGTCGATTTGCGAACTACCTGCGAATTGCTTGCCAGTCGGGGGAACCAGCTCCAAGAGCGTGGCATCCCAGTGGTCAGCGAGTCAGGACTACACACCCCTGCTGATTTAGGCACTGTGGCATCTGCGGGAGCCACGGCTGTACTCATCGGTGAGTCATTGGTGAAACAACCTGATCCAGCAGTTGCGATCGCTGATTTGTTTCCCAACGTGTGATTGGTAAACTCCAAACGTTTTATCTATGGCGAAATTCCTAAGGAACTGCTGCACGCTTACCAGCAATCCTGCTGATCAGCTAAAGCACTCTAATAGGATATTTCGCTACCACAAATTCGTCCATTTGAGGTAAATCCGGTTTCATGGAGCCAATTCCCCTTCCGTCTTACGTACACTACGAACTGCTTCTCCAACTTCTTGAGCGCCAAACTGCATTTGCAGCAAGTCAAAAACCAGCAGTTCGAGAACAAGTTCAACAACTGATCAGTACCCTACGCAAAGCTCTAGCTCAGCAAAAGCAACTTGAGCAAAGTTGCATAAGGGCTAACCTACCGATTGAATATCGTTGGGCTCTCAATAGTGTCAGCTTGGAGTCAGAACATTCGTCCGATGTTTTTCCCCTCAATCAAAAGCCCGAAGTCACTAAATAGTAACAAGAGTGTGAAGTCCGAACTATAAAGTTTGATTTTACTCAATAAAACCGGAGAGCTTGAAGGAGTTATAAAATCCTTCTTTTTACTAAAATCGGCTCTCCCCTAATTGTAATGAAAACCCATTCCAAAGAAGGAATTGGGAATTGAAATTGGAAATCTTTACTCTGACGAGCCTTTGGGTGAATTTATTCGTTCGAGTCATCACTAAGAGTAAGGAAGAATCGTTTTATGCACGTTAGCTTACCCGAATAATTATCCTCCCATTGACATTTAAGCTCAGACTGATAGTATGATATAATGTCAATTTTTGAGTCTACAGTTAAATCTAAACGAAAACAATACAGCACAGTGCAATTGATGAGGTAATCCGCATCGGTCAATTCATCAAAAATCCAGGGTTGAGCAAGTCAACAACTTATTGTTGGGTGCTACACACTATAACGGGAGTTGGAGTATTGCTTGCCATTAACCCAACTTTATGGTTTGATCAGGCTGAAATATTTGAAGCCGAAGATTAGCAAAATTACGATTGCGGTTCCGACTCACTATTTCAGCCAGTAACGTTGGATTTGGGGCTGGAGTCGTTCAAAAATTTCTCAGTAGTAGAACGAACGTTGGTCAATGTCGCTGTATTTTTTCAGAAAGATTACAAGCCGCCAACTCAGTATCCCAAGACTCAAATGACCGACGGTAGGGCATACCGGAAACAGGCCACAAAATAGACTCAATGCTGGGTCAGAAGTCGTTTCAACTCGAACAGGTAGAAATCATCTGTTCGGGCAAGCAACTTCAAGAAACCAAGAATCTCATGCCTTTTAGGCCTGGGACTGTCAAGCGATGCGATCAAGATTGGAGAACTGCCGAATGGACAACAAGCTGATGTTGATGATTCCTGGGCCAACCCCGGTACCAGAACAAGTTTTACTAGCCTTAGCCAAGCACCCGATCGGGCACCGTAGTGGCGAATTTAGTGCAATTATGGCAGAGGTGACCCAAAACCTCAAATGGTTACACCAAACCCAGAATGATGTCTTGGTATTAACCGCTAGTGGCACTGGAGCAATGGAAGCGGGTATTATCAACTTCCTGAGTCCAGGGGATCGCGTCTTAGTGGGATGTAATGGAAAATTTGGCGATCGCTGGGCCGAATTGAGTGCTGCCTTTGGCTTGAATGTCGAGAAAATTACAGCCGAATGGGGTAAACCTTTAGATACCGAGCAGTTTCGAGAAAAGCTAGAAGCTGATACCGAAAAGAACATCAAAGCCGTTATCATCACTCACTCCGAAACCTCTACCGGGGTTCTCAATGATCTGGAAACGATTAATCGTCACGTCAAAGAACACGGTGAAGCGTTGATGATTGTTGATGCTGTTACCAGCTTGGGGGCCGTCAATCTACCCATTGATGAGTGGGGAATTGATGTCGTTGCCTCAGGCTCTCAAAAAGGTTACATGGTTCCTCCCGGATTAGGATTTGTTGCCGTCAGTCCTAAAGCGTGGGAAGCCTACAAAACAGCCAAGCTGCCACGCTTCTATCTAGATTTGGGGCCGTATAAAAAATCGGCGGCGAAAAATACCAATCCGTTTACCCCACCTGTCAACTTAGTTATCGCCCTACAGGCAGCACTGCGGATGATGCAGGCAGAAGGCTTAGACGCGATCTTTGCTCGTCACCAGCGCTTGATGAGGGCAACCCGCGAAGCCGTTAAAGCGATGCAGTTACCTCTATTTGCTCCAGATGAGGCAGCAAGTCCTGCTATTACGGCTGTAGCCCCCGTTTCGGTGGAGTCAGAACAAATTCGCTCTGTGATGAAAAAGCGCTTTGATATTGCGCTAGCTGGTGGACAAGACCATTTGAAAGGAAAAATCTTCCGAATTGGTCACCTCGGCTTTGTTAGCGATCGCGACGTTCTTGCTGCCCTTGGTGCTCTTGACGCTACCCTTCAGGAATTAGGTTACGACGCTATGACTCCGGGTGCTGGTGTAGCAGCAGCAGCAAGGGTGTTTGCTCAATCGTAGGAGTTGAAGGTTGAAGGTTGAAGGTTGAAGGTTGAAGGTTGGAAACTCGAAAGTGCCAATTTAACTTACTTGCCTTGCCAACTTATTAGCTTTCCCACCTTCCCACCTAAAAAAAGAGCGAGTTGCTCATTGACTCGCTCTTTTTTGTATGAGATAAATTTTGAAAGGAAACCAAATATTGGAATAGCCTAAGAGTTGTATTAACTCTGAGGCGTAAGCGCTTGGACATAATCCGTCTGCTCCTCGCCGATTGCTCCAGTCTCAGACTGTTTCTAGCCAGTCATAAATTCGATCTAATTGCTCCAGGGTTACCAACCCGTATTGCCAGAGTATCATCGGCAAGGGACCTGGGTCCTGCTCTCGATGGCGTTGTGCGATCGCCAAACAATCTTTAGAAATCGCTAATTCTTCTTGGAGAAAGCGAAGAAATCGAGTGTACGTTGCAGGGGCCATAATTCTTTTCACCTCCTCTTATCTGCTCTATTGTGGAATTAGGTGCCTGCGTCCTTGAAGGTTTAGTAGACAGTCTAAAATCTGTCTACGTTGATCGATTCTTAACTCTCTATATTGAGGGTTAGAATCTTTGAGGCTTGTGTCCGAAATCACTGCCTATCCGAGATTTTTATCAACAGTGCCTGTCTTCATACTTTGCCGACACGAGTTTTTAGTACTAGGGGCAAGAGCCACTAGAACTTTTTCACATCGTAGAACAACAAAATGCGTTGATTTAACTGGTTACAAAAACCAGAACGCTAATGTTTGGGACAAACACTTGTTTAATTTGTTTTACTCAAGCGCTTTTTTTAAAGCCATCTATAAAATGGCATATTTACTTATTGGTGTACGCTTTCAGTTTAATGAACCTCACACCTTCTCCTTGGTCGCTTACTCCCAAGGAACTTTAGCGTTACACTCTTTGTCTGCTCCGCTTAGTCTGTGGACTACAGCGCGATCAGACTGACGCAGGGTCAAGAATACGGAAAATCACTGACCCTGTACATCTTCCTTAGGAAAGAGTACATCACTTTCGCTTAAGAACTATAAAATGTTAATTGAACTTTTCAATAGTTTTAATAATATTTTAAGATTTCGATGGGTTAGCTGACGGTTTCCTGTTGTCGAAAAAATCAATAGAAATGCGATCGCCCACTTTCAGACCCAATTCAGCAGCACGTCCGCCCCGGAGCTCAATCACTTGGTCAATCAGAATCTCCTGTGACGGTCCATAAGTGGGGCAAGTAGGGGTGGTACAAGGAGGAACATTCTGTGCGATCGCTTTTACTTGCCCATTCTGGAGAAAAATCATATCGAGTTCAATTAAAGTATTTTTCATCCAGAATCGGGCGGGTTGAGGCGGATCAAAGGAAAATAACATCCCCCGATCATCAGGCAATGAAGTTCTATACATTAACCCGATTTGCTGCTGCTGTGGCGTTCGTGCCACTTCTAGCATAATTCGCTCCCCCTTGATCTGAGTTTGAGCAGAAATGGGTAGCATTTGACCTGCATTGGTGGGCGAGGAGGAAACGACAGAAGGAGGCGGTAGTATTTGATCAGACTGCGGCTGCGTCCCATCTCCCTCCTTAGCTGGTAACGATGCTGCACAGCTAATGAGCAACAGACTTAAGGTTATTCCTACTAAACGCATTTGACTGTTCATTCAGATGTTTGATCGCTGCAAAGCAGTAAGAGTGCCTTACTTCCACAAAAAAAATCAAAGTTGAGCCTTGGAGTGGTGATTTCACAATTTCCAGGGCAAAACCTCCAGCTTGTGTTCCCTGACCTATTGTTCAGAGTGCACTCATGCAACAGTTGGTAATGTCGAGAAATTTTTTCCGCGTCTGGAACATCCCACCTCACTTAGTGTCAGTCTCAACCCAGAACTTATGAACACACCCTAATTTTTCACTCCTCTATCCTAACGCCGCCTCAAGTCCTATATCTCTCGTAACACATACCCCACACCCCTTACCGTCTGAATCAATCGTTTTTCGCCTTCATCTTCTACTTTGAGGCGTAAATAGCGAATATAGACTTCAATCACATTCGACTCTCCCATAAAGTCGTAACCCCAAACATTCTCCAGAATTTGTTCGCGGGTTAAAACTTCACGGGGATGAGACATTAAATACTTGAGGAGTTCAAACTCCTTCATCGTTAAATCAATCGTCCGCCCTCCCCGCGTAGCACGCCGAGTCGTCAGATCAAGTACCAAATCTCCAAACCGTAGCTGTTCGGTAGCATTAGTTTCTGGCTCTAGATAGAGGCGCACCATTTGCAAAAATGGTTCAGTGCGGTAGGGTTTGAGGAAATAATCATCAGCGCCTGCTTCGATACAAGCCACCCGGTCTTCTACCGTATCGCGAGCCATCAGCAAAAGTACAGGAACGCGAGAGCCTGAACTTCTAATCTGAGAGCATAATTTTAGCCCGGATTCGCCAGAGAGGGCTCGATCCACAACGACCATTGCAGGCTGAATTTCACAGGCTTGATGCCAGCCAGTGCTAGCATCATAGGCAACGACAGTAGTATATCCCGCTTCTCTTAAATCCAGACTCAGCCGTTGAGCCAAACTTTCGTCTGTTTCTACAAGTAATACACAGGGATTACGGTCAAGGGTTGCGGATTGCATAAGCCAAGCTGGTGGTTTAAACCTTGGTATTACACCTGAATTATTCTCACAGTTTTAGCATGTCTTGATGGCTAGTTACATCCCCATGCCGATGAATCAAGGTTGCCGCACGCTCGAACCCAGGCAGAGTGTCCATGAAGACGAGTTTTCTAAACCTCAAGTTCCCCTCTAAGAAATTTCAGTAGAGTGCTGCTGTTATCACTTTTTTTCTAGATTTTAGCGATCGCCTCTTCGTTTTATGAAAAGTTGGTAGCGATCGCTGTCATCTATCTCCCTATTCCTCGATAGGGCAGTTAAATCCTCCTGCCACAACCTTAAGAAAAATGACTTTTTCTAGACATTTTTTTATTTTTACAGTAAATGTATTGCCAGTAAGTGGGTAGCCTCATCCTCTCTAGTCAAATGATTTGAACAGCAAGTCATGGTTTTGGAGAGGAACGGAGGAACCCATGCGTGGGGCTAATCTCATTCAGAGTAAGACAGACGCCTTCGGGATCTGAGAGGCTGTTTCCAAAGTAATGTTAACTGGCTAGGTTGCCTAACGATTGGATCGATCCCCCCTAGCCCCCCTTAAAAAGGAGGGAACAAAAACTCTTGAAAGTCCCCCTTTAAAAGGGGGATGCGAGGGGGATATCCAGAATTTACAATTCTTTAGAGACAACCTCTGAGTCCATTAGCTAACTCCGTCGGTGATGGGAGGAGTACCTTTGACACTAGCTTGTTCAAGTGATTGTCTTTGGGTCTCTTAGCAGATTTTTCTATGAACATAAATTATATTCGCTATCTGTTTTTGACCCAAATCGGAAACTGCTGCAAGATTATAGAGAGACGGATAATGACTTAAAATGTTTGGGATTCTTCTCACAAAAAAACAGTCAAACCGTCTTGTTTTAGCTAAATTTATCGCCAAGGAAATCAGTAGGGGGAAACCTTCTGGTTTCAGGTGCTTAGTGAGGTAATCAGGCATAATTACGTTGGTGTATCTACTTAGCCGAGCAAATTGAGATTCAACGCCCTCGCTTCAAAGCAATTTCCTAACATCTACTGTTTTCGGAGGTGAGGGAAACAAGCATTCAAGGCTAAATGCTGTAGTAAAAAGCAGCGTAAGTTGCGCCAGGAGCAATTGCTTAATTGAATTTAGCCTTTTCCTAGAGAATGCTGAATGCCTTGAGCTTATCGGATTGGCACTCACGAAAGTAATTGTTGAAATATTCAGGAGAAACAAATGGCAATTAAAAATCGGAATTACTTTACTTACGTAGATTTCTTCCCCACCGACAAATTCAGGTTAATTGGAGATTGTGCAGGGAAAAAACTTTTATTGATTGGTCGTTCAAAAGCATATGGCGATCCAATCGTGGCAATCAGTCAAAGCGATGATCCTAGTCAGGAAGATCTATCAGCTTGCGATTTGTATGAATTGATGAAATATAGTAACAATACTATCAACTTGACTGAAGCCTTTTAGAGAAATTCATGTCCTTAACGGGAGTTATGGGGTGCTAATTCCTTAGTTTCGAATTTCCGATTCTGAATAAGAACTCTCGCGACTTGACAATTAGCTCATTTCCCCAGGTAGAAGTTGACAAAAACGCGAATCAGCTTTAAAATAGGTGATTAATTTAAGTGGGTAGCCTAATCCTAGTCGGTAAATGTCACTCTTGTGATACATCAAACGCCTATCTAGGAGCGGAGGAACCAAATTTTTGGGGCTAATCTCTGCAATCAGAGAGAGACATCTTCCAGTCTTAGCCCGTCAGCTAACTCCGCCGGCATTGGGAGAAGTACCTTTGACGTAAGCTTATGTGATAAGTTGTTGTCTTTGGGGTCTCCAAAGCAAGTGTCAGAGTAACCAATGTTATCGCTGTCACTTGCCCCCAGCCCACCTCGTCAACCGCTACAGACTAACAGAGGCTAAGACAATGACTGAAAATCAAGGATTTTAGATGCAACAATAAACCTTTATCAAGTCGTTGTGTAAAGGTTTAAGCTATTGATTAGAAGCGTTTTTTGCTGTCTAAGTTAAACCCCTAAACTTGGCATCATTGCGAAAATCTACACCCCAGGAAAGATTCTACAGCTTAATATCAGGGTGCTAAGATTGCAAGAATCAATTCAATCAGTCAGCCTAATTCAGTTGTTGACCTACATCCATTCATTGCCTGTAGGGGAATAATTGGAACGGAGGAACCAAACTTGGGGCTAATCTCCAACATTGTCTCTCCTCAACATTAGGGGAACGTCAAGAGAGGGGCATCTCTCAGCTCTAGCCCGTCAGCTAACTTCGTCGGCATTGAGAGGAGACTGAAGAGTCAGCATTTTTGAGAAATGTGTTTGAACTCATCAGTGTCCTTGGCTGGTATCCGTTCGCTGCACTATACCTGCCCTCGACTCTGAGGAGAGGACAAAATTAATCGAGCTTCTAGCGTCTGGGCAGGAAAAGTGGCAGTGAGAGTGAAAACGAACCCGTGTTCCTGACTCAAGAGAACAATGAGCTTTCAACGAATTCTAGTTGTAATTGACTACTCATCTTTAGCAGATGAGGTATTTGAGCAAGCCTTAAAGTTGGCTATCAGAGATGAAAGCTGTCTGCTTTTGGCTCGCTGCCTC
Organism: uncultured bacterium; assembly: GCA_966675205.1. Taxonomy (GTDB): domain Bacteria; phylum Cyanobacteriota; class Cyanobacteriia; order Cyanobacteriales; family Coleofasciculaceae; genus JBFLZA01. The sequence goes on from CBKWLJ010000124.1 coordinate 17,922, forward strand.
ACGTTGCCCATGGGAGAAGATTCGGACTTCCCGATGAGTGCCCAAGGAGATGAGCAAGAGCATACGACGTTGCAACAACTCCAGCAAGAACATTTAAAAGACGTTTGGCAAGTTCAACAGGGGTTAGAAACTTACTATCGCAAGGCGACAGAACAGGGAATTAACGTGCAATTCTCTTGTGAAGTAGGTGATGCTAGAGCGTGGATTTGTGAATTAGCGCAAAGTTGGAATGCCGATCTGATTGCGATCGGGTATTACGATCAAGATAACTGGGGAGAGCATCGGTTTGGAAGTGTCAGCCATCATGTGATGCGCCATGCTCCTTGTAAAGTCATGGTTGTTCAACCGGGCAACTGTCAAGACTTAGAGCTTCAATACGCCTGATAGTTTTGTTGAAGGTTCAGCCATGAAACTTAGTAAAAAAGATATACAACTGATTCATTTTTTGCAGGAGAAGCTTACCCTCTCCAAATCGGCTATCGCTGTAGCCTTACGTAGACGTCAACGGGAGTCAGAGCCTTTGCCAATTATTCTATGGCAGTATGGATTAGTTTCCTTAGAACAGCTTGATCGAATTTTTGAGTGGCAGGAAAAGGCTCAGATCAGTTCGTTACCTTAAAGCTGAGGGAGCATCTACTGACTAGTGCAAGAAGGCAGAAGTAAGGAGGCAGAAGGCAGAAGGGAAAAAAGGTTTTACAGTAAGCTTTTCAACCTTTTTTAACTGGTGGGTTATTTCTGCCGTGCTGTACTAATGCAAGAAAGCAAAAGAGATCAGACAGGAGGCAAAAAGCAGCTTATTTCTACAGTAAGCTTGTTCAGCTTTTTAAACGGGTGAGCTATTTGGAGCCGCGCTGTACTAGTTCTTGATAGGGTGTGAGGAATAAAACGTCCCTGCATTTGAACGAGGGAACTATTTGTAAATTCTCAACCATCAATATGAGCGTATTGGATTGCTTGTAAATGATGCGGATCAATTTGATCATCTGCATCATTTTGCCTAAAACGATATCCAAAATCATGGAGGCTAAAGCAAATAGCAATGCATAATTATGACTTGAATTCACCTGATATCCGGTGTACTCCCAATATGCTATATCTTCTCAGAACTTATGCGATCGCACAATTAGACTCTTCTGAGAAGAAGACAACTTCACTCCCTCCAAACTTCAGAGCCAAGGAACTGGCACGATGGGTGATGCGTAAGTCTTGATTGATACCCAAAACGGATTAGCAGCATAGGTGTCAAGCGGAGTGAACTGCTACTAGAATGGTGTGCTTTGTCACAATGCCGCCATCCTGGCGCAGCCTGCTTTTAGAGGTAACAAATTGACAATGGCTACTTTGAGAAAGTTTGGAGCTGTTAGTCTAAGGGAAATGGCAGCTCTGTACCTTTAACAGATTATCGATTGAATTTGAGCAACCCGAACAAACCTATTGTGACTCGGCTACGGCAGAAATAAAGAAGGTAGCTTGCGATCGCTTTTGAGCACCAAGCTAGAAAGAAATGCGATCGCTTATGCCAAAAATACCTCGATTCCTTGCTCTACCAGAGTTAGAGACGATTTATACTGCCGCAATTTCGCTTGATTACCCAAAAATATTTCCAGAATAGTTCCTCCTCGCTTAGGAATGGGAACTCTAAGAGCAGTGGTGATTTTTGAGCTTCTCACCGCTGCTTTTATTTTCAGGACTTACGCAAATTTACTGTTAAACCGCCATTTGTAGGGGCGATTCATGAATCGCCCCTACTATATATGGTATCCATGCGTAAGTCCTGATTTTGTAGCAGGTGATAAAAGGAGCCGCTATTTAGTAGACATAGATACATTGTGTAGTTATATGAACGATACAGCAGACTCAAAACTAGATGTAGCATCTTTGATTTCAAGAATTGAAACACTTGAAGAACGGCAAAATATTACAGCTAAGTACGCCACAAGGGTAAAACGTCAGTTAGATGAATTGAAAGAGCAAATGAACTACTCACGACCTGCTGTCGCTAGGTCGGAGTTTCTCACGCCTCAACGCC
>CBKWLJ010000125.1:0-19892 GCA_966675205.1 uncultured bacterium
CCTTGGTAAGCATAGGTCATCGGGTATGCGAAGCGTCCTTAAGGTACAAAGGTCTATTGCATCTAGTCGGTGACCGGAGTACCTATCTCTATTGAAGAGGAGGAAACCTTATTTGTTCGGCACTTCATCTAATCTGGACAGAAAATTCATGCGAACTTGTCATTGAGTCCCTTGAGAGGACATTTTAAATTTGTTGTCAGAGATTTTAAAAGGGAGAAAATTGTGATTTTACTCCTTGCATTTTCTAAGGTTTTATATTATTTACTCTCCCTAACGCTAGGATTCAGGAGCCAGGGATCGGGAGCAATATTGCTTCCGTGAATGCAATTAGGAATAGAACTGATAGCCATAACAGCAGCTTTCACGTCAATCAACTCCACGAGGTTCCCCCTCAGCGATACGCCCAACTCCTGGGAAACTTGCTGTATTTGTAATTACAAAAGTAGGGAAAGGGAAAAAAGCAAAAGAGGTTTTCTCTCCTTGTCTATGTTGATATTCCTCTTCCTTCGGTATTAGAGACTCACTGATTAGAGTTAGCGCGATTGGATTTGGGCATCCAATGTCTTGATAATACGCGATCGCGTTTCTTCCAAATGTGCCTTGGTGTAAGTGTTCATTTCGTCACCGTGCCTCCTTAGGGCAGAGTTAATACTTCCTCCCAACTGGCGCAATCGATACCAGGCTAATGTCCGCGCATCTTCAGGCACATTAGCTCTACGTAATACCATATCAATGAGATGGTTCAGGTAATATCGCTGCAAGGAACGGCGGATGCTGGAAATTTCTAAAGGTTTATCTTCGGGGTGAAGTACCTCTGTCCAAATACTCTCCTCCAAGGTTTTAAACAGTTCCGGCAGCGTCAAAGCTTGCTCTGAAGCGCTCTTAAGTTCAATATCTTGCAATCGAATTAAGCGATCGCTAGAGAGCAACTCTCCGAGTACCTGACTTTGCAAGAAGAAAATACCCTCGTGAATCGGATAATCCAAGCGCTCCACCTGCACATTATTTCCCCAATCCCACCAACGCGATGGAGCTAATTTATTCAGCAACTGGGGGGAAAAGTTAAAGGCATTCTCAGCAAATACATACTTTTGCAAGTAATCGAGTGCCTCTCGTTGCTTTTCCACGGGTACAGGTTTAAACGGCAATCGACTATTTGGATCATTAGCGTGGTTGCGGTAAAACCATTGTCCACCAATATATTTAGTAATGAAATAAGTATTGCGGAAGTAGTGCCAGAACACACCATCAAACAACTCACTCAGCTCACTATAACTGCCACCACTACCGGGAGAACGCCTTTCCAAACTGGCCCACATAGCACGCGCATTATCTAATTGAGTGTGAGCATAGCTGAGAACATCACTACTCATATCCCACCGATTGGCATCAGGGTTTAAATCAAAAGTATCCTCGTCCGTTGCATAGGCAAGTTCTGGATTGGTAGAACGTTCAGCAATTTTTTCTAAAAATCGTCGTTCTGCTTGAGGAACAATAGCCCCACTTTCTTTGTAGCCATACTCGATCGCCCACTCATCATAAGGTCCAATTGTTGTAGGAAAATACTCTCCCTGCATCTTCCCTTGGGGTGCTAGGTTAATCGGCAAGTAGTCCATCACCGAGTTAACCAGTCCTTTAGTCTGTGTGATGTTCGTATTGTTCAACTCTTCTAGTTCTAAAAGCGTACTTCCCCGAAAATTGTGACGCAAACCTAGAGTATGTCCGACTTCATGAACAATCACCCAACGTAGACGCTGATGCACATATTTTTTCATTTCCTCACTAATAAATGTGGCATCGGAAAGCAGGGACAATCCCATACGATCGATTGCAGATTGCTGCATAGATTCCATGCCATAGCAAAGATCGTGAGCGCTAGCCAGTTGTGATAAAAAAGACCTTTGTTGAGATGATGCTTGCTGCTTGATGAGTGATGGACAAAGATTACCCGAACCCATCAATGTGGATACCAAAGAATTGGCTGTCGTTTGATTTAGTTCAACCCAACGGCGGAAATCCTGCTGAATGTCGCGCACTAAACCGGCATCCACAATAATATCGGCGTCCAAAATTTCCCCAGTTAAAGGGTTGACTCGCGCTGGTCCTCTAGCGAAAAATCCATCCACAGAATTGAACCAGCGAATTGTGTTGTAGCGCACATCCGCCGGGTCCCAATCAGCGTTATCCGGCATTTGCTCTACTTGAATAGCATCTTGAAATCCGATCTTCTCAAAGGCTTTGTTCCACATCAGCACGCCTTCCCGGATGGCTTCGCGGTATTCTACAGGAACAGAGTTTTCAATCCAAAACACAATGGGTTTTTTCGGAGGAGATAAAGGCGCGTTGAGGTCTTGTTTTTCTAAATGCCAGCGATTGATGTAGCGGACGAAAGAGTCGCGGCGGTTGTTGTTGGAGAAGTCTTGATAAGCGGTAAAGAAATAACCTACCCGATCATCCGCAAGACGCGGACGATAGCCGTTGTTTTCCTCTAGTTGGGAGAAACTGTAGCGAACACGAAGAGTAAGGGCGCGGTTATCGGGGAGAGTTGGCAGATACTCGCCTTCAGTATCTGATAAAGAGAAGCCATAAATGGCTTCTATCTCGACGTTGGCTGGAAAGACTTGGGTTGTACCGAAATAAGACTTATTTTCTTCCAATTGGTAATTACTGTTTAATGCATCTTTTAAAGCAAGTGTCAACCCCGGAAAATCGGTGAGGATGAGACTACCTAAATTAATCAGGAGTGTCTTTTGTGTGGGGTGAATGCTTTGAATGGGAAGAGAGTAAAGTACAGAATCGCTAAATGAACGTTTTAGCGATCGCAGTTGGGGGTCTCCTGGCGAGGTGCGAAAATTTACATTTCTTACCACAAAATGTAAGTTATTGTTGACACGGCGGAAGTAGAACAGAAAATCTTGCATGGGGATGCCGCTATATAACCCCCGTTCGCCAATTCCTGATTCCAGCGTCATTGTGGCGAGGTAGTTTTTGTTGAGCTGTTGGGGCTTGACTTCCAGATAAACTTGGTTAGTGTCTGAATTATGGTATAGGGTAAACAGTCCCTCTAACTTTTCCGTGTCTTGGACGACTTGGTCAAACGGCTCTAATTCGGTTTTTGAGTCGTCTTTCACCGCAGCAAGGAAACGGGGCACGGGGAACGGGGAACGGAACAACGGAGTTTTTTGGTGCCAATTCTCTGCTTCTACATGCAGTGAGTCCCAAGCCCCCACATCTACAGGGACTTCGACTGGGGTAGAGTTTAAATCCCCATCCCAGCCTTTCTTGTTCCCGATTCCCTGTTCCCTGTTCTCCTTTAACTTGGCTTGAGAGGTTACAAACTCTGTAGTCTGAGTGCCTGTTGCTGTTGAGTTCACAAACGATTGCACCTGCAAGGATAACGCCTGTTTGATGCCAAAAAGCCCTATCCATAAGAAAATACCGAGTAAGAATAACACCCACAACGGCGCTTTTTTCATCCGATCAATCACGTTTAAATCTCAAAGTCTGTAAAACTGGTAGATGCGTTAATGACTATAGTCTGGAGGAAAGAGCTGGTGCTTTGATGCACAAAGCGTTGTGATCGCTTCTGTACCGACTAATGTTTTCACCCCTATATTTAGGATGGTCTCTCACTTCCATTTTTGTCACGGTCAAGCGAATTATTCCCAGTAGCCTCTATTTTGACCTCTAAGTCCTCGATTCTGCTGTGATTACTTATGCCTACTACCATCGCCCTGATTGCCCACGATCGCAAAAAAGATGATATCGTTGCCTTTGCTCAAGGTCATGCCTCGATTCTGTCTCGCTACAAACTCATTGCTACCGGCACCACGGGACAGCGAATCCAAGAAGGGACGGGATTGCAGGTTGAGCGAATGTTGTCTGGGGCGATGGGAGGAGATGCACAAATCGCGGCTCAAGTGGCAACAGGTGATGTGATTGCTGTAATTTTCCTCATTGACCCCCTCTACGCTCAACCCCACGAACCGGATATCCAAGCATTATTACGCATCTGCGAAGTTCACAATATTCCCCTGGCTACGAACCTCGCTACGGCAGAAGCGATCGTGGCAATGTTGCGCCATACTCGCGTCGGGTATCTGATTTTTAACCCCGTTTCCGGCCAAGGAAATCCCCAGCAGGATTTGGCGCAAATCCAGAAGTTGTTAGAGCCTCAAATTCGGTTAAATGTTCACTTGACAACTCCAGAGATCAGTGCAGAGCAGTTGGCAAGAGAAGCGATCGCCCAAGGAGCAGAACTAATCTTAGCCTCTGGTGGCGATGGTACTGTTTCCGCCGTAGCCGGAGAAGTTATTGGTACAGGAATACCTTTAGGTGTCATTCCCAGAGGGACAGCCAATGCCTTTGCTGTTGCCTTAGGAATTCCCACCAATATTAGAGGTGCTTGCGAGACGATTTTGGGGGGAAATCTCCGTGTTGTCGATGCTGCTCGTTGTAACGGGTTGCCAATGATTTTGTTGGCGGGTATTGGGTTTGAGGCCGAAATGGTGGAAAAAGCCAACCGAGAAGCAAAAAGCCGCTTTGGAGCTTTAGCTTACATCGTGGCTGGGATTCAGCAACTCAACGAACACGAACTTTTTGCCACCCAAATCGAGCTTGGAGGTGTTGTCAATGAATTCCAAGCCGGTGCCGTCACCATTGCCAATGCCGCACCACCCACCTCAGTACTCGCTCAAGGGTTAGGGCAAGTGATATCTAATGATGGTTTTTTGGATGTCACGATCGCAACATCGAACACCAAGCTGCAAGCGGTTAATGCCATGCTCAACTTATTTGGTTCCGCATTAATCAAGACAGCACCCAATCGACCCGATATTATTCACCTACGCACCAAGCGGCTGAGAGTCACCACCGAACCTCCTCAAAAGATAGTGGTTGATGGTGAAATTATCGGCACCACTCCTGTTGAGATTGAGTGTATCCCTGATGGATTAAAGGTTTTTGCCACGCTAGTGATTGAATAAGTTGTCTATCCCAGTCCTTTCAATCATCGTAGGGTGGGCACGGCTCAGTAATGTTTAGATCAAAGTTTTAATCTCGCCCCAATAATGCCCACCTTCCATCAAACAGCTTTGTTAATAAACTTTTTCTGTATTTTTTGTCGTCTTGTATTATTTTTGATATATCATGTTTTATAAAAAGTTACGATTATTAACCTAAATATTACAAAACTGTGTTATGGTAATCTTGAATGAGAGTGAATTCGGTTGTAGCGTTTGTTTCTAGTGTTCACAGGTTTCATCCTTTTGCTGTTGACAGGCTTCTCTCCGAAATCTGAATCTCTGCACCCTTGTAATTTTGGAGACGATGTATGTCAATTTATGTAGGCAACCTTTCCTATGAGGTTACCCAAGAAGATCTTAGTGCTGTTTTTGCAGAATATGGCTCTGTAAAACGAGTACAGCTACCAACAGATCGTGAAACAGGCCGCCTACGCGGCTTTGCTTTTGTAGAAATGGGCTCAGAAGCTGAAGAAGCAGCCGCCATTGAAGCTCTTGATGGTGCTGAATGGATGGGTCGTGACATGAAAGTGAATAAAGCAAGACCTCGTGAAGATAGAGGCTCTTTTGGTGGTGGCGGTGGTGGTAACCGCAGAAATAATAACTACTCCTCTCGCCGCTACTAATTATTTCAGCTAGATTAAATCTCAAGAGACTCAAGCAGAAAAGCTTGGGTTTTTTTTATATCCTTAAAGCCTATATCTCGTCACCAATCCACCTAAACAAGACAAACCTAAATTAATAGCTAATCTATAAAGTCAATCTTAAATCTCTGTAGTAACGCACTCTCAAGTAATTTAATATTTACTTTATAAATAAATGATGGCATTGAAAAATAATTATGAGATTTATCAGCCCTAAAACCGATTTTGCCTTCAAAAAAATTTTTGGTTCTACCGATAGTAAAGATATTCTCATTAGTTTCTTGAACGCTCTCCTTTATGAGGGTAATTCCACTATCGAAGATTTAGAAATTATCGACCCTTACTCTACTTCTAGAATTAGAGGTCTGAAAGATACCTATCTCGATGTGAAAGCTAAACTGGCGAGCCAAGAAACTGTAATTATTGAAATGCAAGTGTTGAATGTACCCGCTTTTGATAAGCGAGTTGTGTACAATGCGGCTAAGACTTATTCAACTCAACTCAAATCCGGAGAAGGCTACTCAAAGTTAAAGCCAGTCATAGCCCTAACCCTCACTGATTTTGAAATGTTTGAGGGACGAAGCAAGGTAATTTCTCATTTTATCTTCAAAGAAAGAGATGAACTCTTTGATTATCCCAATCGAGAGTTAGAAATGGTTTTCGTAGAACTCCCGAAGTTTCATAAAGAGTTAGACGATTTGGAAACTCTGACGGAAAAATGGATTTACTTTATGAAAAATACTGCCAACTTGGAGTCAGTGCCAGGAATCATGGCAACAATCCCAGAAATTCAAAAAGCTTTCGGAATTGCTAATGAAGCAAACTTAACTTTTGAAGAATTAGAAGATTTAGAAAAACGGGAGATGTTTATAGAAGACCAACGAGGTGCAATTCTTAAAGGAAGACAAGAAGGAAGAGAAGAAGGAAGACAAGAAGGGCGGCAAGAAGGAATACTAGAAATAATTATGCGTCTTTTGGAGCGTCGGGTTGGTGAAATTCCGCCTGAATTCCAAACTCGTCTTCGTCAATTATCGATTGAACAATTAGAGAATTTAGGAGAGGCAGTGTTGGATTTTACAAACCCATCTGATTTGATGACTTGGCTAGAAAGTCAAAACAATAGGAGTAATTAAAAGGATTTGATATGAACAGTACGAACAACCGAAATCCAGTCGTGCTCGTTCACGGCATTCTCAGAACTTCTTCCGTTTTCCGCCGGATGGCTCCTTACTTGATTGAGCGAGGTTGGTCAGTTTATGCGATCGACCTAACACCCAATAATGCCACCTTACCTTTAGAACAGATGGCCGCTCAAGTGGCGGACTATGTCAATCAGCTTTTCGGCCCCCAACAGCCTATTGATTTAGTTGGCTTAAGTATGGGGGGTTTGGTAACGCGCTATTACGTGCAGCGCTTGGGGGGTATTGACCGAGTGCAGCGCTATATTACCATCTCTGCTCCCCATCAAGGGACTTGGCTAGCCTACCTCTGGCACCGCTATGCCTGCATTCAGATGCGTCCAGGAAGTGCATTTCTGGAGGATTTGAATCGAGATACCCAGATGCTAGAAGAAATTAACTTCACCTCGCTCTGGACGCCTTGGGACTTTATTATTGTTCCGGCGCGGAATTCTCAGATGCCTGTAGGGCGGGATTTGAAGTTGTCAGTCTTTGCTCACGCGGGTATGGTAATCCATCCTCGCAGTTTGGAAGCCGTAGCGGCTGCTCTTTCGGAAACCCTGAAAACTCATCCGAAAAGGCAAATTATAACCACAGATGAACACAGATAAACACAGATGTCAAAGATTTAATTTAGATTTTGGGATAGGCTGTTAGCGATCGCCAATTTGAGCCAACTCCTGTCCTCCAAAAATTGCCTCCTGATGACGGTAGAATTTGAACTCCAATAAGTTATAGAAGGGGTCTTGCAAGAAGAACGTGCGATGTTCGGTTAGTTGACCGGGAAAGCGCCGTTTTGGCTCCTCATAGAAGGTTAAGTGTTTGGATTGGGCACGTTCTAGTAAAACTTCCCAGTCTGTTTCTGCGCTGAAAATTAACCCAAAGTGCCGAGGGTAGATCCCCTTTTGAGGGGTTAGCGGTTCGTGAGTGAGGTGAGCAACGAGCTGATGACCGTATAAATTTAAAATCACCGCATGACGGGATTCTCGCCCAATTTCACAGCCAAGTCCACCGCCATAGTATGCTTTGGCCTGTTCAATGTCGCTAACCGGAAAGGCGAGATGAAAGAGAACTGGGTTCATGGACTGATTGGAGATTTTGGATGCCAAGATTTGGGAAGGTTGAACCTAAATCTAAAATCACAATAAGACGTTCCCAATAAATTGGCGATGCTTTCAACTATTTCTTTAAATTCCTGGCTGGTGGCTGTCGGATTAAACTCGGCTTTAGTGCCGATCGCTTGGTTTGCCCCCAAAAAGTTACTGACGCCTGCGGGGCTATTTCACGCCTGGGTTCTGGGCGTTCTGATTTGGGGGACTCTCGGTTGGCAAGGCTACTTAGTCGTGATGTTCTACTTCTTGGCTGGGTCAAGCGTAACCCGTATTGGTATGGAACAAAAGGAAGCCGCAGGAATTGCTGAAAAGCGATCGGGTGCTAGAGGCCCAGAAAATGTCTGGGGTTCAGCGCTGACTGGTACTTTTTGTGCCTTAGCAACCCTATTTGTTGCCCCTGCCTATCGCAGTTTTTTGCTTTTGGGTTATGTGGCAAGTTTGGCGACAAAACTTTCAGATACCTGTGGAAGTGAGGTAGGCAAAGCTTACGGCAAGCGGACGTTTCTGATCACAACCTTACAACCTGTGGCACGAGGCACTGAAGGAGCGGTTAGCTTGGAAGGAACGCTAGCAGGTGTTGTGGGGTCGATCGCGATCGCATTCGTGGGTTGGGGTGTAAGTCTAATCGACTTGACAGGCGTACTTTTTTGTGTGTTTTCTGCTTTTATCGCCACCAACCTAGAAAGTTTAATTGGTGCTACTCTCCAATCTCAGATTGACTGGATGACCAATGAAGTGGTGAATGTTATTAATACTCTGATTGGTGCTGTCGTAGCCGTGCTGTTGCTGTTAACGTGGCACGGGTTGGGTTGGGGTTAAAGAGTTGAAGGTTGAAGGTTGAGGATTGGAAGATTGTTCGGCAAAGCCGTTCGATGAAGGATAGGTTGGAAGGTTGTAGACGCGCAGGCGTCTTGCCGAAAGCTAGGATGGGAAATTTTCACCTGCTAACCTTCTAACCTGTAACTTGCTAACCTTCTAACGTTCAACCCTTTATTCTACCTGGGGGCCAAAAACCATCTGGAGGACAAAGGGTTCACCATCGGCACGGTGATACTTATCGGCCCAAGCGCGAATGACTTCATCAAGTTCTTCCATCGCTTGGTCAAGGTTTTCTGGAGGAATATCTAACTCTTCCAAAACACGCATCACATTCGGCTCACGGTCTGCCCAATCTCTCATCAATCGAAAGTACCGTGCCGTATCCTCAACCATTGTGTAAGTGCGTTCCTTGCCATCGGCTGGCGAGTAAGACGCACGGGTTAAGGCGTAGTACGGTAACCCCCAAGGGCAATCCATTCGGGTGACTGTCCCGGAATAAAGGAGGCGGCGTTTGATGTGTTCAGCCATCGCTTCACTCAAAGGTTGGCGTCGCTCTGGCGGCCAATCTTCTTGAGCGCGAGCGTGCAGGAACTCGATTAATTCCAAAAACTGTAAGGAATTAATCACCTGAGCATCCGGCAGGTTATCTGGCAGTTTATCCTCAATGTACCGCTTTTCTTCGGCATTGAGGCTGGTACCAGAAATGCGCGATCGTCCTGGCTGCCAGGGATAGTGTTCCATCCACACATAGGGGAACTGAATTAGGTACCGAGGTTCCTGGGAACCCAGCATCTTCAACAGCTTACCTTCCGACAAGGCTTGTCGAACTTCCTCGACGATAGCTTTGACCCGTTTTGGTTCAATATGGTGTAAATGCCCGGTCATCCGGGTATTCTCACCCTGCTCCAAATAGGTCATGTATATCGCGCATTTAGCGGCTGTTGCTGCTGCATCTAGAAAAGCCCCGTGTCGGTGTCCGCTGGTTCTCATCGCGCTGAAAGCCAGGTATAGCATGATCTGATCCATGGCACTGGGGCTAAGGCTTTTGATCAGATCGACTTGGTTAATCATCTTAGGGGCGGCCATATCGCATGGGTAAAAGACATTTGTTCATTTGTGACTTGTCTCACCATTTCACCGAGCAGTGAGTTCAACCCACGAAAATAAAACATGCGCTTAATCAAAGCACCCTAATGTTATAAAGCTGATTTCCCTCTAATTATAGAAAACTAAAGAGAAAAGCGGAATCTCGGAGAATTTTTCCTTCCCAAGGAAAATCTTGAGGGGTGAAGTTCTGCGAGGGAAATTTTATAATAACCGAGGAAACGTGATTTCCTGTAGTTCGTTGAAGCTCCGGCGGTTGCTCCCTCGGTCTGGAGCTGGGTTTCCGCCTGTCTGGGTTTGAGCTGCTAAAAGTTGACTAGAAGCAGGAGAGGCTGAAGAGGTAGTGACGCTGTGAGCCATCAAGGGGGAATCAAAAGACAGCAAAAGTGTTACAAAACTTAACAATACAAGCGACGGGTGAATGTGCATAGCGAAAGTCCATATCAGAGGTTCTACTCACTGATACGGACTCCTCGGGCAACCTTCAGGAAAAAATCCTGGTAAAGCTTGCTGAATAATTATATTTTGATATAATCTCTATCCCTTTTAGGGGTTAAGCACATCAGGTTGAAACACATAGATGGTGGTTTTAGCCACTGAATGACCGTTTGTCTCAGGGCTAAAACCACCTCGGCTTTGAGACTCTCATGAAAGGGAATTATTGGCTGGTGTATTACTAACGACAAAGGAGTTGTTGTTTACCGACAGGAACAAGCGCAGTATACTGTTATCGTTACTCCCCTAAGAGAACACCAAACAAACACTTCAGAGGACTTGACTTATCGGTTTAAAGTTGGCATGATATTTCATCTTTGACCACCAGCCTAATGCCAGCTAGATTTCAGCGTCCGCTACCACGATGAGGTAACTTGTCGTTTTGCTTTTGGCTTTCAACGGAGATGAGTTGATCGAAAATAGAGGTATTAATGTACATAGCAGATGTCCGTATCAGGTTTCTAGTTCCTGTTACGGACTTCCTACTAGAGCATCAGGAAAAACTCTAGTCGAAACTTATTGGACTCTATGGAGATTGATGGTACGATAACGGGTTAGCTCAATGTCTTACCTGAGCTCCATCTTTTCTACGACTAGCCAGCCTCCCGATTCATTAAGACAGCCCCAGCCGATGAGTTGTTGGTTGTCTTGGTAAGCTTGGAGTTGTTCATCAATCTCTGGTCGTAGGGTGATTAGCATCCAACTTTGACCAGCCTGAACTGCTGGCTCAGTTAAGGTGATCGCATAATCTTGCTCAGCACGACGTTGGAAAAAGCCTGTGAATGGAATTGAGAGCGGGGAAGAGAAAGCGAATGACTTTTGCCCTACTTCCCTGACAGCTTCCACTCTGCTACTTGTGACTCCTCTGGCTTGCTCGCAATTTCCTGTTATTGGATAATCCTGTGGGTGGTTTAGGTAGTAGCGTTGCCAATACAGCCAGTCGGGATGGTCGTTTGGCAAATTGAACAGAGGAATTATTGCGGCTGGAGCCATGGGGTCTTGTAATAAAGCATCTTGTAACACCCTGACTGGTAAATCTCTGGGTTGGCATCCCCGTTCAACGCACAATGCTGCTGCCATTCCTGCTGCCTGTCCAGTGTTCATCACCGCAGGTTGCAACCGAGTCGCCCCATTGGCAATGTGAGACACAGAGATATTTTTTTCGCAGACGAGAAGACCATCGGTTGAGCTTGGGACTAAAGCACCGTAGGGAATGGTAAATGGAGTTCCAGTCCAACGCCCTCCCCAGCGGATTGATTTGGGTTTTAAGGGGAAATCAATGCCTGGATAGTGGTGGTCATTGGGGTAATTTGCGATCGCAATTGACGAAACTAGACCTTCCCCACTAGCCTCATTCAAGGGTAAAGCCGCTACTCGACCTCCAGCAACGGGCAAAATATCCTGCTCTCGGACTGTAACTAAGCCTTGAAGGCGTCTGCTTTCGCGGTAGTAGGGATGTAGTGCATAAGCGCCTCCACCTAGCTGGGAAGCAGGAGGAAAGGAATTTTCATTGATTTGTGAGTCATGGGCGTCTAATTCCATTGGATCAGATGAAGGAAAAACCGATTCTGCTAAACCGTAACGACGCCCCAGTTGGGTTTGAATAAAATGAGCAAAACCCTGAGTATGCCAGCGAGCTTCCTGAAGAAACTGCTGTTGCTTTTCCGGAGATTGGACTAAGCGCCCCACGCCTTCACCATAGTCGTTACCCCTGATGGGCCAGTTGATCATAAATAGCCCTCCAGGTAAACGCCCATAATTCATAAACATTGGTGCACCATAACCATCCCAAGCGCCCCGAAATGCCTCTGGGGTGTAGTGGGGTGGAGGAGGAATTTCTGGGGCATTCTCAGCCGTTGCAAAATCTTTCAGGATAACCACCCAAGTTGGAGCCTGCACTGGGTAAGCTCGAGTGAGTTCATTGGGAGATACAGGGGCACTCGGTTCTCCAAAATGCGATCGCAACTCCCAGCCCCAGCGATGCGGCACCTCTGCTAATGCCAGCAAATCTCCAAGTTCTGTGGCATCCAGGGTAATTTTGGCGTGAACTGTTACCGTTGCAAATTGAACCCCGGTAATACAGTTATTTTGTTGCAAAACTTTTAAAGGAGTTTGCCCGATAATCCACTTAAGGTTAGGTAACACCTGTACCCAATCAGCAAATAACTTTGCAGCGATACGGGGGTCATAAGAAAACATACTGACCCAACTATTATCTAATCCTCCTGTCTGCCGATGCCCCAATTCCCGCACAAATGCACCCCAAAGACCTGTTTGGAAGGCTATAAGTTCATTGCCATCGGGTGCTGCGACACCTGCTGAAGTCAGCATTCCACCTAGCCAAGAAAATTCACTCACCAAAATGGTTTGTGCGCCTCTACGTGCTGCTTGGATGGCAGCGGCTGTACCGCCAGTACCACCTCCGACAACTAAAACATCTGTCGTTAATTCATGAATCATTATTAGCGATCGCAAACTTTATATGCTATCAAGCTCTTTAGGTAAGGGAAAGAGAAAAGGGGAAAAGTAAAAGGATTGGGATAGGGTCAGCCAGCTATGTAATTCGTAATTAAAGACAGGTAAGATTCCTCCTTACAGACACCCTGCCAAGGCGTCTGTACAAGTCGTCTCTATTAAACCTCCACCCACCTGAAAACCAATTACGAATTACGAATTACGAACTACGAATTGTTAAACTAGCTCGTTCTGCTGTCCAATGTCGATCAGAAGACTGATAAACATTAACGCCAACAAGACCAGCCTGCTGCATCAGTTCATTGACTTCATCTAAAGTGAAAGCCGCATAAAGAGAGTCACGAAATAATCCTTTTTGGTAATCATTGCAGTTTCCTGCTTCTCGTTCAACGATTTCTTCCAAAGTTTCTAGAGAATTGGGGCGCATTAAATCCCGTAAGAACATCGCTCCATTGGGCTTGAGAACTCGCTTGAGTTCTGTCAAAAAAGGGAGGGGATTCGGTAAATGGTGAATCAAACTATTCGAGACCACCATATCAAAATGTGAATCTAGATAAGGTAGCTTCTTTGCGTCTACAAACTCTAACTTAATCTGTTGCTGTAATCTAGCCTGCTCAACATTTTTTTGCCCAACTTGTAGCATAGATTGAGCTAAATCAATGCCAATGATCTGCCACTGAGGACGCATTTGCCCCATAAGGATAGGAATTCGTGCTGTACCTGTACCAGCATCAAGAATGAGTCCTTGTGGGGAACCAAGTTCAATTGCCCGTTTGGCAAAGGCAGTGTTAACCTCCAAGAAGTCCATGGAATCATACTCAAGAGCATCTTGTAGACTATCCATAACTTCTGGCTCGGTGATTCGCTGCATCATTAAAATTCCCCTGATATCATGTCCGCTTAAACAGCGTTTTTATAGATAAAATTTTATAAAAAATATTGTAATTAATTATTGGAGATTAACCCTGATTTTGACTTTTATCTCCTGTTGTTATAGGAGAAATAATGAAACATTAGCTGACGTCAAAAAAGCTGAACTCTAGGAAATCAGAAATAAAAGGCAAGGAAAGCCGAGAAAATGTAGAAGTCTACGACCTATCCATGCCGATAGCCTCGTACTTTCAAGACTGACTGACGTGTAGACTTTTGGGCTGAAACGACTAATACCCATCGAAACGGCAAGGGACGTATTGCGCTATTAGCACGAGAATTGTTTTTTGACAGTGATTTACGTCTCTGAATTTGGTGATTAAGGCTTGTTTCTGACTGATTGTAGATTCTGCAACTCTTGATTTCCGGGCATTCTGACAGCTTTTTGAAAGTTTCAACAGCAGCCAAGACGAAAGCTTCTTTCAGATCTTTATTCATAGTAACTGCATCCAATTAACTATCCTTGATACCTTTAAGCATCTCGGTTTCTGTCTCCAATTTTCATAAAGTAGTTTTGAGGATTCGGAGAAAATGGATGAAGCTTCGGTAAAGCAGTGGTAGAATTTTCGCCCATGATCAAAAGACCGCCCTCAAACAAGGACAGTTCTGAGGCTATAGATCGAGTATCGCTTCTAGATCTAGGCTTATATAGCATTCATCAGTAAGCTAATAGGGGGGTAGTGATGTTGCCCCTAGCTTCGCAGTAGCTGCTTAATGGTACCGACTAGCTCTTGAGGGTGGAAAGGTTTAGAAATATAAGCATCAGCACCTTGCTTTATTCCCCAGTATCGGTCAAATTCTTCTTTTTTCGCTGAACACATAATGACAGCCATATCTTGGGTTTTGGAGTTGGCTTTCAACCGACGACAGACCTCATAGCCATTCATCTTCGGCATGATGATATCTAGGACTACAAGATCAGGCGAAGACTCTTGAACTTTCTCCAGTGCTTCGACACCATCACTTGCCTCAACCACACTTAGCCCACTTCCTTTGAGCAGATCTGAAATCATCTCTCGTTGCGTAAGGCTATCCTCTACTACCAGTACCGTCCTCATAACCACCTACTTACTGACTTAGCTTTCTTCAATTATTAATGACAAATATAAGATTAAGTTTGAGTTTTTCACTAGGTACGATAGAAGTTATCGCAATCCTAAATGAAATACTACTCCTTAGAAAAATAGTACTCATTTAAGCCGATTGTAGTCATTGATGAAGGTGCTGATGGTACGAGCAATAGCAATTACGAACTATGTCAGTGATATTCATCACTCAAGCAATGCTGATATAAAGTTGCGTTCGTACATATCGCTGTTCTCGTTGGGAGAAAATGTAGTAAAGGTATAGCCTTGCCGGACTCTTACCAACTATTTGTATTGCGCCCAAGTGATCCCTCTTTTGTTAGTTTGGGGCTTGAGGATGGGCGAAGCATTCTTGAATAAGGCTTCTAGGCTTCACACCAAGTTGATGGCAAGAAGGCTTCGCACCTACAAAAATCGTGATTCTTGTCCGGAAATAACAAAAGAGAGGTGATACCAAATCCGGGTTAACTATCCCCTTTTGAAGGAAGCAGGGGGAACTCTCGGAAGCTGGGGCAGAGAAACTACTATCTTTGACTGCAACTTAGTATCAATTGAAGCTACAGTCTTTTCGGGCGTCCGAGAGTGGTGATATACAAGACAGCTTCATCCGTTGGAATGCCGAGTACTTCATTGACTTGATCGTCGAAGAAGCCACCAATACCACTAACGCCTAAACCCAAGTGAATTGCAGCTAAATTCATCCTTTGTCCCAAATGGCCTGCATCCATGTGAAGATAACGGTATGCGCGATCGCCATATTTAGCCACTGCTTTTTGCAAGTCAGCCGTGTGGAACACCAAAGCTCCTGCATCTCGCCCCAATTCTTGCCCTAGACACAAGTAGTGCAACTCCCGCCGAAAGTTTTTAAAGCGAATCTGCCGCAACTCTTGAGCTTTGGGTGCGTAGTAGTAACAGCCCTCTTCTAAATTCGTTACTCCGGATACAGCGATAAAGGTTTCAATAAGACTCAAATCGAAATAATCGGGCGAACCATCTAGCCCTTGATCAACGTAATGATGGGGTTGATAAGTAAAATCTAAAATCGCCTTGAGTTCGTCTAGGGTGAGATTGGCTCCATTGTAAGCGCGGGTGGAGCGCCGTCTGATTATTGTGTTCTCTAGGGGTTGGAGGGGAAATCCCTCTCTGGCATCCCCTGTCCATTGAATGGGTACTGTCGCAGTTGAAACTTTTGTACAAAAGGGAAAGTTATATTTATCTTCGCGTTGCCTTTCATGATCCATGGCTTGGATGCGCTCAGTTTCAGCATCCCAATTTCGCATCTGATCGATTTTTGTAACTCGATGGAAGTAGTTGAGCAACTCTCCGTCTGGAATTTCTGGATACTCAAGGTGCGTTGTGGAGGGCAAAACAGATATAGAGGGGGGAAATTGTTGTCGTACATTGAGTTGATCGGCTAGGGGAATAATAGCGATCGCAGCTTCTGTGTCAGAGTCTAAATACAGCAGATCGTTGACTCCCTCATCATCAAAGCCACCAATCAAGTGAGGTCGATAGTCGGTGAATGACGCAGCCAGCTCAATGTTACCCAGCAAATGACCGGTATCCAGAAAAATTCTCCGATATGCCCGATCTTCGTAACGCCACGCTGAGCGGTAAAAAACAGAAGTGATTACAATCGCCAAATCGGCACTTCCCAAAACAGTATGCCAGAAACAGGCATCTTGTAGAACAGACCAAGCCTCACCTTCCCAAAAATGAATCAAAGAATGGGTACGACACTGATAGTTATAAAGTCCTGTGGGTAAAATCGGTGTGCCACGACAAACTAAATACACCTCGGCTGGGTATAGCCCACCCGCAGAGGGGGCAGCCCGGAGATACACTGGTGGGCCCATCACTGTTGGCATTTTGGCTGTTAAACCGTAGGTACAAAATAGCAACTGCGACAGCCGCCACAAGGTTTTCCCTGGCTCATCTTTAAACGCCTTGGGATCTTCTTTTAAAAAAGGCTTCAAGTCAATGGTTGTACCAACTTTATACTCTTTATAAGGTACAGGCTGATTTTCCCAGTCGAGCACCTTGCTTTTTGCTGCAATAGTTTCTGGATAATACTTGGTACGTTCGTGATAATGTTGAGCGATTGATAATTTGGGTTTTGACATGGTATTTTTAAAAGCTTATGCTTCCTTTTCATCTTGACATTACAAGGTCATTTGACTGTTGTAGTGATGCGATATCGCTCTCCCGACCTCAAATGATATTCCCTATAGTCAAGAAGTCAGGTGGCAAGCTCTTCTCTAAACTCGTTCAAGCCCCTAGATTCTATTTATTTTATAAGGTTAATTCAATCTCATTGCTTACTGCTGGAAGCTCTTGGAGCTTAAACCACACAAACAATGTTTTGTCAAGCAAATGCAACAAAGAAAGATTAATATTTACAAATATTAAATAATCATTAGAACAAAAGTGTCTCTTGCTACATAGGCTTACCCTGAAAGAAAGTTTAAGCATTAATACTTATTGACTTAGAGGCACAACCTCTCATCTAGAGAGCGGTATCTCAACCAAAGCACAGATGAAAAAAATTCGTGGAGCAGACTTACTCGCTCAATATGTAGGCGGGAAGCGAGATTTTAGGAATGTAGATATTAGCGAAGCGGACTTGTTTGAGGCAAATCTACCAGGGATTGATTTGAGCAGCAGCAACCTTCAAAAAATCTACCTGCCCTACTCTAATTTAAGTCAAGCTGAGTTGCACAACGCCCAACTTCAATCCGCTCAGTTAAGCGATGCTCAGCTATATCACGCCAATCTAGCTCATGCCAATCTTCAGGAAGCGAATCTGTTTAGAGCCAGCCTGCGCCGTGCAAACTTACAAGGTGCTAATCTCATGCGTGCTAATTTGAAAGGAGCCGATTTAGGTAACGCTGACTTAAGTAATGCTAATTTAAGCCATGCTGACTTAACTGGCGCTAATCTCAGTAAGGCTAACCTCAGCCAAGCTCAGTTAAGTGGCTGTAATTTGTTTCGCAGCCAGAATGCAGACCTTTCTGATGCGTATCTAGACAACTCCACTATTTATCCTGATGGGCATCGACCCGTCTAATGCAGCATAGCAGAAATCATCTACCCGTTGGCAGTGGCTGGAGCAGGGGAGCAAGCTTTTATTTTAATCCTAATTATAAAAGTTGTGGAAAACTTTTGCCACGTTGCACTAGTGCAAGAAGGCAGAAGAAAAAAGGCAGAAGGCAGTTTGCGTAGCATGGCCGCTAGGGCATAGGGAAGAATGCTTGTACAGTAAGCTTTTTCACCTTTTTGGACTGGTGGGTTATTTTTGCCGCGCTGCACTAGATTTCCGTCAAAACAGCCTCAGCAAACAGTTGACTCTAGATAGATGATCGGATTGCGGAGCTTGGGTGATGCTGAAAAACATAAATAGCAAAAGTTAGGTCGAAGATAGCGATGACACAGGATCAATCTAGAACTCAAGAGCAGGAAGCGGCTGCCATTAGTAACGACCCAACTCTTAATAAAGAAGCGGTGAATGAAGTGGTTGGTGAATATGAGCAAAGTGCCAATGCCAATAGACCAACGGAACTTGATCCCTCCACTCAAAAAGAATTAGGGGAAGTTGAACGGGCTTTAGAAGATGCAGTGCTTGGGATTGAAGACGCCTCCTAAACAGGAATACGACTTAGTATTTTTGAGTGGCTTCTACATAAATATGCTCCAATCGCACGGGTTGACGAGCAATAGAGTCAAGGGAAATACCCTCAAAACGGTCAATTATTTCCTTGAGTTCTAGCTGCTGAGGCAACCAAAAGGCGAGGTCATTGCCATAGCGTCGGTGTGTGAAGCCTAATTCTTGAGCGCGTGCGATCGCTTTTTGTTCCTGTGACGTCTGAACAATTAAAATCTCTTGTGCCGGAATTCGTTGTCGCAACTCGGTCAGACTCCCTTCGGCAACAATCCGTCCTCCTTTGAGAATACCAATTCTCTGACAAAGGCGTTCTGCTTCATCTAATAGGTGAGTTGTCAGCAAAACGGTCATTCCTTGACGTTTAAGACGCAAAATCAAGTCCCAAATTTCATAACGCGCCTCAATATCTAATCCCGTTGTCGGTTCATCTAAAATCACTAACTTGGGCTGATGCACCAAAGCAACGGCAATATTCAACCGTCGCTGCATTCCTCCACTTAACGTTTCGACCGGACTTTTGGCTCGATTTGCCAGGTTAACTGCTTCTAAGCAACGGTACACTTGTTGCCGATGTTGTTGGCTTTTCAACCCATAAATTCGAGCGTAAAAATTGAGATTTTCTTCACAGCTCAAAGTTTTATAAAGTAAATTTTCTTGGGGCGCTACACCAATTAAAGGTTTGGTTGCTTTTGAAACGGGCTGACCATTAATCTTAATAATTCCACTATCAGGTTGGAGTAAATTACACAATATATTAATCGTTGTTGTTTTACCGGCACCATTTGGGCCAAGCAACCCATAAATTTCACCGGGTTTGATATGTAGCGTCAAGTCCTGAAGCACTTGTCGCTTGCCGTAAGACTTACTTAGTTTCTCGATGTTCAGCAAGATTTCACATCCACGTTATGGCACTATAGTGATCAGTATTTCTTTGTAAGATTTCTGAACTTCCCTTCATCTCAGGTTTAGCCAGTCTTGGATTTCCTGAGCTAACCAAGCACTCTCATTTTCTCCCAAGGCACCGCCCAGCCGATAATTTTTATCTTCGGAACGCAATTTTACTTGATATACTTCTCCCTCTTTTTGCAAAAACACACCCACAATCTTCATAAGATGTAAGCTTTCTTTGGTAGAAATAACATTTAGGACTTTCCGTCTTATAATACAAGAGTTTCGATAAAAATGAATATAATTACGTTCACCCAAAAAAGTTGCGATTAATAGTATTAAAAATGTCAAAAAAATTGTCAGTGCTACTAAACTTATGATTAGGAAAAATAGAGAATTACTTGCTACTAAAGCAATCGAGATTCCTAGTACAACCATGAAATACATTGATAATAAAATTGAATATTCTTGTTTTGTATG
>CBKWLJ010000126.1:0-19687 GCA_966675205.1 uncultured bacterium
AGGAAACAACGCTCCCAAGGAAAGTGCTAAAAAAATTCGATTCCGTTGGGGTTTCGTTAGTGATAATTTTTTTAAGGCCACATAAACTAGAAGAGGAGATAAGTAGCCTGAAACATAGGTGACTTGAACGTCTTCTACACCAAAATTAAACAGGAAGCTTAGGGTAGCAGCGATAAACCATAACAATAGAGCGATAAAAATTCCCAGTTCTGACTTAGTGCTGTTTAAAAAACTTTCTTGGCGCTGGGTTCTAACAACTAATAATAAAATAGATAAAATAATTGAAGGTAGGAAAAGAAAGTGAAATACAGAAACAATTTCTCCAACCCTCATCCGGGTTAACCAATAATACGCCCTACCTGGATAGCTAAACGCAGCAGGTAGGAAGAAAAATAATGCAATAACAAGATTGAATCGAAGACTCATAGACCTGAAAACTGATTTTTTAACCCATTAAGGATTGCAGTTACGTGGTGCGCCCAGGTATAGCGGGATAATGCCTCTGCTCTGGCATTTCGCCCCAGAAGGTACCGCCATTCTGGCTTTTCAACTATAAAGCGAATTCCGTCAATCAAGCCGTTCATGTCTCCAGGGGGGAACAGAATTGCTAGTTCCTTTTCATTTCCCATTGCCGCACCATAAGATTGACGGTCTAAATAAATACTCTGTTGTAAAACTTGCCCAATTTGTTCTAAATTAGATGCCACGATCGCTTTCCCCATGGCCATATATTCAAATAATTTAGTCGGCGAACCAAAAAACCGACTTCCATCAGTATTAGGGACGTGGGGAGAAAGGAGAATATCCGAAGCAGCCAAATAAGCGGGAGCCTGATTTTGAGCAATTAAACCTGTCATAGTAAAGAAAGGGTCATACTTTTCTCCTGACAGAATTTCTCTCACTTTGGGCATTTTCAAACCATCTCCAATGAGGAGAAAATGCAGTTTTTTTTGTCGAAGCCATTCGGCATCCGTGTCAACCAGTTGGCGAATAGCCGCCGCCAATAAATCTACCCCATGCCACTGCCCAAATGTACCAATGAAGGTAGCGACGATCGCGTCTTTTGCAATTCCATAACGCTGGCGCAATTGATGAGAGTCTTCTTTGCTAAAGCGGCTTGGATCGAATACTTCAGGGTCGATACAGTTAGGGTAGAACACGATGCGATCTCGTTCTATTCCTTTTTCTATTAACTCATCGCGCAACACTTCCGAGACGGTTACCACTAAGTGAGCATGTTTAAGGCAAACATCCTCAGCTAAAACAGCAAGGTCATGATACCGCAGGGGGCGTCCCCAATGTTTGGCTACCCATGCCTCAGAGCCGTTATACTCTAGTACTAACGGTACGTTTAAGGTACGAGACAACACCACACCAACATAGTTCGCCACGGACATCCTTTGGTAAATAAAAGCATAGTGTTCTCGCGCAGCAAAATTGTGAATTTGTTCGACAACCATCTGCTGAAAGCGATAGTAATTGAGTTCAGATGGTATACCAAAGGCTTGAGGGGGTTGGAGAGGATGAAAATTTACATCCGGAGCGAGCATAACACTTCCTGCTGCTGAAGCGAAATCAACCTGATAATTTTGTGCTATCAGCGCGTTCACTACACCCGCAATATGTCCTACAGAACCGCCAGCTTTTACCCCAAACCACAAGTTAGCGTTGATATAAAGGACGTGATCTGTTGGTTGAAGCGATACAGCAAGGCGCGGTTGCTGGATAAGTTGTGTCAGTTCGCGTTTACAGCGTGCAGCAGCAATTTGTGCGCTAGCTGAGGTTGCTGCTAAGGAAATGAGAGACTTACAAACTTGCGGACGGGATACTCGTTCCCGTTTTAAGTCGGGATGAACGACTTCGAGGAACCGTGCGTTTGAAATAGCCGCGATCGCTTGCAGAATTGGCAGAATTGCACTACTATTCGTATCCTCAAGCGGGAGAAAAAGATGCTCTGCCTGTAAAGAACGGAGAGTTTTGACTAATTGTGATACAGGCAAGCGACGCAGTTCGGGGACGTTGAGATAAATAGGGGTCGAGTCAACTGACTTCTCGAAGCGATCGCGAAAATCTTGAGATAAGGGGTAACCCGTTAGGGCATAATCTTGTTTTTTCATTGGGCTTTAGTTATTAATCATTAGCGATTACTTTTTAGTTACTAATGACTTCTATCGATCAGTCAGACTTAATATGAGACACTAAGCGTTGCTCCATGACCCAGGCCAAGCGCAGAATCATCAAGAACAGTAAACCATAGGTTAGGGACAGTGCTATAGCAGCACCAGCACCAGAGTAAAGGGGAATTAAAAACCAACTCAATGTGGCAACAATAGCAAAGGCAATCAGCCAGATTCCAGTTAGCAACTTCGGAAAGCCAATGGCAGCGAGATACTGAGAGACAACGGTACTCATGCTGAGGAAGAACACTCCAGGTAACATCCAGAGCAAAATGGGGACTGCGGCTAAAAACCCCGGCCCAAACGCAATCCGAATAAAGGGTTCAACTAGAATAGCTGCGATCGCGCAAGCCACAACCATTAATCCCCCGACTGTTGCCATGCTGCGTAAGGTTGTCGTCCATCTCCCTGCTGCATCGCTTCGTACAAGATTGGGGAAAAGGACAATTGCCACTGATGTTGGTAAGACTGATAGTACATCCGCTATCTGAGTTGCGACTGAAAAATATCCGATCTCCTCAGTAGTAGCGAGACTTTTGAGTAAGAATACATTGCTCCGCAACACCAAAAACGCTAGCAAGCTAGCAACATAAACCTTCACTGCATAGCGAAAGCCAGCACTAAATACCTGGCGCCTAAACCCAAAACCCTCACCTTCGTTGGAATACCGTAAGAGTACCACCAGTAAAACCACTCCCATGAAGCAGCCAGCAAGCACATTTGCCCCTAAAAACCCTTTTACCCCCCATCCTTGCCAACCTGCTAACCCCATGAACAACAAAACGACTAAGTTGTTACTAACTTGAAAGCCATTAAACGTATCAATCCGATTAATTCCCACGAGGAGGTTATTACCGAGCAGGAAAAAAAGCGTTGGTGGAACGAGGGCAACAGCAAACAAGAGGTATCCTAAGGGTGTGTCGGTAAACCAGTTTCCCAACTGTATGACCAACGCTACTGTAACCGCAACACCACCTCCTCCCACTAAAGATAGCCAGAAGCTATTAGCAACTAACCCTCGCAACAATGCCTTATCCTTTGCAACGAGATAGGTGTTACTAGAGTGCAGTCCTAGATTGCTAAACTGCACGATTGTTAATGCAATTGTGGTCGCAAAGAAGTAATCGCCTCGACCTCCTGGCCCCAAAAACCGTGCGGTGAGAATACTTGTGGCAAAGCCTGAGAGGATAATCAGGAGGCGAACTCCCATAGTCAGGATGACATCCCGATTAACCATGCCAACAAAACCTTTTATCCTCCTCGCCTGCTTCACTACTTATAAGCTCGGATTACGAGATACCAGCCAAGCCAACCAAAAAGACGTTCTATTAGAGAACGGGACACAGGTGACAAACTTTGCAAGCGTCCAAAACCTATATGACAAGTTGTCATCTCTTGCTGAGAGAATTGAGAAAATAGCCGCTTCGCTTGTCTGCGACTGTAAACCTTGACCAGAGGAACTGCAGAATCAAGATCGCTGCGATACTCAATTTCTGACAGAAGGCGTCGCCATCCTTTGCGCCAAAGTCCACCAAGGATTAGGCCATTTCGTATGATTGCCCACAAAAGAAAACACGAATATCGATGATATAAGCTAATCAGCGCTACGCCTCCGGGACGTAAAACTCGATTGATTTCTGCAATAGCAGCCTCTGTATCCGGTGTGTGGTGCAGTACGCCAAAGGCATAGACGACATCGAAGCTTTCATCAGCAAAAGGTATCTTCTCGGCGTCACCATAGACGGGAGTAGTTGTCAGTCCTTCCAGCTCTAAATGTCGCTGAGTTTGCCTCAAGTGTTCCTGGCTCAAGTCCAAGGCGGTCATGCGGTTGCCACCTCGTGCAAAGCGGAAGTGGTCGCTGCCCAATCCTACCCCGATTTCCAAAATATCTTTGTCTTGCCACTTTTCAAAACACACGACTTGGTCAAACCAAGGCGCATAGACGTTATAGCGGTAATCGCGCACCGCACGGTAGAAGTCCAATGTTCCGGGCGTTTGCTCTGTGGCTGTACTAGCTCCGCAAGGGTCTTTATCCCATTGTTTTTGGATTTCTAGCTTATCGGCGTTTAATTTCATATTTCGGTAACTCTAAATTATTTTTGCGCTTGGGCTAGGATATACCATCCTCCTTTACCCAGCCGCCGCTCTAGCCGCTCTCTACTCCAGTGGCGAAAAAAGCGGTGAAACCGCCAGAAATGAGACGCTTCAACGTGACAAGTTGTCAAATTAACTTGGGAGAATGCTGATAAAAGCTGATGCACTTGGTGACAACTGTAAAGCTTGACCAATGGAACGGCAGAATTTAAATCCTTACGATATTCAATTTGCGACAATAGACGCCGCCATCCCCAACGCCAAAGACCTCCCTGTAAAAGACCATTCACGAAGAGTGTTTGAATCCAGAAAAACCAAGAGTTTCGATGATATAACCCAATTATTGCTGTACCTCCGGGACGTAAAACTCGATTGATTTCTGCAATAGCAGCCTCTGTATCCGGTGTGTGGTGCAGTACGCCAAAGGCATAGACGACATCGAAGCTTTCATCAGCAAAAGGTATCTTCTCGGCGTCACCATAGACGGGAGTAGTTGTCAGTCCTTCCAGCTCTAAATGTCGCTGAGTTTGCCTCAAGTGTTCCTGGCTCAAGTCCAAGGCGGTCATGCGGTTGCCACCTCGTGCAAAGCGGAAGTGGTCGCTGCCCAATCCTACCCCGATTTCCAAAATATCTTTGTCTTGCCACTTTTCAAAACACACGACTTGGTCAAACCAAGGCGCATAGACGTTATAGCGGTAATCGCGCACCGCACGGTAGAAGTCCAATGTTCCGGGCGTTTGCTCTGTGGCTGTACTAGCTCCGCAAGGGTCTTTATCCCATTGTTTTTGGATTTCTAGCTTATCGGCGTTTAATTTCATACGTTTTCCTTTGTTGGCTGGATTATTGGACTTTTTCAGCGTTTGCTGAAAATTCAAAGAACCAAGCACTCACCCAAGCACTAGGAATCTTATCAGCAATTCGGCTGTTCCAGTGGCAAAAGGATTCAAACGGAGCAAAAAAATAGTTACTGAAAGAACCGCTCAACCAGGACAAATTATGACTGGATACTAGGGTCAGTCCGGCATCTTGGGCAAGTTTCAGAAAAGCGCTCCGGGTAAAAAATTGTATGTGTCCCGATTCCAGGTTATAGGGAAGATGAGGCGGAGTGGCTACTTTAGACCATAGACCGCGTAAGATGAACTTGTTCAGGACAGCGATCGCTAGATCGACGATCCAGAGTACCACTTTCCCAATCTTCTGCCGACTTAGTGATGATTCTATTTCAAATGGACCGTATCCATTGGGAATGGTGACTAAGACGCGACCGCCAGATTCCAAGAGATGAAGGGCAGATTGTAAAAGTTCGCCAGGTTGCTCTACATGCTCCAGAATGTCGGCAAAAATTACAGCATCAAAGCGTTGTGCTTGTTCGCTAAGTTGCTCGACCTTTTGCACTTGGAACTCCAGACCCGGACATTCAAAGTGTTGTTTCGCATACAAAATACTGGATTCGTGCATGTCAATTGCCAGTACCCGATCTGCTGGATGAGCTATAAATTGGGTGACAGCATAGCCATTCCCGCAACCCACATCCAGGATACGCAAACCTCGACCTTGGCGCGATCGCAACTGGTTTAACCGATTGCGTATCAAACATACCTTTTTCGTATGACCGTAGACATTTTCCGGACACAGGGACGGTTCTGATGGATATCCCTCATTGTTAATCGCTGATTCCGAGACTTCTAGCTCGCGAGACTTTAGTGTCATTGCCTTGCACTTTCGTTTATTAGGTCATGTGCCCACTGTATGGGGTTTGATGGCATTTTATGAGCGGGTACTATGCATATTACCAACGCAGTTTCCAAAGAACCGTTTCGCCGCCAAGCCAAACGCGGAGCTGGCAGAGCAATACCATAGCTGGGAGAGATACGGCCCTTTCCCACTTCAAGCGTCCAATCTTGTATCTTCCCCCAAACCAGAACAAAGTCGCGACCGCACGCTTGCAGCCTCAGTCGATCAGTTGCCACCTCTTGCACTACTACGTCAGGAGCCAAGTGCAAGGGGATGTCGATTTGATGCTCTCCGACGCCTTCAAATACATCCCGTACCACTAAAGCATGAAAGGTATGGTCTAAGATAATCGTTCGTACGGGCATCACAGGTTGGGCTAACCGTTGATAACCACTGTGAGAACCGCAGAAAAAGTCTCGTTTAGAATCGGTTTCCCAACGTCGGACTTCAGGCCGGGCATCGTTGTGCAGGTTCCAGAGATAATCGGGACGAATAAAACGGTTGATTTCCTCGCCATCCACTTGGGGCGTGTTGTGATAAGCCGTCGAACGAAAGTTGTTTCTCTCTGTGTAGGAGGCGGTATAGAGGTAGGCACCACAATCGGCAATGAGAGGGACGCCGTCTAAAACGGCTTCAAACGCCAAACAGTCGTTGTGACCGTGTCCTCCACGTCCTGCCAACCCTAAAGGACCGCAATCGATGAAGATGCGATCGCATTCGTTAAGCATCACGTAGAAACCGCCCTCTGGAAATGCAGTTGAACTGGGAGGATTTAATGGTGTTTCTACATCAGGTAGGGAAGCCGCAGCAGCAGACCCCAAGAGCCAAAAAATCTCACTACGTGACCCAGAAAATGCTTGGCACAGTTCGGGAACAGTCCATGCCGCCCCAACTAAACCCACCAGATAGCGATGATCATTAAGCTCCTGTCCCCCAAAGGGCAATGCTCGCGCATCATCCGCATCGCCCCAGAAAGGAACCGTCCCATTGGGTTGAGAATAAGTTGCCGCAAAGCGTGCCATTGCAATTATTCGCTCTCGATAGGCACTGCTTACCTCTAGACCACAGGCTTCCCGGTAGAGTGCCGGAAGCAAGAATAACTCCAGCACCAAGCGGTGGTAAGGCACAGATGCCTCAAAATCAACGCCATCAGAGAAGACCTGACGGGGCAGTTCTTCACATAAGATATCCCAGCCCAGCTTCTGCCAACGCTCTGAAGCAGTTCCCTTACCAAAAAACAAACCAACAAACACTAAACCAGCAGCATTGGCAGTGTAGTGATTGCCGTTGATGTCGGAACGCTCCAGGTGACGCTCAGTAAACTCTCCATGTAGGAAAAGACTACATAAAAACTGCTCTCGAAAGCTAGCATCAGCCCACGCTTGACTGCCGTGAAAGACGTGAAAAAACCATGTCCAACTAAGGAGGCGCAAAGCCACCTCCATCGTGCAAGCCCAATTGACACTGGAGGCATAGGGATTGTTGGCAATCCAATGGGCCAGAATATCTCGGACAGCGACTGCGTAGCGTTCGTCACCCGTGAGTAAGTACGCTTGTCCAGTGGGAATGAGCCACTGAAGCCGTGAAATTTCCCAAGGCATTTTGACATCGCTGGGACGGTCTGGGTTGGTATAGTCAATACTACGGATGTAAGCAGGTGGCCAAGAGAACCCGGTTTTGTAGTCTTTGTGCCAGTCAATTTCGCTGCCAAGGGCAATTAACCCAGAGCCGAGCAGGTTAACTTGATGCATGAGAGCGAGATCGGTGGCATTGAAAATGCGTGTGCGATCGCTCGGACAAAGGCAATCATATTCCACTGGGTTCGACAAAGACGTATGAGCGGGAAAGGGACGCTGACTCAAACGTTGCCACAATGCATCTATATTGTCGTCTCCGGTAGACTGAAGCAGAGAGCGTTTGCCAAAGTGTCGGGCGCGAAGTGGGGCAAAAAAGCGATCGCTTTCTGCTCGTAGCTCAGCGTGCAGGCGCTGCAAAATCACCTTGGGAGGCTTACGCAAGCCGCGCTTCAACATTCCGATCCAGTCACGAGTCATCAGTAGCGTTTCCAGTTATTCATCGATCAGTTAACAGCTAGTACTGTGGGTAACTCTCTTGGTGAATCATTATTGTGAACTGACAGCTCGCTCTTTGACAATCATCACGTTCTCCACCTTCCAGGTAGAAGGTTCTTCTGAAAAAGACCAATTGCTCAAGATAATCTTCACAGCCTTAGTTTCACTAAGGGTGAATTTAGCCACCATATCAGATTTGGCAAAGCGATCGCGTTGACCTGACCAATAGTAGCCATTAGCAATAAACTTGTTAGCTGCTGTATCTAAAACACCGATATTGATACCGCCATTAAGTACGGCACCTTTAACTCTAACTTGGTAATCGCCAGGAGGTAAATCTTCTAGGGAAGACCAGAGTTGATAATGACTATTGGATGCATCCGTTGTTACCAAGATTCCCTTTGCCCCTGGACTTTTTGATACTTTTTTAGCTGCTAGAGTTTCCCAACTCTCAGGCAAGCTTTTGATAAAATCCCAATAACGAACTCTAGTTCCGATTTCATCTCCTGAAGAGGGACTTAAAGGCGATGACAGGACTGCATAGCGCCAGGTAGCACCAGGAGGCATTGTGGCAACTACTCGAAACTTCCCAGCTTTTTGGGGATCTAGAACTTCGATTTCACTAATTTCCACATGAGCAAGTAAATCCTGGTAGGGAATGTAATAGTCCTGAACGGAACGGCGAGGCAAGACTTTGCGATCATTAGTAGTAGAAATGGGATGCTTATTTGATAAAAATGCCTGACGCAACTCTAAAATCCCCAAAGGATTACCGTCCAGTTCCCATTGCATGTTAAAGGTTGGGTCTTGTACAACCCAGCGCTCGTCTAGAAGTACCTCAACTGCCGAATGCGTGTCTGGAATTTTTGCAGAATGACGGCGATTAACAGCTTCGCCGCTAGCTAAGTTAACTAAACGGGAACGAATACCAAATACTTGAAGCAAGCCCATATAAAGCAAGGCCATTCCAGTACACCATTGGTGAGATTCACCGGAAACAATCGCTTTATAGTTTTCAACGGTTACTGGAATCGGCTCTTTTCCCAGCGATGGGGATATTTGGTTTCCCGAATAGACATGGTCGCGCAAGATAATTGCACGCTCCCAATCTGTTTGTGCCTGCCTCATTTCCGGAACATTTTGCAGAACAGCAGCTCTCAGATTTGATTTTATGCGATCAACTTCTCCAAGCTGAGCTAACTTAGCATTTTTTTCGTCTGTTGCTTCAGCTTCAGAATTACTCCAAGCCTGAAAGGAGGTTTCGAGAGCGATGGTTGAACAAAGAAGCAGTAGTCCAAGACCTATAGTTATACAGCTTCGTTGTAAAGCTAATAGTTTCATACAATGAAGCATTTTGCTATCTGTTTGGTTTTTGTATTTTACTTTCTGGTTTTTATTGTAATTAACCGGATATCTTTAATATTTTGATATACTTCACTCAGATTTAATTATTAAAAGTTACTCTTTCTCCCCGAAAAATAAAATATAACTTGACAAAAATTCTCTTAAAGCCTTAGTTCTATAAGCGAGATTATAAAACGGTTTTATCAGCTTTCTATTGTCTCTTTCGACATTTCCTGGAACTAATGTCAAGCGATGAATTTTAAAGTTTGTTTCTTGAACAATTTTGCTAAAATTTTCAAAATCCAATCCATTCAGATCGATACTCGCAGACTTATTGTATTTTGTTCCTATAACTTTTCTGAAAGGTGTATAATTCAACCCTTTTCCTGGCTGTAATAATAAGTAGTTTAAACCAGCTGCCCATTCTTTCATAGGCAAAATATAGTGCAACGCAGGAAGAGATATAGCTCTATCTAAGTGATGAGCGTGCATAGATCTAAATGAAGGGAACTTTGCCAAAATTATCCCTTTAGGTTTCAATACTCTATAACATTCATCCATCACTTTTTCAGGATCAGCTACATGTTCGAGTACATCTTCCATGATCACTAAGTCAAATTTTTCGTTTTCATAGGGCATATTTTCTGCATAACCATTTTGAAAAAAGCAATTTGTGAAATTTTTTTTCAAAGCAAATTCCCTTGATACCCCTGGAAGGTAGCCCGGAAGATCAAAACCACTAATAGTTTTGAGATTGGTGTGTTCTGCGTAATAAACCATTTTTCCTCCCCAACCACATCCAGCATCAAGAACGTCTTTATTCTCAAAAATATCTAAACTAGCATACTCCTTAACTATTTCTAAAAAAGTATGACCAAAATTGTACTCATATTCTACTTTTGATAAATTACTTCCTCCGAAAAGATGAGGAGTTACAAAATTCCCTCTATTTATAGACTTGGCAAATTCCATAAAAAGGTTGACAACCAAGCTCTTTTTGGGAGGCTCATTATCTGGATGGTAGGGATTATCTCGATCTAATTTATTCTGCTCTAACATAGCTCCAAGCTGTTAATCTATTTTTCGTTCCCCTTGGATAGAATACTAACTAGGTTGTGAGAAAATAACTCATCAAAACCCAATTGATTGTTTATAAACTGATTAACGGCAATCCCCATCTTACCTAATAAAGAAAATTTCTCTAAAATTGGTGTTGATTTAAGATGAATGATGTGAAACCCAGTTTGTTGTATTAATTCGATATATTCTGGCTTAGTCAGTCCATTTAACGAGGGTAGGCATTGCCGCTTTTGGTTATAAGAAAGACTAGGTTGAGGTTGCTTGCTTATACCCAGGTTGGCAAACTCTGGATAATATTCAATCAGCTCATTAATAGCCTCTATCAAGGCTTGGGGAGAAAAAAACCAGTGAAGACCAGGAAACAGGGTAATATAATTTAGGTGATGTGAGAACATCCCATAATACGGAGTAAAGATTAATATGGCAATTCCATCATCTTTCAAAACTCTAAAGAATTCCTTGATGAGCAAATCGGGTTTCTTGACATGCTCTAGAACATCAAAAGACACAATAACATCAAAATATTTATCTTCAAAAAATATTTTATCTTCACTTCCTAATGTAAAGTGAACATTGTTGACTTTCCGATAACGAGCGAATTCATTAGAAATATCAACTGTAGATTGATGGATTTCAACACCCTCTACAAATCGGGCTTGATTGGCCATCCAAACAGCCCTACCCCCGTAACCACTCCCATAGTCTAGGACAGCTTTCTGTTCGATACATTGGGGAAAATTCAGGTTTCCTAAATTTACTAAAAAATTATCGTGGTCGTTAAATTCCAGCTCTGATTTTGTAAATTTAGAAAACTGGGATTCTGCGGTTTCTTTTAAGCCACTATAACTCCCTCTAGCTTGAAAAAGAGGTAGTTTTTGAGACAGTATAATTAATTGCTTAATCAGCCACTTCGTTGACATTAACTGAGCTGAATCAACCCTAATTAAGCTTTGTTTGCTCTCTTGATGTTTCATTGAATAAATTGCTTCCACCATAGGGCAAAGTTTAGCAGGTACCAAAATTGCGCTCCACTATTTTGAGCAATCAAGTGATTGACTTCAGTCTTATTCAAAAAATCAGTGCGATCGCAGAAATCATTAAGTTCCTGACGAGCCTGCTCGCCTAACTTGTCGAAGAACCATTCATAGACTGGAACTCCAAACCCTTGCTTTTTGCGGTCTATTAGTTCATCTGGAATTAACCCCCGTACTGACTTCTTGAGAATATACTTTAAGTTGCTGTTTTTGGTCTTGATAGACTCTGGGATACTCATTGCCAACTCGACAAACTTGTGGTCGAGGAAGGGAACGCGCCCTTCTAGGCTGACTCCCATACTCA
This sequence comes from uncultured bacterium, assembly GCA_966675205.1. GTDB lineage: Bacteria > Cyanobacteriota > Cyanobacteriia > Cyanobacteriales > Coleofasciculaceae > JBFLZA01. Next base: position 11,840 of record CBKWLJ010000126.1, read on the forward strand.
TTTTGTCTACTCGCATGAGTAGTAATTCGGGCAGGCGCAGGTTGAGATCGGCATAGGTCATCCAGTTGAGGTGCGATTTTTCCCAAGCTTTAGTTTCAAAGCGCTGACGAATCGGATTTAGTATATCCCAAGAGGAGAGATCAGCAAATTGTTGACGCAAGCGAGGGGATAAAATGGCTTGCTTCTGAGCTTCGGTAAATGCTTCTGCCCCACTCCAGAAGACTGGTTGACCCGTGGCTCCACGACGCAGCAGTTCGTAATAAAGTTTCTGACGTTTTCCTAAGCGCTGAAGACCAAACAAACCAAATTTTTTCAAGATTTGGGGGAACGGCAGACTGTTGTAGCGCTGAAGCTGGAGCAGAATTTTCCAGCTAGGGTAACCCCAGAACAATTCATCCGATCCCTCTCCTACCTGGCAGACGACAACGCCGTTATCCCTTGCTAACTTGGAGACGTAGTAAACGGGGACACAAACGGGGTCGGCAATGGGTTCATCTTGCAGGTGTACCATCTGGGGCAGGAAGTCGATTAAGTCATCGATGGTAAGTAGGTGTTCGTAGTAGTCTGCTCCAACTTCCTTTGCCATGCGGCGAGCATAATGCAGTTCGTTCTGATATGTCTGGTACTCACCCTCATAGCCAATGGTAAAGGTTTTGATGGTTCCGCCTTCTCCTTCGGAAAACAAAGCGGCATTGGTGCTTGAGTCGATGCCACCGGAGAGAAAAACCCCCACTGGGACATCGCTGACTTTACGCAGCTTTACGGCTGTTCGCAGTTCGGCGATAATGCGCTCGGCGATTTCGTCTTCAGAAACACCCGTTAAGGGTGTGGTGTAATCCCACACATCCCAGTAACGATGTTCGCGGATTTGACCATCTTCACTGACGCGCAACCAGCAACCGCCTGGTAACTTTTTGATACCGTCAAACAGAGTTTGGGGGGCTGGTGTTGTGAGAAAGGAGAGGTAGTGGTAGAAAGCTTCTTCGCAAACAGCGCGTTTCTGGTCTGGGTCTTGGAGGAGGGCTTTGATTTCTGAGGCGAAGGTAATACGACCATTATGAATGCTGTAGTAGAGGGGTTTGATACCGATGCGATCGCGAATCAGCCACAACTCTCGTGCTTTGGCATCCCAAAGGGCAATTGCGAACATCCCCCGGAATTTTTCCAAACAGTCTATTCCCCACTCTTCAAATGCATGGAGAATCACTTCAGTATCCGAGTGGTCGGTTTTCCACTGGTGTCCGCCAAGTTGCTCCAACTCAGCGCGAATCTCGGCGTGGTTGTAGATTTCACCGTTGAAAACTACCCAGAGAGTGCCATCCTCATTGCACATCGGCTGGGTAGCAGCTTCGGATAGATCGATAATAGATAGCCGTCGGTGACCTAGTCCTACTTTACCGTCTCCTGCAACCCAAGTTCCTGAACCATCAGGCCCCCGGTGGAGCATCATATCCCGCATTCGGGTAATGTATGGCTCAGTAATGGTGAAGGTGGTATGTTTAAACGTCAGTGCGCCAACAATACCGCACATTTTGAACCCCATGCAAATTTTTGCAATATTAGCATCAATCCGAGCTATTTGACCCACCTATTCCGTAGAGCAATGGAGGTAAACTATGGAACTCGATACTTATGCGATCGAAGCCGAACTAGGGGCATACCACTGGTGGTTAGTAGGGCGGCGTCACTTGCTGTCGAACGTGATTCGCGATTTAGCTAAAAGAATGGGGGCTACTTCGTTGCTTATCAGGTACATGAGCGATAATCAGCTTGACATTAGCCTTTCGCTGCTGTTTAACAATGCCTAAATCTCGATTAGATGGGGCAGCGAAATATTTAATGGGGTCAGAAGCCTTGCCCTTTTGATACACCACAGAAAAATGAATAGACCCCGATCAAGCAAAAGTAGAGTTTTGGCACTCACCAAATGGAGAACATCCGGCTCAAACTGAAGTGCGATGTTCGTGCACATCCTGTCAATCAGCTTAGACTCCACTGATCTATGTCGAGCAGTGAATGCCACACCACAGATACCACACATTAGACAATCCTCACTTCACGATTTTTCACGATTGTTATAGATACTGCAAATTAGATTTGACGATTTGCACGTACACATAGATTTTAGTTTGACCTGCAATCCCCTCGGCTAATAAATAATTGCTCCAAATCGGATTTCTTCGTATTTTTTCGGGGGATGTATCACTTAGTAATAGAGTTGTTTTGAACCATCTACTATTAAAATTATTTAAATATTCTGTATAAGCAGAGACAATCAAATTAATGTTTTTTAAAATCTCATCTTGTTTCACTCCTCTGTTATCGGTAGCTGGATACCAAAAGTCTTTAAAGCTAAAGAAAAATCCTAAATGCCAACCTGTCTTTTGCTTTGCTTCATCCCTCAAAATTTTTGACACCTCTGATGGGGTTTTAGCAGTTCTAGCGAAGAACTCAAACAAATTTTCTTTATGGAGAGATTGATTTGAAGGAATACTTCCATTAGTTGACATATCTAAAACGGGATGCATAAATATATCTCTATAGTCAGTAATAAATTTAATTTCTTTATTAAGCTTGATTGCCAAAGTCGGTTCTAATCCAGGCTTTTCTATTAAAACTTGAGCTTGACTGTATTGAGAATTATTTATCACTTTATTGAGAACTCTTTTTTGAACAACTACTAATTCATTGTTACCATACCACTGCTTATAGGTAGTGTGTTGACCAACAACTATCAATCCGGATAAATATAACACCAAAATTATGATAATAAAGTTTTGTATTCGCTCTACTACCTTCGCTCTATCAAGGTTTACAGATGACAAGAAAAGTGATACACCAAAAACTAAAAATTGGTAGTTCGTATAACGTTCCCATTCCTTAGTAGAAATCATTATACCTGTAATAATCTGTTGATTTGTTAATAGCACAGGCATACCAAGACAAATAGCTGAAATAATTAGTACATTTTTATTTTTGACATACTGCTTTTGCCAGAATAAAACAATGACTATAAATCCTAAAAAACTGAATAAAACTGATGGTGTAAGAATCGGAAGTCGAGAGGAGAATATGAGTGAGAAAGAACTGGTAGAGTCAGAGTTCTGAAAACTAGAAAGATGACCCATTAAAATCAAAACAAGAACATAGAATCCGGAAGCTGTCATGTATATAGATGTTCTTTTCTGACCTAGTAAATATAAAGATGTACCGAAAATAAATTTTAGAATGATTAAGGGGAAGCTAATAAAAATGTATGAAAAAGCCAATAAAGTATCCAACAATAGTAAAGTAACCCTAAAGTGCCACCGACCAAGAGGGATTTTAGGGTTCGTGAAGTATTTAGCTAAAAATCCTAGGTAGCAATAGAGAAGAATCCAACTAATTTGTGGCTCTGGTGAACGAAATAAAGAAAAGTATGAAGTAAAGTAGTCTGGAATAATTGTTTCTCCCCAGGAAGGAAACTGCGAGCGCAAAAAACTAAGGCTCCACATCTTGGTTGGATCGCTCCAGATAGCAGAACTTCCTAGAGACAGAAGTTCTTGACCAAATAGCAAAAAGAGAACGATTAAAATCCTTTGAAATGTTCCATTTACGAGAACTGATGCTACTAAAATTGCTGATATACTACACAAAAAAGGAAATATAAAATCAGCAACAACAAGAGTTTTTTCAAAATTATTTCCTACTAAAAAATAAATGATTCTTGTGAGGATAGATGAAGCAAGGCGGTAGAGTTGAATGTTTCCCTGTATGGCTTGTACAATATAGTAGTCTTCATCATAGGCTGATTTAAAATAGTTAAATTCCCTTAGTTGTAGTGAAAAAAATGTGTGTGGCATAATACCTATTAATCCTATGAGTAATGCCATACTAATGAGAGGAGTATTTTTTTTTAATTGTAGTTTAAATATCATTCACCTAAAATTCACAAAAAAACTCTCACGGCTAATGTTCAAGATTGCGACCATGGTGTCTTTATGATCCACATAAAATCTGGGAGTTAGTGGCAAAAAAATTTGTATTAATGTCGAAAAATAAGTTTATGCTTCAGACTCCATAATTATATGTGTATATGGAATCCGCAGTCGATCATGCCGAATACTGACTTGTATTTTTGAAAAAACCTTAGAAGCAATTTCTAAATATTTCTCCTGCGTCCGGACATGCTGACCGCGATCCATCGATATGAAAAAATGGGCAAGTGGTGACTGACCTTGTATGTAACAGGCATCGAGCGAGATAAATCGCCCTCCTGGTTTCAAAGCTTCGCGAGCAAGCTCACAAAGTCGCAATGCCTCGACATCATCAAGATGATGCAGGATAGCCACGGCAAGTACTATATCAAAATAGGCTTTCTGCTGTAGAGTTTCGGTATTAACACGGCTACTGTAGAATGTAGCTCGATCGCCAAACCGGGTTCTTGCTGATTCAATGTATTTTGGGTTCTCATCAAAACCAATGTACTCTACATCATCCAAGTAGGAGAGGATGTCGCCTGGACCGCAACCGATATCCAAAATTCGATCTCCTGGTTTTGGTCGGACGTATTCTCTGACAAACCCTGCATAGGCTGAGGAACCGGCCACCAAGTTTTGTAGCAAACTGTACATTGCAGGAATCGACAAGATAGACCTAACATCATGCCTCATTGGTTTCATCGTTACTCCCCGTATGACTGCTGGCTGTAACCAAATGCCTTTACTGCGACACAAATTTGTTAAATGAATTGTAGGATAATCTTTACCTTTTATCTCTCCTTGCAACGATAAGCAATGAGCCACCGGCAGGCCAAAAAATTCCTCTTGCAATAGCAACTCGTTCAATTCCCAGAACCTTCTCCAGAATTTTATTCAAGACTGAACCAATTTCATATTCTGCAACTGGATTAAAGTTTGCCTGCATTACCTGCCGTTTCATTCGTGACAAGATCATCAGTGGCAAAAGTAAAGAAACGAAAGAAGTTACTCGGAGAATTGTAAAGCCAGCTCGTTGCACTTTTTCTACCAATTCTTGCCTGGTGTAGCGCCGCTTGTGAAACGCTTGCTCATCTACGAGGCTCCACAGGAAACGGTGTTGAGGAACAGTCAAAATAATTCCCCCTGTAGGTTTGGTAGCTTGAAACATTTGAGACAGAACGATTTCATCTTCTTCGATGTGTTCCAACACATCAAATGCACCGATCACATCAAATTCTTGCTCGAAAGGAATACAACGCGCATCCATTTGAAACAAGGTTATCTCTGGTAAACGTTGCTTGGCAAAAGCCAATCCTTCATTGAAAATTTCGCTCCCATATAATTTCAATTCCGGAAACGTCTGCCGGATACCGGACAAAACAAATCCCGTTCCGCAACCGATCTCCAAAAAACTCCGAGCCTTAGAGAAGTAAAATTGTAATGCCCAAATCAACAACCGATTGCGTGACCGAAACCAGAAATTTTCTGCCTCGAGTTGCGCTAGTTGCGTACACTGCTCTTCGGTAAAACCATCATTGATTTTTGCTAAATCGGGTGAAAACGATAAGTGACCCTCATGTAGTTGCGGTATGTGCCCACAAGAAGGACAACACCAATCTGTGGAATCAAAAGGCTGTTTACAAAGCAGACAGAGTTTCATACATAAAACAGTTTTATAATTTAAAGCGATATTGTAAATAATTGTTGCAATGTTCTACAGTAGAACTTTTCTTCAATTTTTGACTGTGGCAAATATTGCTTTGTAGTCTCCAAATGCTTTACGCTTAATAAGCTTCATAATTCCTTCTCCCATGTAGTATCCTCCAGCCGTAATAAAGCTAGGCCAAGTTATATAAGCTAAAACCAATCGTACAGGCCAAAAATGAAGATGCTCGATCTTTTTCACTTCAAAACCTGCTTCACTCATTACCTCACCAAACTCGTTGATGCTCATGTTCAAGACTCGGTGCAGAAAACCTTTATGAACGGGTTCAAGGAATAGTACTCTGCCATTGGGTTTTAGTGCCTTCCTCAGTCTCGGCATAACGTTGAGCAACTCTGTTCGGTCTTTACAGGCAACAGTAATCGAACCCCAAGAGACTAATATGTCATAACAATTTTCGTCTTCTAGGTCAAAAACTGACTGTACTCGATAGTTCGGATTTCCTGTTGGAGAATGCTTTCTGGCGATGGCGATCGCTTTTTCTGAAAAATCAATGCCGTGAACGATTGCACCGCATTCAGCTAAATACCGAGAAATGCGACCCGTACCGCAACCTACATCAAGAACTCTGGCTTCTTTTAGATGGGGTAAGTATTGCTCGAACAAAGACAACTGTTCTCGATGGTAGTAGTAGTTTAAGTAGTTATTCGTCCACATAGAGACAGCATCGCCTTCGTGTTCTGTCGCTTTGGAGTCCCAGTACTCAGCAGTACAGTAAAGTTTTTCTCTATTCTTTCGGTTGCGTAACATCGCTTTGATGTCGCTGATTCCCATAGCAAACCTCGTTATCTATTTCCTTTAAAACAGAAACTACGCAGTTTAATTCTCGTTCGCTCAGCTTGGCATAAAAAGGAATATCCAAAACCGAATTTGCCAAGAGTCTAGCCTTTCTGAAGCTGTCGGGACAGGGAATAAAAGTAAAACTGAACGCAAAATCAATTCCGCGCTCCACTGCTCTTCTGTAATAAGATAGCTTATCAGTTCGGACGCGAATGGGGAACCGGATACAAGCCCATTCACCTTCCTCATCTTTCGGCGGCAGTTGAAACGCCAAGCAATTGTACAGTTTAGTTATGTACTCAGAGTACTGGCTTTGACGAAGTTTAATAATGTTCTCAATTTCAAATATCTGAACTGAAGCGATGTAAGCCTGCCAATTAGCCATTTCATAACAATAGTAATAACTTTTATTTATATTAATGTGTGGTGTATCTTCAGTAAATTTTCCTCTAAAATCGAAAAATAAAGTGTGGAATATCTTGTAGAGCAATGGATTTTCTAAGAAAACTAAAAGCGTACCTTTTGAGAGTAAAATGAATTTTTCAAGCCAAGACATTGATTGAATTTCTTCAACATATACCCGATTTATTTTTTTAAACAAATCGGTATTTTTAACATTAATAAATCCCCCTTTCATGGGTACATTAATCAGCTTAGTAGAATCGAAACTGTAAAAGGCTGCATCTCCAAAAGTTCCAGTTAACTTACCTTTCACTCTTGAACCCAGTGAAGCTGCAGCATCTTCAATCACTAGAGTCTGTCTCTCCCGACAAATTTCCAGCAGTTTTTCGATCTGGCAAGGCATACCAAACTGATGTGTCGCAATAACTGTAGAATGTTCATCCAGAACGGTCTCCAATGCTGCAACGGACATGTTAAATCCGTCTTCTTCCACCTCAATGTATGTAACTTCCTTTCCCGCTAAGAGCGCTGCCTCGGCAACGGCTTTGCAAGTATAAGCGGGAATAAGGACACGAGGGGCATCAATCGCCTTCAAGATATAGTAGAGACCAGCGCGACCAGATGGCATCAGGAGAATATTTTCCTCCTGTAGGTAATTTCGCAACAAGCCTATCAGATGTTCTTTATAGTTCTTACCATCTTCAGTCACGAACAAGGCTCTCAGCAGATGCCCTAAGTTGTAATTTACTTTTGTTCTTGGAATCATTTCTGCTGGCTCTTAATCCTCGCTAGATTGGCTCGCTTATTCCCCAAAATCTTCCAAAGCAAGAAATGAACTGCACCCATGAGTATTGCTAAAATTGCGTAAAATCTTAGTACAAGAGCACCTGCCTGTGCAGAAGCAACACTTAGATTTATATGGGTGAGAAACTCAGCAATGCTGACCTCGGAAACCCCTACGGCTCCTGGAATAAAACTCAGAAT
>CBKWLJ010000127.1:0-19647 GCA_966675205.1 uncultured bacterium
GGCTATCTTTTTAATTGACTTATTCAAACAAGCCAAGCTCAGGATAGGAAGGTAGGGCTTTAATACAGTTGAGGCGGTTGCCCCATTAACTTATTCATAACTCTATCCATCGCTAAAACGAAATAGTGCTTCAATAAATAGTAATTGAAGTTTAAGTTTTTTACGCCAGTAAAGAAACGGCTGATGTGCTTTTTCGTGGCACCCTGAAAATGAAGCACACTAAACCTAATCGGTTTACCAGAATCAGTGGTTTTGCAATAAGGCTGGTTGTCTTGAAAATAAATATTTTTCATGCCGTTATTCATTTCAAATCCATCTGACCGGGATATACTATGGTCGTAGATAGAATTGTCTCGAATAATGGAAGTCAATCCAATTTTTGCATAATTCATCTTTTCATATTCTCGGAAAGCAACCATATCGCAGGCTCCACCCGGTAAGTTATTTTGTCGGCACTGGTGATACTGAGATTCCATAATCTGGAAAAGAGAAGGTTCAGTATAGGCTTTAATTAGAAAATGGCAGAAGTCGTTCAATACTTCTCGATTATTAATAAAGGTACAGTGGGCACATAAAGTTTGACTAGACGGGTTTTTAGATAAAGTAATGTCAAATTCTTTGAATTTTTTGACTTCTTCCGATAAATTGGCATATACCATGACATCGGAATCCATATAAAAACATTGATTTAAGTTGTTTTTTGTCATGAAATCATTGAGAATAAACCATCGCTGATGGGTAAAAACCTGGTAACGGTAAGGATTAGTGTTGCGGTGCTTGTAGACGCTAGCAAATTTCTCTGCTCCTTCAAAATAATCCGCAATATAATGATGTTCAACAAATTCGTAGTGAGCGTTACTCGAATCGCCAATCAAATAAATTTTTGATTGAGGATTTGATGCTTTAGCCTGAGCAATGGTGTAAATTAGGTATCGACTGTTACATTTATGGATGATGACGATTGGTAAAGACATAGAGAGGATTCTCGCTGGATTAATATAAGCTCTCTAGAGCTTAGATGAACGTCTAGTATTGAGCGGCTATTCTTTTGAGACTAGATTATACCGGAAACTTATCCTTACTTGAGAAAGGGATAGTAAAGATTCAATGCACTCTGATAAAAATTCTACTGCGACTACTCTGAACCCAATTTTCCCAAAACAGAAGTGTTGGGTGTTAGAGTCCTAGCTCTTTGTGGCTAAAATTCAGTTTTTTCTTTAATGTATGAATTATATAGCAAGCCATTTCCTAAAAGAATGAAAACTCCAGTTGTTTTCATAATTTTCAATAGACCTGATGCCACTCAGAAGGTGTTCGAGGCAATTCGCCAAGCTCAACCTCCCTTACTTTTTGTCATTGCTGACGGCCCGCGTCAAAGCAAGCCAGGGGAGGAGCAAAAGTGCGCTGCAACAAGAGCTATCATCGAACAAGTAGACTGGGACTGCGAAGTTTTAACGAATTATTCGGAAATTAACCTGGGTTGCGAACGACGAGTTTCTAGCGGCTTAAATTGGGTGTTTGATACGGTTGAAGAGGCAATTATTCTAGAAGATGATTGTTTGCCACATCCCACATTTTTTTCATTTTGTGAGGAACTACTAGACTACTATCGTCATGATCAACGGGTGATGGTCATTACAGGGCAAAATGTCCAATTTGGTCGTAAACGAACCGATTATACTTATTACTTCTCTCGCTACAACCACTGCTGGGGATGGGCGAGCTGGAGGCGAGCATGGCACTTCTACGATTCCAATATGTCCCTTTGGCCAGAATTTCGGGATAAAAATATTTTAATGGATATCCTGATCGATGCTCATGCGGCTAAAGTTTGGAAACATACCTTTCAACTGAGTTATGAAGGAAATTTAAAAAGCTGGGCATTTAAGTGGACGTTCGCCTGCTGGGTTCAAGGAGGGCTGAGCATAATTCCGAATGTCAATATCATATCTAATCTCGGTTACGGTTTAGAGGCCACGAATACAAAAGATAAAATTAGCCCTTATAGCAATATGCCAGTGGAGGCGATTGAATTCCCGATTCAACATCCACCGTTTATTGTCCGACACTTAGAAGCCGATAAGTTTACAGAAAATACATTGTTTGATTACCATCCTCGATTTTTGAAAAAAGTCAGGTACAAAATTCGGGATATGATTCAAACTTTTACTCCGAACTATGAATCGTAAATGATGATAGAATTCGCAATTTATACGGACTTTAAATTCCACCACAAATTTTAGTAATCTACATTTAGGGGGAGTCAAAGTCTCCTTCTAAATGCTTAAATACTTAATTTATAATTGAGCATTTATAATTTATAATTTCATACTGTTTTAAAATGATGAAAATTTTGCATTTAAGTGAGTCGGACACTGGAGGAGCCGGCCGGGCAACATTTCGGTTGCATCAGGGATTACAACGTCTTGGTATAAATTCTCAAATGCTGGTGCAATTTAAATCTAGTGATGAGCGCACCGTACTTTCCCCACAGACAACCTTCGGAAAATTTAGCGCTAAGGTAAAGTTACTCGAACATTTAGATGCTTTGCCCTTAAAGCTTTATCGTCAGCGCCAAGCCGGGGACTTTTCATTGCAATGGCTTCCCGATCGCATCGCTTCAAAAGTGGCTCAATTTGCTCCTGATGTGGTGAACTTACATTGGGTTTGTCATGGCTATTTAGCCGTGGAAACCCTTGCAAAATTGCATCAACCTGTAGTGTGGTTCCTCACTGATATGTGGCCCTTCACTGGGGGATGTCATTATAGCCAAGAATGCGATCGCTATCAAAATTCCTGCGGTACCTGTCCCCGACTCCAAAGCAACAACCCCAATGACTTATCCCACTGGGTATGGCAGCGTAAAGCGAACGCTTGGAGAAATTTAAACTTTCCCATTGTGACTCCGAGTACCTGGTTAGCCAAGTGTGCGAGTTCCAGCGCTTTGTTTAAAGATCGGCCAATTGAGGTAATTCACCCTGGGATGGATTTAACCCAGTACAAACCGATAGAGCGAAAATTCGCGCGAGAGGTACTTAATTGGCCGCAAGATCAGCAAATTGTTTTATTTGGAGCATTGTATCCCAATAGCGATCGCCGCAAAGGATTTCATTTACTTCAGCCTGCGTTGCAAAGCTTGAGTCAGGCGGGTTGGCAAGAGAAAATCGAACTCATGGTTTTTGGTGCTTCTGAGCCGGAAAATCCTATTGATGTTGGTTTGAAAACTCGCTATATCGGTCGATTGCAAGATGATATTTCACTGGCAATGATGTATTCTGCCGCTGATGTCATGGTAGTACCCTCAACTCAGGAATCCTTTGGGCAAACGGCTTCCGAGGCATTGGCTTGTGGTACACCTGTTGTTGCCTTTAATGCCACAGGATTACAGGATATCGTCGATCATCAGCAAAACGGCTATCTCGCTCAACCCTACCAAATTGAGGATTTAGCGCGAGGCATTGTCTGGGTGTTAGAAAACAAAGAGCGTTATCAAAAATTATGCGATCGCGCCCGCCAAAAAGCCGAGCAAAAATTTAGTGTGGAAATGCAAGCCCGTCGCTATGAGTCTATTTATCGTAATCTGATATCAGCGAGAAGTTCATTGAAAACTAGTTAAAGTCAATACCTTTGTTTATGCAGGTTTTGCATCTAAGTGAGTCAGACGGTGGAGGAGCTGGCCGAGCAACGTTACGTTTGCATCAGGGATTACAACGTCTTGGTGTAAACTCTCAAATGCTGGTACAGTTGAAATATAGTGATAATTCAACTGTATTTTCCCGCGAAACAATATTGGGAAAATTCAGCGCTAAGCTGAAACTTCTTGAGCATTTAGATACTTTGCCTTTAAAAGTTTATCGTCAGCGAAACGCTTCTGACTTTTCCTTACAGTGGGTTCCCAGTGGACTTAGCGCTACCATTGCTCAACTCGCTCCTAATGTGGTGAACTTACATTGGGTTTGTCATGGTTACTTACCCATTGAAACAGTTGCTAAATTGAATAAACCTCTTGTATGGACGCTTCATGATATGTGGCCCTTTACAGGGGGATGTCATTACGCTCAAGAATGCGATCGCTACAATAATTCTTGTGGTACTTGTCCCCAACTGGGGAGTCAGAAAAATGAAGATTTATCACGCTGGGTATGGCAGCGTAAAGCCACAGCTTGGAAAAAATTAAACTTAACCATTGTGACTCCGAGTCACTGGTTAGCCAAGTGCGCCACTGCGAGTTCTCTATTTCAAAATTTACGCATTGAAGTCATTCCCAACGGATTAGATACTCAACTGTACAAACCCATTCCCCGACAGGTAGCACGAGATATCTTGAACTTACCTCAAGACAAGTCACTTATCCTGTTTGGGGCAATGTATCCTAATAGCGATCGCCGCAAAGGATTTCATTTATTACAGCAAGCTTTACACCGACTCAGTGCAACAACATGGCACAACCAAGCAGAATTGGTGATTTTTGGCGCATCTCGCCCGAAAGAGCCAATGAATTTGGGATTAAACGCGCATTATCTGGGTAAGTTGAGCGATGAGATTTCTTTAGCTGTAGTTTATGCGGCAGCAGATGTATTTGTTGCTCCTTCTCTACAAGATAACTTGCCCAATACCGTGATGGAAGCGATCGCTTGCGGCACTCCCAGTGTTGCTTTTAATATCGGTGGAATGCCAGATATGATTGAACATCAACACAACGGTTATCTGGCACAACCCTTCGAGAGTGAGGATTTAGCGCGAGGCATTGTCTGGGTATTGGAGAACAAAGAACGCTATCAAAAATTATGCGATCGCGCTCGTCAAAAAGCTGAACAAGAATTTACCTGGGAAATTCAAGCTCGTCGCTACAAGCTTCTTTATTCAGAAATTGCGTATTGAATTTCTAGCTCTTTATAACCCGTCTGTTCATCAATGGTTCTCAAAAAGATCCATTCTTCGCTGGTACCGATGACGATTTCAGCCGTTGTGTAGATGATGCAACCGTCTAAAAGATGTCCACCCATCGTTTTCCCATTGCGATCGGATAAAACAATGTGTAAATGTAGTCCGTGAATGGAAAGGGTACCGACAAGAGACACAATTTCAAATTTTTCCTCGAACACTTGAGCCTGATTGCGATCGGCAAAACGCAGCGTTGCTTGTTTCAGGCTACCAACGGCTGTGAGGATAAAACCCGCTTGAATATTGTTGTTTTCAACAAAATTGCTTAAGCTTGCTTTTAAATCTTGATCGGGTTTTAAGCGCAGTGCAAAAATTTTCATAGACACTATTCTTAGTGCAAGAAGGCAGAAAATATAAGGCAGGAGACTCCAAGGGAAGAAAGTTTACTATCAAGCTTTTTAACTGTCTTGAACGGGTTACTTATTTCCACCCTACTTTTATGCTCCCCTTTTACCTTTATTGTTGAGATAGCGAACAATCTCGATTAGAGATTTTTCCATTGGCACCGATGGTCTTGCATAGTACTACTCTATTCCAATTAACATCGGTTAAATTAGCTCCCCTTAAGTCAGCATTTGTTAAGTTTACACCGCTCAGGTTGGCTTTCCCTAAATTAGCAGCTTGCAAGTTTGCGCCACTCAAGTTAGCACCACTCAGGTTAGTATTACTAAGATTGGCATTACTTAAATCAGCGCCACTCAAGTCCGCACTCTCCAAGTTAGCTCCCATTAAATTGGCAGTATTGAGATTGCTATAACTTAAGTTCGCATTACTTAAGTTGGCATTGGTTAGGCTAGTTAATCTTAAGTCTGCGCCTAATAATATTGCACCACTGAGATCGGCATCCGTTAAGTAGGTATAGGCTAAGTCAGCACTCCTTAAATTGGCACCCGTGAGTATGGCATTGGTGAGATCGGAACTTCTGAGAAAAGCATTACTCAAATCAACACGAGTTAAATTAACCCCTCTTAAGTTACACCGTTGACATCTTTTTATTCCCGGAAGTTGTCTCAAAGGATTAAGCGTTTGAGCTAGGGTTGTCGGCTCGAACGCTTGAGAAACTAACACTAAAACCCCTGCCAAAATCAAGTGCTTCATCAATTTAGGAAATAAGCTAGACACAATTCCCCCAATGCCTCATTGCTTTTTTTAGTTGATTTCACGGTGTTCTTCCTACAAAGACAGCACTAAGATTGGCATGAACATCTCTTGAGATGGAGCAATCTACAACTATGACATCAATGCTACCTCTGTGCCAGAATCTACAAGAACAGATAGAAAGTGTATTACATTTGTTGCATCTAGAGCCATCATTACGAGTAAACTCCGATGATGTGACGGCGGTTCAGAGTTCTCTGCGGAAGGCAATCTCTCCTACATTTGAAATCGTCTTTGCGGGTGCGTTTAGTGCGGGAAAGTCGATGCTAATCAATGCACTGTTAGAACGAGAACTTTTGTACAGTGCGGAAGGACACGCCACGGGGACAGAATGTTACATTGCCTATGCCGAACCGTCTCACGAACGGGTGGTACTGACGTTTCTGAGTGAGGCGGAGATTCGGGAGCAGGTGGTGGCGTTGTGTAAGTTGCTAGGATTAGCGATCGCAAATATTAATCAACCCGATGTAATTGAGTTACTGCGTCAAGCAGCTATGGCAATTCTCCAGCAGGAGGGTGGAGAGAGTAAATCAGAAAGAGCAAAGCAGGCAAAGGCGTTGGAGTTGTTGCTCGAAGGGTTTGTGGCAAATCGCGATCGCATCCACACCATGAGCAATGCGACTTACTCCATGGAGCAATTCCACTTCTCCAATCTCAAAGAAGCTGCTAGCTATGCGCGTCGCGGGAGTAATAGTGCGGTACTCAAGCGGATTGAGTATTACTGTCATCATCCCTTATTGCAAGATGGCAACGTACTCATTGATACACCGGGAATTGATGCACCGGTAAAGAAAGACGCAGAACTCACGTATCGCAAAATAGAAGATCCAGAAACTTCCGCCGTTGTCAGTGTTCTCAAAGCAGCTTCCGCTGGAGATATGACAGCAGAAGAAACGGAATTGTTGGAAAAGATGCGAAGTAATTCAGGAATTCGCGACAGGGTATTTTATGTCTTCAATCGCATTGATGAAACTTGGTACAACACCCAACTGCGACAACGCTTAGATGATTTAATGAGTTCTCAGTTTCGAGATACTCCTAAGGTTTATAAAACCAGTGGTTTGCTCGGTTTTTATGGGAGTTTGATTAAAGGGACGAACCGAAGCGATCGCTTTGGTTTAGATTCCCTATTTGCTGCCACGGTTCAAGGTAAAGCGGGAGGGGAAGATACACCCCAATTTGTGAATGAGTTTCTGCGCTACTGTGCCAACTCCGGTAAATTATCTCCCAGTCGGTTTCGCATTTCTGTCAATAGCTATGAAACCCCTAACGAGAACTATACCAGGATTCTTACTGAGCAGGGAACGGGAATTATTAATCAGTTAATTGAAGATAGTGGCATTGAAGAGTTTCGCACAGCCATTACCCGCTATCTTACTGAAGAAAAGCGCCCTCAGTTATTTGCCAACCTTGCGGATGATTTACAACCCTTATGCATTAATTTAAAGAAACACTACCTCAATATCCAACGAGATTTAGATAGCCAACCCAACGAAATTGAATCGATGAAAGCGCGGGAGTTGGAACGTCTGAATCAACAATTACAGCAAGTTGGAAAAGACTTTTGCCAGCACATGGAGGAGGAAATCAATCTAGCAATCACAAACGCTTGCCCGAATTTCGAGGCAGATTTTCGTCAACTTCAAACCCAAATGATTCGACGCCTCGATGAATTGCTAAATACCTTTTCTGTTGCTGATGCTTATAGCCGTGCAACTTTGAGCCATCCCCGCAACGCGACAGCACCCCTGATTGCTGTTTTAGTCGAAGCGCTTTATTACCTAGCTAATGAGTTAGAGAATGTTTTGGTAGAAGCATCGCAAGAAGTAATTTCTAGCTTTTTCCAACGCTTAATTGAGCGAGTACGTCGTGCTGATTATTACAGCCAACTGTATCGTTTGCTAGGGAATGATGGGGGGATTGAGCAAAAGTTAAACGGGTTAGAGAGGCAAGTTAGTGCTGCTTTGGTAAGTGCAGCGAGAACAGAGTGCGATCGCTTTGTGCGAGAAAGTCCTCGTTTTTATGATGAAGGTACCTTTTCTATTTATCAATTCCGTCAAACCTTACAGCAAACCTCCCAAGGTTACGACGCCGAAAGCATGATTGAAGCACAACCCGCCATTCGACAGTTGCTGAAGTTAGATTTTGAGCCAAAAGTTTCTCAAACCATCAAACGTAGTTTCCGCCAAACTATCAACCAAACGCTTAAAACGCTATTGTTGCCAATGGCTGCTGAGCAAGCAGATACCATTTTGCAGCAATACAATCAGGCGCGTGTTTATTTAGAGCAAACGCTGGAGCAAGAAGCGGAGGAGAAGATTAAGAGTAATCGTCAGTTACAAGATGAAATTGAACAGAAGATTGCTAACTATAACCAAGCGGTTACGGGAATTAATAGTTGTTTGCAGGCAATGTTATTAAATCGGCATCAGCTCCCTGTAATTGGGGAATCTGATTTAACGGCAAATTCTGTTTCTGTTGAATCTAATGGTTTTGATGCTAGTTCAACTTCTACTTCTGCATCGGATTTATTCTATGAAGCAGATGCTATGAATGCTGAAATTTGACGTGTAGATAGCTCAAACGCCAGGGAATTAATGATACTGTTGGCGAATTAACGAGAGATCTGACGTCTTACGTCTGGAAAACCTCCCATTGTCCGCGCGGCAGGGGCAGGTCTTGTGCCTGCCCTATAAACAGGAAGGGCATCTACGAGAGATACCCCTACAATTTCCGGATTTTGGGTATGACCCCTACGAATTCGTCAACAATATCCTTCATTTTCTGGCGGCTAACAACCCTTCAATAAATTTCATATCCCTAGAAAAGTTGATGTCTAAAACCCCCAGAATTCCCATTCCCCCAGAAGTGAGAAAATACGTTTTTGAACGAGATGGCTACCAATGCCAAAGCTGCGGTAAAACTGATCGAGAAACTCAACTCACGATTGATCACATTGTTCCCCTGGCTCTTGGGGGACAAAATGACATTAGTAATCTACAAACTCTCTGCTATCACTGCAATCGGCAGAAAAAACATCACCTCGATCCCCGCTTTCGGCGTTACTTTAGTGACTAATTATAAAAAAATTATAAAACCCCTCTGGAGATAGATTTCTCCAGAAGGAAAGCGCCTTAATATTATTTACCGCTATAGTAGAAAGCAATTTCTTTCTCTTTGAGCGGTGCAAATCCTGCGTCTAATAGCATCTGATTGAGTTCTGCTTGGGGAATGTGCTTCGCGCCAATGCGAACAATTCTGGAGCGCATGGTATTGCTGACACCACTGCGCTGCCGTCCTGCCTCCAAACCCATCACTTGGTGATAAAGATTTAATTTCTCTGAGGGAATCGGAGAACCGTCGAAGTCAATGCCTTTGGCAATCGCTTCGTCAACAGCATCTGCACCTTTAGTGGATTGAGTTTGTGAGTTGATATCAGTAGACATGATAGCCTGGGATCGGGTGTACAAGAGTACTCTATGAGGAAAAACCCTCAAATTCCCATTCCGACTTAGGAAAGGAAATTGCTTTTTGAATATTCCTTTTACCTGTTCTCTGGTTAAGCGATCGCACTTTTAATTGCATCAATGCTGTTCCACATCAGACCATCTAGATATACTTATAGAAAACGGTAAACCCCCAATGACACACGTCTTACTCGTTGATGATGAAGAGGCATTGCGGGCCAGCCTCAGCTATGCGTTAATCAAGGAAGGCTACAAGGTTACAACAGCGGCGGATGGACAGACGGCGCTCAAATTGTTTCACAAAGAAGTGCCCGATGTTATTATTTTGGACTTGATGTTGCCAGTTATTGATGGCATGGAGCTGTGTTGGCGCATTCGAGCTTTTTCTAAAGTCCCCATACTCATGTTGACTGCTAAAGACCAGCCCATAGATAAAGTTTGGGGCTTGGAAGCAGGTGCAGATGACTACGTCACCAAACCGTTCAACACCCGTGAACTTTTAGCACGAATCAAAGCTGTGTTACGTCGTCATGAGGCAAGTTAGAACCTTGAGAACGTCCAAACCAGAGGGTACCGGGGAACAAGAGTGGCAAGGAGAGAATGTATCTTCTGTTTCCTCTGCTACCCTCACTCCCCAAGATTCTCCTCATTCCTTCAGAAAAAGTCTCATGGGTTGGCTACCCATTAACCTCCGTGGGGATTCGATCTACCGAAAACTATTTTTTACCTACCTCGCGCTGACTGCTCTGGGGACAACGATTTTAGCAGGATACATCCTGTGGTCATTTTATGGCTATTTCATGAGGTCGAGACAAGCCGATTTAGAAGCTTGGACGAATGCCTTGAGTGAAAGCGTTGCTGATGCCTTCCAAGAAAATGAACCTAGCCGAGTGAAAGTACTCGTGGAACGTTATGGTTCACGGGAATCTGTAACGTTGCGATTCTTCGACCCACAAGGCCGCCTGATCTTCACTTCCGCCCCAGAAATAGATCGGCAGATCACAGATTGGTCGCAAGTTCCTGGAGTTACAGAAGCGCTGCAAAATAACTTAGTGCAGGGGGTGGCAAAAGGTGTTTTAACCAATGATGATCGCTTGTATGTCGCCAAGCCTGTAGTCCGCAACGGTGAATTTCTTGGTTTTTTGCGGATGTCCATCACCCTAGACCAATTTCAGCGTCAGTTTCGCGCCATCATTTTTACGATTTTCGGAACGCTGTTGTTCACGGTGTTTCTCTGTGCGCTGATTAGTGCGTGGCTGGCCCGGAATATGGCAAGACCGATTCAATCCATGCGTAATTTTGCCATTGAGGTGGGTAGAGGCCACTTAGGAGGGCAACTCAACATCCGTCAACAGGATGAACTGGGTCAACTGGCTACAGAATTGAACCGTATGAGCCAACGTTTGGCTTCTTTAGATAAGGAACGGCGAGCATTTTTGGCAAACGTGTCTCACGAACTGCGGACTCCTGTCAGTAATGTTTTGGTGACGCTGGAGGCTCTAGCGAGTGGCGCAGTTGAGGAACCGGATTTGCGCGATCGCTTTATCCAAACGGCTCAAGATGAGACAACTCGCCTATCCCGACTGATTCAGGACTTACTGGATTTAGGACGATTAGAAGCGGGAGTCGCCCCTTTAGAAGAGCAACCCCTGCGATTGCGAGATTTAATTGATCGCTCTGTTAGAGCCGTAGAATCACGGATGCGCTCCAAGAATGTGGGCATGAGCGTAGAGGTTCCTGATGTTCAGTTGCAGGGTGATCCAGAACGGCTTTTGCAGGCGTTTCTCAATATATTAGATAACGCGATTAAACACTCAGTACCTGAGTCTACCGTCTCTATTTCTGGGAAAACAGAAGGCGCTAAGGTTGCTATCCAAATTCGAGATCAAGGCAGAGGAATTAGTGAGAATGACCTTCCCCATATTTTTGAACAATTTTATACCGCAGATCGATCGCGCCAAGGCAGTAGTACCGGATTGGGTTTAGCGATCGCACGGCGGATTGTAGAAGCACATGGGGGTGCGATCGATGCTAGCAGTACGGGAGTCGGCAAAGGTGCAACCTTTACCATTCGCTTACCCTGCGACAAACCTGCTTGAAAATTCGTAATTCGTAATTCGTAATTGATATCCAACAACCCTGTAGGGGCACGATATATCGTGCCCCTACCCTGTTACCGATATCGTGCCCTACCGTATTACAGAGCTTAGAGCAAAGCCCACCACATTCATGGGTGGGATGTAGCGAAGCCCCTTTTAAGGTGCATCAGCTTTCTTCTCTTCTTTGAGCTTGTCGATCCAATCTTCAATAAGCTGCGTCATTGTCTTTTCTCTGTCTCTAGCTATCCGTCTTAATTTCTCAAGTCTAGTAGCTGTTATCCTTAAACTCAATCTTTCTTTGTCCACCTATCTACCCATTGGCTAGACATCAATGATAGGATGGTAGCATGAACACCCTGAAGTTCAAGCTCTACAGCCATAAACGGAATAAATACCTCAAGCGGTCAATCAATGCTGCTGGGGTAATTTATAACCATTGCATCGCTCTGCATCGTCGGTACTACCGGATGTGGGGGAAACACTTGAACTGCGCCAAACTTCAGAAACATATAGCCAAGCTACGGAAGCACAAATCGTATTGGCAATTGGTAGGTTCTCAAGCTGTGCAGGACATCTGCCAGCGCATTGATAAAGCCTACCAACTGTTCTTTAAACACCACAAAAAAGGAGTTAAGCCACCAAGCTTTAAAAAGGTCAAAAAGTACAAGTCATTCACCCTCAAGCAAGCCGGATACAAGTTCTTGGGAGGAAATCGAGTCAAGATAGGGAGTCGGGTTTATCAATACTGGAACTCTAGAGAAATAGAAGGAAACGTCAAAACATTGACCATCAAACGCACAGCATTGGGTGAACTGTTTATGGTCGTGGTCGTTGACGGATATTCAACATCTGAAGTCATATTCGAGACGGGTAAGATAGCTGGATTTGACTTTGGGTTGAAAACGTTTTTGACTTGCTCTGAAGGGTTCAACTTTGAGTCACCGTTATTCCTAAAATCGTCTCTCAATCAACTTCGGAAGGCGTCTAAACAGCATTCTAGGAAACGCAAAGGGTCAAACAACCGAGAACAAGCAAGAAAGCACTTAGTCCGTTGTCACGAGTCTATTGCTAACCGTAGACGTAACTGGTTTTGGAAGTTAGCCCATCAACTAACAAACCAGTTTGATGTGCTGTGCTTTGAGACTTTGAACCTGAAAGGAATGCAGCGTCTGTGGGGGCGCAAGGTGAATGATTTGGCGTTAGGAGACTTTCTCCAAATCTTAGAATGGGTAGCCAAGAAAAAAGGAAAGCGTATCATCTACATTGATCCCTGGTATCCATCCAGTAAGACGTGCTCGTGCTGTGGACATGTTCTAGATAAGCTGGATTTATCAGTTAGACGTTGGCGTTGCCCATGCTGTCATAGTGTGAACGACAGAGATGAGAACGCCGCTATAAATATCAAAAAGGTTGGGAGTTCAACCTTAGGCGTAGGGGATGTTAGACAGGAGTTACTCCTGCAATCCCTGTCTGATGCCTGAATCCCACCGATTGAATCGGTGGGAGTGGCTCAACGTAGCTAACTACAACTTGCTCAACCAAAAACTGACATCTACAGCCAAATTTTCCCCAAGTTGCAGCAATTGGCGCAGTTGAATGCTATCCCAAATCGCTGTTGTCGGCAGCAGTGTTGTCTTGCTCCCACCCTTTCCATTCCCATTTGCATCAAAAGCCAGCTTGGTTTGAGTCACCAGTTGGCACTGGGGTTCAATGTAACTGTGCCAGAAACTAAAGTAAAGTTCCTGACAACGAGCCAGGGACAACCCCATGTTGAGGTGATTCCCCACTTTGATCAAACGCTCAATAAATTCGATTTCAGCGGAAAAGGTTTCTAGGTTTGTGTCGTGGAACAGTTGCCAGAGCGATCGCAAAATCAATTTCTCCAGTACTGACTTCGCTTCGGTGATTTTCAACTGGCAACGCATATGATTGGCTTCCGTTGCGATCGCTTCTAATTCTGTCAAATGACTCCATAGAATTTGCGGATCGCTAGCTTCAGAGTCCAATGCCCGGATTGAGATCAAGCATCGGTTCGATAGGGCAATCTCGGCTGCCACCTGCAACTCTTGCGGCACCGGCAACTCATCGCGATGGAACGCCATCAACACCCCGAAGTTATCTCGGTAAACTTGAGTGTAAAGCTGATCTAATCGGGTCAAGGTTTCCTGACTCAGTAACCCCATAATCCGGTGACGCTCCTCAGCAAACAAATTCTGTAAGCTAAAGGATTCATCCCCAAACATTTGATTCATTGCCAGAATTACATGGGCAGCACTGGCCTGGTTGAGAGCATCAAACAGCTTATCCTTTAGTTTGCTGTAACCCCGACGCCCTGCAAAGGGTTGAATACAACAGTGGAAGTCCCAACCCCCCAGGTGTAACACGGCAAATACTAGGTGAGCGCTTTCCCAAGTAATCTCTGAAACCAGCCGTAATTGTCCTACTGCTAGCGTCAGTGCCCCCATTCGTTGAATTTGATAATCCAGTTGATGGGCTTCGTAGCAATAGACTTGCTGCTGAGGGGCATAGCTCGTAAATAAAGAGGTAATGGCGTAGTGGGCGGCAACTTGCTTAAAAGTAATTTGCGACGATACCACGAGTTGCCGATAAACCTCTGCCCCATCTTTGAAACAGTCAACATTACTAGGGGCAAGGGCGAGGCGCTTGAGAAAGCCTCTTTCCAACTGGACTCCAGCCACATCACCCGCTAATTCTAAGGCACGAGCCGCATAGCGAAGAATTTGAACCCCTTCCGGACGGGAAATTTCTTCAAAAAACCAACCGCAACTGGTGTACATCAACATGGCATGACGTTGCATTTCCAACAGGCGGAGGGCGTCGATTTGTTCGGCGGCCGTTAATTTTCGGGTGCGATGACGATCCAGAAAACTCTCTATATTTTCCGGGGAGCGATCGCGAATCACTTTGATGTACTCATCTCGTGCAGCCCAGGGATCGCGGAAGTACTGGCGAGCGGTTTCTTCGTAAACTTTAATTAACCTATCCCGTAACCAATTCAAGGCTTCTCGCAACGGACGCCGCCATTTCTGATGCCAGAGTCCGCCGCCCCCACAACCGCAATCATCCTGCCAACGGTTTACTCCGTGGGAACAACTCCAAGCCGTTACGGGTTTGAGTACCACTTCCCAATTGGGTGGATTAATGCTGAGGTAGTGGGCAAAGTTCGTTACCGTCCAGTTTCGGTGAGGAAATTCTTTGGTAAAGGCGTAGGCGATACATTTCTCGGTACCGCCTTTGTGATGGCCGAATGTTTCTCCATCGGTTCCTACAGAAATAAGCTGTGCGGGTCGATGATCCCCACGCACGGCTTGACCGATACGTCCTGCGAAGTTATGGGAATCGCTCAGAACATCATTAAAGCCCATATCTCGCGAAATGGGCCCATCGTAGAAGAAGATGTCGATATATCTGCCATCAGCGAGGAAACAACGGTAAGGGCGCGTGGGATCAATCTGGCTCCCCCCGACTTCATGCCATTGGGTAACGGGTTGCTCATCGGTGGGGATCACTCGGCAGCGCTCGGCTTGGGAGGGTGCGAGGATGATAAATTTGATCCCCTCGTCAACCAGCGCCTCTAGCGTGGGATAGTCAACCCCCGTTTCCGCCAGCCACATGCCTTCGGGATCGCGACCAAAGCGAGAGCGGAAATCTTCTTTTCCCCAGCGGATTTGAGTGTATTTGTCCCGTTCGTTGGCCAGGGGCAAAATCATGTGGTTGTAAACTTGAGCGATCGCATTGCCGTGTCCGTTGAGGCGATCGGCACTTTTGCGATCGGCTTCTAGGATTCGCTGATAAACTTCAACATCGTAGCGTTCTAGCCAAGACATGAGCGTGGGACCGATGTTAAAGCTCAAATACTCATAGTTATTGACGATCCCAATCACTTCACCCCGCTCATTCAGCACCCTGGCAAAGGCGTTGGGGCGATAGCACTCATGATGAATGCGCTCATTCCAGTCGTGGAATGGAGCGGCACTCGGCTGACGCTCAATGGTATCGAGATAAGGATTTTCACGCGGTGGCTGGTAGAAATGACCGTGTACAGTCACGTAGACACCGGTGGCTGTCCTTATGGGATCGCTAGCGATCCCTGCGTTATCTTGCAACTCTGCAATAGACGCCGTTGCAACAGCTTGTGAAGCTGGAATCTCAGCAGCAGAAGTCATGGGATTACCAAATTAATGAAAAAACGAGTCAGATGACTTTCCTCACCCTACCGATAGAGTGTGAAGGTAGAGAACCCAGCCGATCGCTCAAAGTCCTGTCTACTTGTAAGGAAGCAATCTGAATAGGGAACAATTACAAGCAGACGAAGAGCGGGAAGCGAGTAAGCAAATGGTTAGGTGTGGGTTTAAGGAAAGCTTAAAAAGTGTTGACACTATTCTTATTCAACAGCAATACCTACCGCTAATCCGCAGTAAGTTCATGGAAATTGCAGTAAGTTCATGGAACTTAATTGCACCATAAATGTTCCCCACCCTCCTTGCCCCCCCTCCAACGACATATTTTTGAGCGAGAATCGCTTCTATCCAATTCACTCCATGAAAGGGATGGGGGTTCTAGGCGACTTCTGTAAGATGCGAGTATTCTAGATGTCCTAAGTGTTGAATTCCAGCACTAGTCTTGAAGTACACCAAAACCTAGATGCTCAACAAAAATACAATTTTGTCCATCTTGCTCCTGTTTGTCCCCATTTCCATTGCCGCTCACTTTTTGGAGTGGGGATCATCCGTTGTGTTTATTACATCCTGTATTGCAATCATTCCCCTAGCAGCTTGGATGGGCACTGCCACTGAAGAAATTGCCGTGGTAGCGGGTCCCACATTAGGGGGGTTACTCAACGCCACATTCGGCAATGCCACAGAACTGATTATTGCCTTAATTGCATTGAATGCGGGGCTAGTCAACGTAGTCAAAGCAACAATTACAGGGTCAATCATTGGGAATTTATTGCTGGTGATGGGCTTTTCCATGCTGTTAGGGGGTTTGCGCTACAAAGAGCAAGAGTTTCAGCCCATCGTGGCGCGGGTCAACGCCTCTTCCATGAATTTAGCTGTGATTGCGATTTTGCTTCCTACTGCCATGGATGCAACGTCTGTGGGATTGAGCGAAGTAACGTTACAGAGGCTTTCTGTCGCTGTTGCCGTAGTTTTAATCTTTGTCTACGGTCTAACACTGCTATTTTCCATGAAAACTCACAGCTATCTTTTCGATGTGGGTATGGCAGAGATTGAGGAACTTGCGGACTCAAACTTAGTCCCAGAGCATTCCGAAGACAAACCCAACATCGGATTATGGATAGGAGTACTCCTACTCGTTACTCTTATGGTTGCAGCAGAATCAGAACTGCTCGTTCACAGCTTAGAAGAAGCCACTTCGCAACTCGGGTTATCGGCTTTATTTACTGGAGTCATTCTCCTACCAGTCATTGGTAATGCGGCAGAACACGCAACTGCTGTCACCGTGGCAATGAAAGATAAGATGGATCTTTCTGTTTCAGTTGCCGTAGGGTCTAGCTTGCAAATTGCCTTATTTGTCGCACCGGTATTAGTCATTGCCGGTTGGTTCATGAATCAACCTATGGATTTAGACTTTAATCCCTTTGAACTCGTGGCGGTGGTGGTTGCGGTCTTAATTGCCAATTCCATCAGTTCCGATGGCAGGTCAAACTGGTTAGAGGGCACCTTGCTTCTGGCTACTTATTTAGTTTTAGGCCTGGCATTTTACTTCCATCCGGTGATTGAAGGATTGGGTTAATCAATCAGAGAGCTGAGGAAATTCCTCAGCTTTCCTGTTTGCTGCGCTTTACAATCTAGGCAAGAGGACAATTTTTACAGGGATTGAACAGAAAATGCCTACCCACCGCTCAGTTCGGGGGTTCTCGTCTAGTTACCACCGCCTTTTGCTCACCCTTGCGGGATTGCTAGCTGCCATTGTTGGTACAGGCATTGCTATTTATTGGGGTCACTCTCAACTCAATTTATCCTCAATCCGTCCTTCTGATCCATCAGCGGATTCAGATTCTCATGCTAATCCGCTCAAGGCGGTATCTCCTACTCAACCTACAGCAGTGGATGTGTCAGCCTCAACCGCTAATCTGACAGTACCCCAGGTTGATTTAAAATACACCCTAACAGGGGCGCTGTCCTCGTTTCACTCCCTTGCCATCAGTCCAGATGGGAAAACATTGGTTAGCAGCAGCGATTACTCCAACGTTAAAGTCTGGGATTTGAGCAAGGGTTGTCCGGGCAAAGAATGTAGTACCCCAACGCGTATCTTACCCATGTATTCTCACCAGGCTTATGGTGTTGCCATGACGCCTGATGGTCAATGGATTGCTACTGGCAGTTGGAAGGATATCAAAATCTGGAATTTGAATACGGGTCAACTGGCGCGAACAATTTCTGGACATTTGGGTTCAGTCTATACGGTAGCGATCGCTCCCAATAGTCAGAGGCTTGCCAGTGGCAGCAGTGATGATAAGGTGAGGATTTGGGATCTGAATACGGGTAAGTTATTGCATACCCTTTCTGCTCATTCTGACTCAGTGCGTTCCCTGGCGATCAGTCCAGATGGGAAGATATTAGCGAGTGGAGGTTTGGATAAAGCGATCATACTTTGGAATTTGGACAGTAACTGTACGGGTGAGCATTGCAAAACTCCGACTCATATCCTCTCTGGGCACACTGAATTTGTCTCTTCTCTTGCTATGATGCCCGATGGACAGAGGTTAGTGAGCGGTAGTGCTGATCAAACCATTAAGATTTGGAATCTTCAGACAGGTAGACTGATTCAGACTCTTGTAGGACATGAGGGTACAGTTTTATCTGTTGCAGTGAGTCCGGATGGCATGATGCTAGCGAGTGGTAGTGCCGATGGCACGATTAAATTGTGGTGGTTGAAGACAGGTGAACCCGTGAAGACTCTCTCAGGGCATCAGGATATGGTAAATTCAGTGGCTTTTAGTCCTGATGGTCGGACTCTGGTTAGCGGGAGTAAGGATAAGACGATTAAGGTTTGGCAGTTGCAGTAGTTATCTTTTGTTGGGGTTGGAGATATTCCAATTTCGCAAGGGTACGGGAAGCCCGTGCCCCTACTCCTCATCGGCAATTCATAATTATTAATTCGTAATTCGTAATTAAAGACGGGTTAGAGACCTCGACTCGACCTGAAAGGTCGTCCACGTTCAGGCGGGGTTTAAATCTCCGGCGAGAACGTTAATTACGAATTATCAATTACGAATTACGAATTTTAATTATCGATGTCCCTTACCATTGGTGGCTTTTTTTATGAGCTTTATGGATTTTTTTCCATTTTTCCTTTTCCACTAAAGATGCTTTTTGGTCTTTTTTACGGTTGAGGTAATTCAGTTCTTGTTGCAGTTTTTGGTAATTGTGAAATCGTCGAACATCAAGTTGACCTTCACGGATAGCCTGTTGTACTGCACAGCCAGGTTCGTTCTGATGTTGACAATCGCGGAAGCGGCAGAGAGTCGCTATTGATGTGATATCAGTAAAGGTTTCCTGCAATCCTTCATTTGCACTCCACATCTGGATTTCTCGCATACCAGGAGTATCAATGAGTAATCCTCCAGAGGGCAAGATAATCAATTCGCGATGCGTCGTGGTGTGCCTTCCCCGATTATCGTCAGGACGAACCGATTGAACCGATTGAATGGTCTGACCTGCTAATTGGTTTGTCAACGTTGATTTACCCACTCCAGAAGACCCAATCAGTGCAACAGTTTGCCCTTTATTGAGATAAGAGGTTAAGGCATTCAATCCTTGGTTTTCTAATGCACTCAGGATAATGATTGGTACTCCTGGAGCGATGGATTCTACTTGTACTCGCCTGTGCTCAATCTCATTGCACAAGTCAGCTTTGTTCAGAACGATGACAGGATTCGCGCCACTTTCCCAAATCAGAATCAAATAGCGTTCGATTCTTCTGAGATTGAA
>CBKWLJ010000128.1:0-19598 GCA_966675205.1 uncultured bacterium
GTTTGAAGCCTTAACCGTCATTGTTACCGGGATTTTGATCATCGCGGGTCGGATTTTGGCTGGGTTAGTGGTATTTGCCATTGGTCTATGGCTGGCAAATCTTGCTTTTAGCTTGATTACCAGTTCTGGTTCTCGTCAATCTAGAATCTTGGGACAAGCGGCTCGAATTGCGATTATTGCCTTGGTTTCAGCTATGGCACTGCAACAAATGGGCATTGCCAGTGACATTGTTAACCTAGCCTTTGGTTTGCTGTTGGGTGCAATTGCCGTTGCGATCGCTCTTGCCTTCGGTTTAGGAACTCGTGATATAGCCGCCGCACAAGTTCGGGAATGGCTAAACTCCTTCAAGGAAAAATAGACTTCCTGTTATAGCTGTTGCCATAAAGGTTAGGACTTTCTTGAAGGACCCAAACGACCACTTACCATTCATAAACATAATAGCCTTGTGCCTTCTGCCTTTGCGATAACAGATGCGAAGGGGAAATCCCTCTAAACCTTTAGGAATTGGGGAAGGAGTAGGATTTCTCTACTGTTTTCCTTCACAATGAATCAAAGATTGTTACTGCATTACAATCAACACAAGTTCCCTCAACAAGGGGGAACTTTTGCTTTGAACAGAAATCATGTAAACATTTTTAAGATGGACACCATCAGCTGCGTTCACCTCTCGCGACATGAAAATCCCTAACCTGGGCTACGCCCCGCTGCGCTAACAACCCATTTTCAAGCTAGGCACCATGAACGCGAGTTCACAACGAAGGAATGAAAATCCTTCTTCCCCGTTCCCTGTTCCCTGTTCCCTATTTTCAAGACAGATGCCTATGCGCTAAAGCTCACAACGAAAAAATGAAAAATTCCCTCTCCTGAATTCTGACTCCTGAATTCTGACTCCTATTTTCAGATTAGACACCATGAGCACAAGCTCACCACGTTCGCGAAGCGTTCTCCGCAGGAGTAGGAATGAAAATACCTAACTTGGGCTACGCCCCGCTGCGCTAACAACCTATTTTCAAGCTAGACAAGAGGTAAGGATGTCTTTCACTGCCAGTGTCATTTCCGCCAAAGAATGGGGAGCGAGACCCCCAAAACAGTGGCCAGAGCAAACCAGACCGCAATATATCGTCATTCATCATACCGATACTCCCAATCCCCCCAAAGATTTATCCAGAGGAACGACGGCAGGGGCCCAAGAATTGGCAAGGAGTATTCAAAGAGCCCACATGAATGAATTTGGCTGGAACGATTCGGGCCACAACTTTTTAAACACAACTGGCGGAGTTTTACTTGAAGGCAGACAAGGGACTTTAGATGCCATTAAGCAAGGGCGGTGTGTCCGTTCAGCTCATTCTGGCAGTAATAAAGGCAACGAGTCACCAGGGATCGAAAATGAAGGGAACTTCATGACCTACCAGATGAATGCCAAGCAGTGGGATAGTTTGGTGGATTTGTGTGTTTCTATTTGTTCGACTTGCAAAATTGACCCCGATAATATCAAAGGTCATCGCGATTTTTCGCCAACGAATTGCCCTGGAAACTGGTTGTACGGTCAATTGCCTCGGTTACGTCAAGAAGTGCGTAAACGTCTTGGTGCTGCACTTGATGAGTATTTAAGGGAAGGTTCTACAGGGTCGAAAGTCAAGGAACTACAGCAACGCCTCAAAGATTTGGGCTTTAACCCTGGTCCTATTGATGGCTTTTTTGGGACTGGAACGACCCAAGCGGTGATTTCTTTCCAAAAGTATCATGGGTTAGATGCAGATGGTGTGGTAGGGCCAGCAACCTGGAAAGTGCTTCAAAGTAGCCCAACTCCGCAAGCAGCACAACCTGCTGCGATCGATTTGTTAGAAAGTTACCTAATGTATCGGGGTTTACCCCATCAAAATCAAGCCATTAGTTGGCTACAAGGACAGATGCCAAAAACAGTTTTGGATGAGTTTGCCAAGCGGTGGCGCGATACTCCCACAACCTCCTTTCTCCCTCTCAAGGAAGGAGCTACTGGCACTCAAGTGAAACAACTCCAACAGCGCTTACAACAGCTTGGATTTAATCCAGGCTCACCGGATGGTGCCTTTGGTCCTGCTACAAAAGCGGCTGTCATTGCTTTTCAAAAGTTTAAAAAACTTGAGGCAGACGGAGTTGTGGGTGAGAAAACCTGGACGGCTCTAAATCTCGCCTAGTTCACAAACATCCTTCTGATTCGGGAATTGTCAGCATTTGTGGAGTGATATAGTTTGGCTGAGATTGTTCCTGGTAGCTCATCCTCTAACAATATGCCTCCCGATTCAGGTGCTGTAGAACTTTCTGTAGTTGTTCCTCTCTACAATGAGGAACTCAATATTGATTACCTATTTGATCGATTGATATTTGTCCTCAATCGTCTCGACATGACTTATGAAATTGTTTGTGTCAATGATGGTAGTAGAGATAAAACATTAGAGCGGTTGATTGAATATCACGATCAAAATCCTAAAATTAAAGTCGTTAATTTATCTCGAAATTATGGCAAAGAAATAGCTCTGAGTGCTGGCCTAGATTATACCAAGGGTAGGGCCGTTATCCCCATTGATGCTGATTTACAAGACCCACCTGAATTAATCGAAGACTTAGTGGCGAAGTGGCGCGAGGGCTATGATGTTGTCTATGCGACTCGTCGATCGCGTCATGGGGAAAGTTGGCTCAAACGCTTTACCGCTAATGCTTTTTACCGCGTTATTGATAGTATCAGCCATGTTCCAATCCCTCGGGATACAGGGGATTTTCGTTTACTAGACCGCTGTGTTGTAGATGCTATTCAAAAATTGCCAGAACGGACTCGCTTTATGAAGGGTTTGTTTGCCTGGGTCGGGTTTAAACAAGCTTCTGTTCTTTTTGATCGTCCCTCTCGTTATAAGGGAGAAACAAAATGGAACTACTGGCGATTGTGGAACTTTGCCTTGGATGGAATTACATCTTTTAGCTTTGTTCCTTTGAAAGTCTGGAGTTATGTTGGTCTTTTTGTTGCCATACCGACATTCTTCTATGCCAGCTTTTTAGTTCTGCGTACTATTATTTTTGGCGTTGATCTTCCTGGTTATGCCTCGATTATGGTAGCGGTTCTCTTTTTAGGAGGAGTACAACTGGTTAGCTTGGGTGTTATTGGTGAATATCTAGGGCGCGTTTATGAAGAAGTAAAAGGACGCCCCCTTTACTTGGTACGAGAAACCTATGGTTTTAACTCAACTCTAGATCATAGAGGTCTAGAGTCAGAAGCTATCCCTAAAGAGACAAGGCGGTAAGAACCAGACAAATCATAGTCATAACGAGTATGATTTAGGAGTAGGGTCAAATAATCCCAGCCTTTAAAAGGGTTAATGACCTGACATGGGTGTGAGGTGCGATCGCAATTGTACCTGAGCGTTTGTGCTGCAAGATGCTCTGTTCGTCTTTGGGCAACGCGATGATGCAATTGCATAAAACACAGCGTTATTTCAATGCACCACTAGCTACTGAAAATAATTTCACCATGGCTCATCTCAACCAACGCCGCTCTGAAAATATCAGCGGTGACTTCTACGTCGATAGTACTTGTATAGATTGTGACACCTGTCGGTGGATGACTCCGGAGGTGTTTGATCGTGCAGGTGATCAATCTGCGGTTTATCATCAACCTACTACTGACAAAGAACGTTTGCGATCGCTCCAAGCTTTATTATCCTGTCCAACGTCCTCCATTGGTACTGTGGAAAAGCCTGAGGATATTAAAGCTGCTCAGTTGAGTTTTCCAATTCCCATAGAGGACAATGTTTACCACTGCGGCTACCATTCTGAGAAGTCCTACGCGGCCGCCAGTTACTTTATTCAACGTCCTGACGGCAATGTTTTAGTAGATTCACCTCGCTTTGCACCTCCTTTAGTCAAGCGCCTCGAGGAGATGGGTGGAGTTCGTTATATGTATTTGACGCATCGGGATGATGTTGCCGATCATCAAAAATACGCTGAGCATTTTGGATGCGATCGCATTTTGCATTACGATGACATTACCAGTGGAACTCGCGATGTAGAAATTCAGCTCACAGGTTCCGAACCGATTCAGCTTGCTCCCGACCTGTTGATTATCCCAGTTCCTGGTCACAGTAAAGGTCACACTGTTTTATTGTGCAACAATAAGTTTCTGTTCACTGGCGACCATCTCGCTTGGGATGAAGAATTTAATCAGCTTATCGCCTTTCGCGATTACTGCTGGTACTCTTGGTCAGAACAAATTAAATCGATGAGCAAGCTAATTCATTACTCATTTGAATGGGTACTACCCGGTCACGGTCGCCGCTTCCATGCTGATTTAGAAACAATGCGACAGGAAATGCAAAACTGCATAGCTTGGATGGAAGCTCAGTAATTTCGAGTCATAGGTAAGCCCAAATTTATATAACTGACAAGGAATGAACGGCTGAACGACTAACGTCACAGCAATAGCTTGACGTTAGCTTCTCTATTTCTAACATTAAAGTTATTAAAATTCATGAAAATCAACTTTCTTAAGGATAAGCTCCATAAAAAATAAAGTATTACTAATATTCATTAAATACCTTTATTAAACAATAGAAAAATTGCTTTCCTTTTCCTAAAATAAGTCTCATCTAAAAACTCTGCAATACTGGAGGGTCATATGGTAAGTTACGCCACACTAGGACGAAACCTAACAGTAAATCCAGGAGACATAATCTCTAAAGAGCATCAAACTCTTGAAGAAAAAGCTAAGCAATTAGCAGTAGATGCGCCTGATATTACGGGAGACTATATCAAAGTCCCTACCTACTTCATTGTGAAATATCCTAATGGTGAAACGAAGGCACTACATCATGTAAGGGATGCAAAAGAAATTTCCAATGTCATTCGGCAAATGCATTTCGAGGAAGAAGGTTGGCCAGAGGAATCCGGGAAAAATCACTATTTAAACCTGTCAGGTTTAATCTTTATCCTGATTGTTGCATTATCCTTAATGACGACCACTATCCTGGTAGGAATTTTTTAGTTGATGAAGAATGGCAGTGACTGAAGCACAAAATCTTGAGGAGAGTGCGCTCTGATATCAAATACCTAAATGTTTGCTACAAATCAATCTCTACTCCGGAGCGCCTGAAGTGTCAATTATCTGTAGCAAACTTGAGGAGAAAAGATATGAGCTTTGACATGCAAGTATGACCAGTTTGAGATTTTCGTTGAAGTCGGGTCATTCAGTTTATGCGTTTTTCTTTCTGTCGAGGCTCCTCATCAACTCAACTTGCAATTAATTGAGAAGGGGTTACGCGCCACAACTGCTCTAGCCGAGAGGCTGGCATGGTGAGATACAACACATCACCAGCACTGAGGCAGGTTTCCAACACATCCCAACCATGTAAAGTTTGGCATTTGGTTTCGATATACATGGGTACAAAGTCAGCCTTCATTGCCGCATCTTTAACACGGCGTCCACAAAACGGATGTTCGGGTGTAATTAGGGTGGCTAGAGCAACCCAAAGTGTATCCCCAGTCATGCCATTGCCCAA
The DNA here is from genome assembly GCA_966675205.1 of uncultured bacterium. Classification (GTDB taxonomy): domain Bacteria; phylum Cyanobacteriota; class Cyanobacteriia; order Cyanobacteriales; family Coleofasciculaceae; genus JBFLZA01. The sequence continues at coordinate 5,526 of CBKWLJ010000128.1, forward strand.
AATTCGTCCTCCCAAAGCCGCAGCAGCAAAGGATGGAGTGGCTAACTCGGCTGGACACAAAACAGCTTCAAATTCAAAAACCTGCTGTACCATTCGAGAAAACTGGGGGTCTTGATTACGCACAACTACAGGTAATTTGGGTGTAAGGCTTTTGGCACTGAGCGCAATTTCTAAATTGGCAGTGTCATCACTGGTTACAGCTAAAAGAGCTTCAGCTCGGAGAATATTAGCCGCTGTCAGCATTGCCGATAAACTGGCATCCCCTTGAATGACAGGGATTCCTTGAGAGCGAACTATATTAATGAAACGGTTGTTGAGGTCGCGCTCGATGACCACAACCTCATGTCCGTGGCAATGCAGTTGGTTGACAATCTGCACGCCAACACCACCTAGTCCGCAGATGATGTAGTGATGTCGTGCTGGAACCCTGGCGGCATCCCAAAACTGTTTGAAGCGGGTTCCCAGGACAAAATCGTTGAGCAGGGCGTAACAAATCCCAATCACCCCTGCTCCTACTAGCATCATCACAGTGGTAAAAACCTTAATGCTGTTGGGTGCATTTTCTGCTACTTGCTCTTGACCTCCAGCACCGGTAATCATGCCGACGGAAAAGTAGAGAGCATCAACAACATCTATCTTTTGATCGACACAAACATAGGTCAGCGTAGCAACAAAAATCATCACCAACAAAGTCAGGGTGATCGCTAACATGGGTTGAGCGTGTTTCTGAAACTGTCGGAGATTGGTGAAGACTTTCAGCAGTTTACGTAACCAGGATTTGCGACGATTGCGAACGTTGGGTTGGGTGCCGATAATTAAGCGATCGCCCGCTTGCAATTGCTGTCCCTTAATTACACCAGAGATTAAATCTATCTGACCGTTCATCGGTAGGTAGTAAATCAGCATCCGTGAACGATCATCCCATAACTCACTTAAACGGCGTCCCAACCAAGGATGATGTTCATGAATCACTTCCTCGTAGATGGGCCAGGTTTGATTGAACAAACGTAGTTGTCCGATCGCACGATTCCCCAAGGCAGCAAAGGCAAACACGGGGGCCGCTAATGCCGACACACTTAAACTGACATGATGAGGAAGCGTTTGATCTAAGCGATCGCCTAAACCTGTATTAAATAATCGATTAATAATGCGAATTTGAGAATTTAGGATTCTGGCTTGAGTAAGGATGGCTAAATTCAGAGCATCGTCGTTACTGGCAAGAATCAGAGTATTCGCTTCCTGAATACCGGCACGTCGCAGGGTAGAAGCCGCTCGTAAATCTCCAATAACAACATCCTCTCCCTCATCAGGAAGAGGTCGGTCACTAATGCCAACAACAGCCACTCCCTGCTGCCGTAGCAAGCAGAAAACTTTGTATCCAGTGCCACCCAAACCACAGATAATAATGCGGGGTTTCATCGATTAGCTCTTGTTGACAAACAGCTTGCTGTCTCGTAGCGTTTAGACCCCTATTGTGATTTAGAGTGACCCAAAGGACTGTAGCTGAGGACACACCCCTCTAGAAAAAAGCAACGACATTATTGCTAATTCCCTAATTAGCCAACTGTATCTCTTGAAGTGCCCGCTCTAACGCCGCTGCTTCAAAATTGAGCTTCATTGCGCCATGAAAGTTCGGTTTGACTGTAATGTCATCAATGGTATAGACATTTACAAAACCAAATAGCACAGCCTTCACCTCTGCTTTTCTGGGCACTAATTCAACATATTTTTTCAGGTAGCCTGAACTCAGATTTAGTGCGACATCAATGCGGTGATAATTGCCGATATTCACGAACCCAAACATCTTGATACCCACTTGAGATTGTTCCTCGTGAATGACTTCTTGTAGGGTTAAGGTTCCGGCATCAATCAGTTCCTCCATTTGACCGGGATCGGCTAAATTTTTCTTAAATAAACCCAGTAACTGCGCTAACGTTCTCTCATCTTGATTCTTGAGTACAAGATCCAAATTGAGTCCAAGTTTATCCTCATCAACCGTCTGCTTCAAAAATGCGATCGCACTATCTTTGAAATTCTGACTTTCAAGCGCATCAGCTTTTGGATATGCTTCCACATCAACCAGGTCAAACTTGACAAACAATTGGTCAATTCCCAAAATTCGCTTTTGTACAGCGAGCAACAGCATAGCTCTAAGATTAGAGCGGAGTTCACCAATGGGATTGAATAACCACCAAAGCTGCCGAACAGGAGACCCTTTAGATAAGTGTTGACCTCGGTTCCAATGAGCTATCAACTCCTGATAGGATAGATGACGATTCAGAAAGCTAACCTGCCAATAAGGAAGTTGAATTAAAAGTTTTCCTGATTCAAACCTGAACGAATACTTAATATCTCGCTCAATTTGAATTTCAACTTCATAGAGGTGGAAAGCGCTAGTGCGCTGCCCTAAAACAGCAATTTGAAAATCCCGAATGAAATAAGCAGCAGCATTGATTTGTTGTAATACTGTCTTTTGAATTGACTCGAAGGAAATACCATCGCCTAGCTTAAGTGAAATTTTATAAGCCTCTTCAAGCGGTTGAACCTTAATCAGGGGAATATGCCTGCGAGTTAAGGCTTCTCTAACCTCCTGCTCGTGATTTCGGAGGCAATCAGCAGCATATTGCTGGAAACCGTCTAAAGAAGCTTCGTGATTTTGAGTTGGATTCAGAGCTTGAGTCATCTTTAAAAATGGGTTGTTTAACCCGTGTAGTTAGAGTGTTGTTATTCAACTACACTAGCTCTTCCCTCTAATTCGGAAGCTTCGCTGTATTAGGATTTATGAACGGGATTGCTAGATTAAGCTGTTGTGCATTTTATTGGGGAGTCAGGGTTGTTCTTTTCTGGTGGGATGAGCATCTTGCCTGTCCCAACTATGCAATGTTTTATGCCGATTAGCTCATGACCGCGTTTAGTGAAACACTCAGTTTTCAATTGAATTAACGCTGAGCTGTTTTGGTACGGTGTACTTGAACCCGCTTATCCGACTTTTGCTTCTTCAGCCAAGCTAAGAATTTTGCCATTTTGGGTTCATTTCGTAGAGCTTCTAGGGAATGAAGTTCTTGGGCTAAACGGGTGTTGTCAAAGAAGCTATGGATCTGTCGGTGGCAGGGTGAACAGATATTAGCCGTTGGAATAGCTTCCGCTTTTTTTTGCTTGGCTTTCTGTTTGGGAATCAGATGATGGATGGTTAAATCCTCAACTTCTCTTTCACACAGTTCACACTTCATAAAAATAAGGCAGAAGGAAAACGGCAGAGGGCAGAAGGGAGAAGAATTTTCATTCCGCGAGTTGTGTGCGGCAGCACATAGGTGTCTAGCTTGAAAATAGGGGTCAGGGGTCAGGGAGTCAGAATTCAGGAGTCAGAATTCAGGAGAGGGAATTTTTCATTTTTTCGTTGTGAGCTTTAGCACATGGGCGGCTGTCTTCTGAATCGCTACCAACTAGATAAATGCGATCGCTCCCTACAGGTATGAGAACAGCCTCCGCTCGTCAATTCATTTATCTGTAGTATATACATTACAAAAGTAATATAGCAAATTTTGCCTTTTGTGACACGTCCTTTAAGACGTACCACTCAAGCATGATCAAGCCATGCTCTCTCGTCTAGTACGATTAGCTCGGTGGTAAGAGGAATCAATTCTTAGGAGAACTGAATGCGCTACTTAGCACTGGCCACTGACTATGACGGTACACTTGCCTCAAATGGACAGGTAGATGAAAAAACTTTAGCCGCTCTTGGGCGTCTGCGAGATTCCGGTCGAAAATTAATTTTAGTAACAGGGCGGCACTTGGACGATCTTTGTAATGTGTTTCCTCAGCTCGACCTTTTTGAAAGGGTAGTCGTTGAGAATGGAGCCTTGCTCTATCGACCCGAAACGCGTGAAGAAAAACCGTTAGGTGAACCTCCACCTCCAGAATTTGTTAAAGCACTACAGGAGCGAGGAATTGACAATCTTGCTGTAGGACGGGTCATTCTTGCCACTTGGCATCCTCACGAAGATACGGTTTTAGATGTAATTCGCCAGTTGGGACTCGAATACCAAGTTATCTTTAACAAGGGTGCTGTGATGGTGCTGCCCTCAGGCATTAACAAAGCATTTGGACTTGGTGCTGCCTTGGAGGAAATGGGATTATCACCGCACAACACTGTTGCTGTTGGGGATGCGGAGAATGATCATACTTTATTAAATTTCTGTGCCTGTGGGGTTGCGGTGGCAAATGCCTTGCCGATGCTCAAAGAGCGTGCTGATTATGTGACAAAAGGCGAGCGTGGTGCTGGAGTGACAGAACTGATTGACTACCTAGTTTCCTCCGATTTGGCAGAACTCGACCTTCCGACAAGACATCTAGTGGACTGAACAAGGATTGAGGAACAAACAAATGTTTCTCCACTGAACACTCAAGGTGCTGGTGGGTTTTCGTGTTTCGCCAAATCTGACGGTGGGCGATCGCTACTCCATGCCCACCAGACTTGAGTACACTGGCATTGATAGAACTCCTGCCACTTCCGGCGGTAGTCTTCTGTCATCACAGGCGATCGCCGATTAATCCAAACCCGCTCAGCTTTCATTACAGAAGATCGGCATTGAGGGCAGCAGAAGTCAATGGCGTGAATCGCCGATTTTGTCCAAGGGGGAGGAACTGGGGAAAAAGCTTCCATGTAGCAATCCTTTTCGTTAATTGCCGATTCAAACCATGACTAGCAGGATACAGTTTCGAGTAGGGCAATCGTTATCAATGTGTAACCCTTGCTTTGAAATTCTTCACAGTCTTCTTTGCCTATTATGAACTACCCTGCCCTACTATCGCTTTTGGGTGGTTCCCCTTCTTAAACCTTTGTCACTGATCTAATCCCCAGCACACACGTCAAATGAAACCAGAGCCTGAAATTCGCCGCTTGATTGAACTCATGCCTGCTTCTGGGCGAATGCTAACGAAAATTGTTAGTAAACCCCAACAAACTACGGTAATTGACAGCCCCTTTCCCTTGCCTTGGTCGCAAGCACGACCGATTTATATCAACTTTGATCTGTGGCGTCGCTTACCCAAGCCTCAACGGGATTTACTGTTGTTACGAACCGTTAGCTGGTTGCTTAGCATCAAGTGGTTTAAACCGGACTTGTATCAAGGCGTGGTTCTAGTGGGGTTATTAGGCGGAATTTTGGAATTGGCGCAGGGAGATGCTGTGGGGATTGCGGTGGCGACAGGATTGAGTGCGATCGCAGGGACTCAAATTTGGCGTGGGACTCGCAGTTCTCAGACGGAGTTAGAAGCGGATGAAAACGCCATCAAAATCGCAACTCGGCGGGGTTACACGGAAACGGAAGCCGCGCAGCACCTATTAGCGGCTATTGAAAGTGTTGCTCAGGTTGAAGCACGATCTAGCTTGAATTTCACGGAATTGATTCGTAGCCAAAATCTAAAAGCGATCGCAGGTTTCTCCCCAGTGGGCGTCCCAGATACTGTCAAACAGGAGTAATCGTTTTGATACCGAGTTGCGTTCAGACAGAATACTTTCTCTTCCCTTGTCTTCCTTGTCCCCCCAGCTCCCCCGCTTGAAAAGAGGTGCTTAGCCAACATCTGTCAGGCTACCCTAAATATAAAGTGTTTTTTTTAGGGAACTATTCCCCTTAAAACGAGCATCGTCAAGTGCATCTACTCAACTAATCTGTTCTGTGGATTATTGCTATAACTCAAGGCGACATCGTAGCCTTCAGTGAACATTCACTGAATCTGGATTTTAGTATACCTTGAGAGCCAAAATTCAAATAGGTTTGGAAATTATGGCTGAGTTCAAGCTGCACCTACAAATTAAGGGAGACGAAGGAGAGGAGGGAGACGAAGAAAGAACCGTACAGGTAGATAAGGATAAATTTACGATTGGTCGTTTACCTGAATGTGATCTACACTTACCCTTCTCTGAGATTTCTCGATATCATGCTCACTTTTTGAAAGCTGAAACAGGAGAATGGCTGATTGAAGACCTAGGCAGCAAAAATGGTACAAGATTGAATCAAGAACTTGTATCATCCCCTCAACCCATCAAGCACGGAGATGTTATTTATCTTGGGTCAATTTTTTTGACTGTGCTGATGAGTAATCATCCTCAGCCCAATCAGAAACCTCTAGAACTTCCCGAGCAACAAGTTAAAGTCTTTGGCAATGCCGAAGACTTGCAAGAAAAATGGACACAGGTTGATCAACTGGGTGAGAAGGAAACAAGCTATCAAACAACGATTAGTCGTCTCAAAGACTTAGTGGATATCGGGAGAAATCTGAATTCGGCAGTATCCATAAAATCGATTTTTTCTCAAGTTCAGCAAGTTGTATTCCGTAATCTCCCAAGTATTGAGCGTTTGGCTTTATTGGTTGATATTGAAGGTTTAGGTGAACTTGAAATATTGAATGCTGCGGTCAGAGATGTTTCAGCTCAAGCAACTTTAGCACCTGATGACAGTTGGATTAGCCGCACTATCTGCCAAAAAGTATTTGCCGAACGAGTTGCGATTAAAACGGCTGATGCCCAAAGAGATGATCGATTCGATGGAGAACATAGCATATTAGCCAAAGGGATCAAGAGTGCTTTGGCTGTTCCTCTTTGGGATAAAAATCTCGTTGTTGGTGTTCTTTATGCCGATGGCTGCGCTTATTTTAATCCCTGGAGTCAAGGTGGAGATGAAGACCTCAGCTTTTTCTCTGCCTTGGGAAATCTTGTGGCTTCAGCAGTGCAGCGTTGGTTGTTAAGCCAGAAACTCAGAAGTGAAGAAGTGATTCGGCAGCGATTAGTCCGCTATCACTCTCCTGCTGTGGTTCAGCACATTATGAAAGAGGGGGCACTAGAAGGAGGGCGTCTCACACCCGTCGAGGCAGATATTAGCATCCTATTTGCTGATCTGGTGGGATTTACGGCTCTTTCACAACGATTGAATGCACCACAAGTTGCTCAATTACTCAATAGTTTCTTCGAGGAAATGCTTAAAGAAGTTTTTGCAGTGGGTGGCACCCTCGATAAATTTATTGGAGATTGTATTATGGCTTTTTTCGGCGCGCCTGAACCCCAAACCGATCATGCTGACCGCGCTTTGTGTGCTGCTAGAAAAATGCTTTCGCGTCTTGATCGTCTGAATGCGGCTAAAGCTTTTTATGAACCCCTCCAATTACGTATTGCTATTAACAGTGGTAAGGCTGTAGTCGGAGATGTGGGGAGTTCTCAGCGGGTAGATTATACTGTGTTGGGATCTACAATTAATTTGGCATCCCGGATGCAACATGTCTGTCTTCCCGGTGAATGTGTAGTGAGTGAAGCGACCTTTGCTAGGTTGTCGAAAAAGCAAGGCTTAGTAGCGCTGAAAGACTACAATTTTAAAGGCATTGATCAACCGATTCGGATTTATCAAACTACGAGGTTCTTGAAAAAGCCTCTACCCTCAAACTCTAGTAATGTTCCCACTGCACTACCCTCGGAGTCAGGAGTGCGTTGATAATAGTTGAATAGCTAGCAAAAGGAGGCAGGAATTATCCCACCTCCCAAGCATTATAGTAGGTGACTACTTCATGTTCACAGGAACTTTCATCCCTTCTGCTGATAGTCTGCCATCCGGCTGAATGCTTTGGCCTTCAATAAAGGAACGCAACATCCAAGCCATTTCTTCATGTCCTTCCATCAGTCCGGTGAGGAAGTCAGCTGTACCTTCGTCGTGATACTGCTCAGAGCACTGGTCAATATGATCACGCAGATTGCGGATAATTTGCTCGTGGTCTACAACTAAGTTTTCTACCATCCCAGCAGCATTGGGAAGATCACCTGCATCTTCTTTGATAGAAGCGTATTTCAAAAAGCCTTCAGCAGTACCGACTGGGTATCCTCCCAACATCCGAACTCGCTCTGCGATCGCATCAATATTTTCTGTCAATGTTTCATAATGTTCTTCCCACAGTTCATGCAACGAACGGAACTGGGGTCCAACAACATCCCAATGATACTTTTTCGTTTTGATTAATAGCAAATAGGCATCTGATAGGTCGCAATTGAGTAACTCAGTTACACCTTGACGTTGCTCTTCTGATAATCCGATATTTAAAGGACGCATAAATTTTCTCTCCGCAGTTTGTCACCTTATTTATTGCAACAAATCTATACAGAAGTTTCATCAGTCGCTTGGGAGATGGTAGGCTCATCCAGAGGACTAAGATTTTGAAGAAACTGAATGAGAAAGATCAAGCCTTAGGACTATTGCTCATAGGACTAACTTTGGCTCGATATAAAAGTTTATCTCCTTGTCGGTAGCCCGTGTAACGCACCCTCACGATTTCCCCAGGTTGCGCCATTCCCTCCATCAGTTGATGGCAGTGTGGATCATAAGGAATTTCATCACCGACAGATGCGATCGCTTCTACTCCCCATTCTTGCAATAACTGTTCCACTGGTCGAACCAAAGGCAACAATCTCACGGCAGGTAGCTGTTGATTTTGCTGTGCAGCATAAGCGGCTGTTGGCCATTGCACTAACCAAGATTCCAGCACTTGCAAACTCGACTGCTGAAATTCCTGCCTTAATGTTTCTCGCTGTTGTTCTAGCTGTTGTTGTAGGCGTTGATACTCCTGCTTTAAGGCCTCCACAGAAGTAGCTTCCCCTCCAGTAGATGCAGGGGGGTAAGGAAGAGATTCACAGGAAAATGTTGTTAGCAACTCATCTACGGACACTTGCAATGCTTGAGACAGTTTCAGCAAAGTTTTTACTCGCATCTGCGATATTTGCCCTTGGCGTAAACGCATCAACTGCTTCTCTGAAATTCCTGTGCTTTTACACAGTTGCGTGTAAGAGCGAAAACCCAGCCGTTGCATCACTTCCTGCAATCGCTGGGTAAGTTTTTGACTGAAGTCTTGAGTCATCGTTAATAGGGATTTGGAAATAGGAAAGGAGGAATTGATGAGAAAGGAATTTTTTATCTCCCTATTTCCTATTACCATTAAGTTGTAGCCGAGAATACACGAAGATTATTCTTCAAGCAAACTTCTTAACATCCAAGCCGTCTTTTCATGGACTTGCAGCCGTTGAGTTAATAAATCGGCTGTAGGTTCGTCGTTGACTTTTTCAGCAACCGGGAAGATGGAGCGAGCAGTCTTTGCCACTGCTTCGTGTCCTTGAACTAGTAAGCGAATCATCTCCTGTGCTTTGGGAACACCAGGAGTTTCTTGGATGGAACTGAGCTGGGCAAAATCGCTGTAAGTCCCAGGAGCAGGAAAGCCTAAAGCGCGAATGCGTTCAGCCACCTGATCTACAGCTAAGGCAAGTTCGTTATAGTGGGTCTCAAACATTAAGTGCAATGTCTGAAACATGGGGCCAGTCACGTTCCAGTGGAAGTTGTGGGTTTTGAGATAAAGGGTATAGGTATCAGCAAGAAGGCGCGAAAGTCCTTCGGCGATTTCTTTGCGACTTTCTTCGGGAATACCGATATCAATGGCAATGCCTTTGGCTTGAGTTTGCATAATTTGCTCCTAAATTCACAGTAATTCTTTCATGGGAGGAGGCTTTCACGCCTCTTGATGTTAGGCAAGTAGCAATTCGTTGTCGATCTTTCTTAAGGAAGATGCGGTGTATAGCAAAATCTGTATTTGACTTAAGCCAAGTGTCGCTGTAAAACAGAGCGAGGTGCTTTGCGAACTCGGCATTTGATGGTTTCTTTGCCTAAACGCTGGTGAGCCTCAAATCTATGGCAACCGGAGAAGCCATAGTATTGACCATCAACTTCTAGCACATCTATCGGTTCGTGCAATCCCTCTTTTGCGATCGACTCCATTAAAGCAGCTACCTTGGCTTGGTCATTTTCTCGCGGCAGAGGACGGCGAATCTGGGCTAACGGAATTTCTCTTACGTCTACCATCGTGCGATCGGTGGTCTTTTTCAATCCTTACCCTTAAATCATACTCATTATGACTTCGAGTTGCAAGTTAGAGTTACTTCCGTCCCACCATAAATTATGCTGTGAACACTTCCCACCCATAGATCGGGTGGGATTCACCGTAAGTGTCATCAACGAAGAGAGCTATTGGGCACTGGGAAAGCTCCTTGAGCGACTAAGGGAGAGACTTGCAGACAAGACAGGGCTTGAGACCCTACCTGTAGCCACTATCTGCGAAAAATAAGCTTGTTTAAAGGCTCAAATCGTTTAAGCGCTAATACCGTGCGAAATGCTCCTGTCAAGTTTCTCTCTCAAATCACCTTCAAAAATCGTGAGCTCTCTTGGCTGACACTGCTTAATTTCGATCGCAATTAATTTGGGTCGCTCTCGCTCTAAGTCTTCAATATAACCGAGTTGAGAAAGTTGGGCTTCTCTATGAGAAGCAAAAGGACCAAAGTAGTAGGTACAGTCAGGTTTTTTGGTAATAATTTCTACCCACCAAGCCATTCCAATATCCTCTAAATAAGAGGTAAAGAACTCTTCAATATTTTCTAAAAACTTGGCAATAGTTGCTTGGAGCAGCATTAAGCTTAGTTGAGACGAATGTGCGGCTAAGTATTCTTGTGATGATGTGGCGTTGAGCATTTTTTTTGAATTGGTTAACTGAGCTTTACTTAAAAAAATCAAGTATGTGTAGATAAAGAGAGGTATGGATAATTAACTAAAAAAGTTACCTCCCATTCGGAAAAGGCAAAACAGAGAAAAGGATTTATTGCATATTGGCTTTATGGAATTTACCATGTCCACAGCTCATAACCTGTATACCTGGAGACAGGAAATTCATGAAAGAAAATTGTATCAAAAGACACAAAAGTTTTAGGACAAGAGCAAAGTACTATAAAGCAGAATGCATTCTGCTTTAATTTCTAGTTTTTAATCTGCGTTTAGCACAAATCGTCAGAAAAGACATGAGCAGGAATACTGTGCAGACGGTACAGACCCTTCATATTTAAAAACTAGCGGTAAAGGGTTAGCTTGGCATCATACTGAGAAAAACAAGGAGCGCTAGACTAGACAGTGCTGCAAATTATCTCTCTCCATGGAATCCTCCACAACAGACCTAATCTACCCACCAACCCGCAAATCTGACCAAGTTGATGATTACCACGGTATCAAGGTAGCTGACCCTTACCGATGGTTAGAAGACCTAGACTCCCAGGAAACAACAGCATGGGTAGAGGCGCAGAACCAGCTTACGTTTAGTTATCTCCGCGAAATTCCTGCGCGGGAGCCCATTAAGCAGCGCATTACTCAGTTGTGGAATTACGAGAAATATGGTCTTCCGTTTAAAGAAGGAAATCGTTACTTCTATTTTAAAAATGATGGTCTTCAGAATCAAAGTGTTCTTTACACCTTAACGTCCCTTGATGCGGAACCTAGAGTGTTACTTGACCCGAATATCCTTTCAGAAGATGGTACGGTTGCGCTATCAAGTTTGGCAATCAGCGAAGATGGCAAGCTGATGGCGTATGGTTTATCGACTGCTGGTTCTGATTGGCAAGAGTGGAAAGTACGCCACGCTGAAACGGGTGAAGATTTCCCCGATCATTTGAAATGGATCAAGTTTTCTAGTGCGTCTTGGACGCATGATCAGAAAGGTTTCTTCTATAGCCGCTACGATGAACCCAATGAGGCGACTCAACTAGAAGCCATAAACTACTATCAAAAACTTTACTATCATCAACTGGGTACCCCGCAGTCTAAAGATATTCTGATTTATCATCGTCCTGACCAAAAAGAATGGATGTTCAGTGCAGGTGTTACAGAGGATGGTCGTTATCTCATTATTTCTGTTGATCGCGGAACTGACCCCAAGAATCTGATTTTTTATAAAGACTTACAAATTCCTGATTCTCCAGTAGTGGAACTGATTAGCGAATTTGAGGCAAATTATAGCTTCATTGATAATGATGGTGAACTCTTCTGGTTCCGCACTGATTTAGAGGCTCCGCGTGGTCGTGTGATTGCAATCAATATCACCAACCCAGGACGAGAAAATTGGCAAGAAGTAATTCCCCAAGCACCGGAAACTCTAGAAAGCGTTGGTTTACTCAACAATCAGTTCGTCGCTGACTACCTGAAAGATGCGCGCTCATCTATCAAAATTTTTGCTCTCAAAGGTGATTTTGTTCGAGAAGTAGACTTACCCGGTATTGGCTCGGCTGGGGGGTTTAATGGGAAGCGCTATGATACCGAAACCTTCTATTCATTTACCAGCTTCACAACACCAACTACAATCTACCGTTATGACATGATAAGTGGTGAAAGCACTGTTTTCCGGCAACCTCAGGTTGACTTTAACCCGGATGAGTACGAAACGCAGCAAGTTTTTTACAAGAGTAAAGATGGCACACAAGTGCCGATGTTTATTACCCATAAAAAGGGATTACCACTCAGCGGGAATAATCCGACTCTTCTTTATGGCTACGGTGGATTTAATGTCTCTCTCACACCGAGTTTCTCAGTGAGTCGATTGGTGTGGATGGAGATGGGAGGCGTCTATGCGTTAGCAAATTTACGGGGGGGTGGCGAGTATGGCGAGGAATGGCATCAAGCGGGAATCAAGCTGAACAAGCAGAATGTATTTGATGACTTTATTGCTGCGGCAGAGTGGTTGATTGAGCATCAGTATACTCAACCTGAAAAATTAGCGATCGCAGGTGGCAGTAATGGTGGTTTGTTAGTCGGCGCTTGCATCACGCAGCGTCCGGACTTATTTGGTGCGGCACTGCCAGCAGTCGGTGTACTGGATATGCTGCGCTTCCCTAAGTTTACGATTGGTTGGGCCTGGTGTTCGGACTACGGTTCGCCTGAGAACCAGGAAGAGTTCAATGCGTTATACGCTTACTCACCGTTGCATAACCTTAAAGCGGGAACAACTTACCCAGCAACATTGATTACCACTGCCGATCATGACGATCGCGTTTTTCCTGCTCATAGTTTCAAGTTCGCGGCTGCATTACAAGACGCTCATCTTGGAGAAAATCCTGTGTTAATTAGAATTGAGACAAAAGCAGGACATGGTGCTGGCAAACCAACTTCTAAGATGATCGAAGAATTAGCAGATGAGTGGGCATTCTTAGTGCGATCGCTGAATCTTGATGTACCTCTAACCAAAAATGAGTCTTAGAAAACGAAGCTAATCGTCACACCCACCCAACGATATTTCTGATTTGAGAAATAGCCAGTTCTCGGTCAATATGTGCTTTAGCTTTGGCGAGAGCTGTATCCGGGTGTTTGTACCAGCGCTGAGAACGGAAACAAAGACCATCGGTAGCGATCGCCTCCCAATTGTAGCGGGTGCGATCGACTAACAACCAGAGTTCATGGGAGCGATAGGTTTCTTGAGGAAACTTGAGAATTCCAATTTCTGCCAGAATGCTCAGTTTCATCCGCGATCGCTCTAAGCGTTTGAGTAATTCCAAAAAACAGTAGGCTGCTCGTTTGGCGTCGTCATGAGTAGGGTAGCAATAGCGATCGCGGGGTTCAAAGCGAAAATCCTTACCACTGAGGCGAAACTGAAACTTGCCAGAAGCATCCTCGACAAAGATGACTCGCCAAGTTGATTTCGGGTACTGGATGCAGAAGCCTTGGGGCTGAATCTTAACAGAAGCTGTCATCAGAGGTCGATTACCAATCTGGAGTGAGAGTTTGCTACAGGATCATAACCTTCAAAGGCAGATACCTGCTGCCTTTCAGGAGTCGGTGATATGCGACCAATAGTGAAGGGCAACCACTCTAACAAAATAGTGATTGCCCTGTCTATCCACCTACGAAAGGAGATGCTCTGCTTTGGCGATGCCTAAGATTAACGGCTATTACTGCTTGCTCTCTTCTATCCGTTGAGAGGGATTCACGTTAAATCAACTTGTGGTGAGCTATACGCGGGCTTTCTTTACCTGATAAGCGGCAATGGGAAAAACAGGTCAGGTAGCAGGCAACTGATGTTATTATCGTAGACGCGAGTATCGCAAAGTCTGGTAAAAAGACTCCATCGATACAAAGTTAGTAGCTACTACTTGCCAAGACTTGTTAAGTTTGCTACTTTAGTTAAGCGCCGGAAATAAAGCGCAGTTAAGAAAAAGCCGGGATAGCTCAGTTGGTAGAG
>CBKWLJ010000129.1:0-19536 GCA_966675205.1 uncultured bacterium
GAATTTTATTCTGGAGGCTCTATCTGTAGCCGAATTTTAGTGAAATGGTATAAGATAGGGCGATTGTCTGCTCAATCGCCCAAGCACATTCCAGTCTGCGGAGTTGTCCAGCCGCAGAGGTTTCTGAGAGTAGCCGAGGATTGTTATAGTCTGCTAATGCTTCTGCTAACATCTGCCGTGCATTGGCTAAATCAGCATTTCTGATACTCATGTCTTCGCATGACATAGCGATTTTCATTAGCTTGGTTGCTTCTAGAAACCTTCCATAAGCCTGAATCAAGACTAAACGATGCTGTTCAAATTTGATGTCTTGGGCAACTTCGTCAATCCGCTGGATGATCTCTGTTCCTTGAGCTTTCAAGGCTTTTTTTAGGTCAATAAAGCCGCTTTTAACTTCGAGCCTCAGTTGCTTTACATCTTCTCTCAACTTCAGCGTTTGATGGAAGTTCACTGCTGATAGTGCTACACCAGCCGCTACGCCAACACCAATTACAGCCGTAGTCGCTTGCAAAACGCCCAAGCTAGCCTGGATAGCACTCAGATTATTCAAGACAGCCGTAAAACCTCTATGAGTTTGATACATCTGCGCGGCACTTAATATTGGTTGTACAGCAGTAGTGGCTTGTAAAATTCCGACACTATTCTGTAGAGTTTGTACGCCAGCTTGTATAACATCAAGTCTGCCGTAGGTTCCTTGAAATCCTGCATGAGTTTGAACCATCTGAGCAGCAGTTCCTAAAAGCGACAAAGGACTGTTACTAACTACTGCACCGACTGCATGACCTACGAATCGTCCTGTTGCAGCATCCCTGGCAATGCTTAAAGGTACTCCTGCGGATGAAATAACTTGCACAAACTTGCCAGCCGCAAGACCAGCTTGAATTGCAGGGGGAAATATAAACAGCATATTTGTATTTTGCGAGAGCCAATATCTATGTTGAGCCTAGCTTGTTACTTTAGTAGAGGTAACCGTATTTACCCGGATTTATTCTCGCGTCAATTCGATCATACTAAATGGTTGGTAAAACGATTAATTCATAGGTTTTATGAATACTGCATTGGTTGATTTTGAGACTATTAATCTCTTATCGCAGATTACTGGGCAAAAACTTAGCGAACAGGAAGTAAAGCCTTCCGTGATATTCCTGGCAGCTTTGGTAACAGTTCTATTAGGTGTGATTCATGCTGACGGTAAGGCAACAGACGCAGAGATTAGACGGCTACTGACAACCCTCAACCAATTTGTCCCTCTAGATAGCGATGTGCGTCGATTGGCACACCAAATGATCAAGGGAGTTCGCGAGAATAAGCTTTATACAAAATCTAATGTGTTGCCAACGCTGACAGCTCCACTCTCGGAACCTGAAAGGCTATTATTGACTAGCTTTGGTTATGAGATGTCAGCAGTGGATGGGGAAATAGACGCTCGTGAGAAGAACTATTTGCAAATCATTGGCAGCCATCTAAGAATTGACTCTCGATACCTGTCTGTTTTAGAAGCTAGCTTTAACAGTCAAGAAATTGTTGAGCAAGAAGCATTAGACGAAGTGTACTCTTTACTCGAACCTAATCAGTTTCAGTTGCTTGATTCCTTATTTGTCCATGCTGCCAAGTCTATACTGGATAAATTGCCTGCTAAACAAAAACCACAAACAGCTGAGGCATTTGAAAGTTATTCTTTAGAAGTCAAAAAATCCGCAATCAAACTTAAAGAATTGATTCAACCCTGTTTTGATGAGTTACACCATGCAGAGGATGTCTACAATAGCAAAAGCAGAATATCTGAGATAACCAAAGAGGAGATTTATGAACAAGTTGGTGAGCTTAGCGGTCGTGATTTAAGAATTATTAATCTAGGAAAGTGTTGCAGATTAAAAGCGATAGAAGAAGTTAATAAATCTTGGGAACAGCGAATTGAGCAGCTCAGGGAAAAATGGTTTATTGATACTAAAAAACAGCCTAAACAAGGAGTTGGATGGAGTGAAAAAGAGGGCTTAATTAAGGATATACGCCCCGCAGTTGACTCTCAATCTATAGATTTGATCAGAATTATTAAAGAAAATTTAAACATAGTATATCAAGAATTTGATGCTATTAATCTGGAAATAATAGAGCGTTGCTTAGAACTTGTAGATCAACAAACAAAAGATGAATTAATTAACCAAATTGATTCAACATTTAGTGAACTTAAAACTAAGTTCTGTAATCCGACAGAGCATCCACCTAGCAATGTCAAAAATTTTACAGTGGCTGTTAGTTCACCTTTAGGTACTTTAGTGAATAAGGGTTGGGGCGATATTTACTGGGAAGAGGTTGTTAAATTCAAAAATCAAGTTACTACAATAATAGACGATATTGTTAGCGTAATCTTTGATGATAGGGTTAAATTAGCAAGCGAAGCTATTGCAAAAGTTATCTCCTTTTATGACGACTTTTTAGAGCGACAAGAGAGATATCAGCAGGAGACCCCAGAACAACGTGAAGCTGAAAAAGCTTGGATTTGTCAGCAGCGTCAGGAACTTGAACAGGTGCAGAAGAATATAGAATCAATTCTCCCTTGCTAACAAACACAGCTTAACCTGAATATTATGAGATAAAATCAGCCAAAGTCGGGAGGGTCATGCGATGTCAGCTAAGACTACAGAAATGTTGGGCTGGGAACCCCCCATGCCTCCCACTGACTTAATCTTTGACGACGGTGAACCCTTGGAGACAAACCGCCACCGCATTGCCATGAATACTCTAATCCGAT
Source organism: uncultured bacterium (assembly GCA_966675205.1). GTDB lineage: Bacteria > Cyanobacteriota > Cyanobacteriia > Cyanobacteriales > Coleofasciculaceae > JBFLZA01. Next base: position 2,753 of record CBKWLJ010000129.1, read on the forward strand.
CGCTACAACAAGCATGGCGCGATTTGTTGAGTAGAAGCGATTACCCACTATTCTTATCTAGCTTCGCGCTCCAGCAATTCCTGTAGTTGTAGCGCTAGTGAAGGGAGATTATTCTGAATAGCCCTCCAGACTATCTCCAATTCTACCTGGAAGTATTCGTGAAACATGACATTCCGCATATCCCCGATCAGACGCCAAGGGATCTGAGGGTAGCGGGATTGGATATCAACAGGGATATTTCTAGCAGCCTCACCGATAATGCCAAAGTCATAGAGAACAGCTTTGACAATTGTGCTATCCGCCCTGAAATCCTCAAACTCCATCCCTGCTGTCCGTTGTAGGATTTCAGCGATCGATTGCAGAATATCTTGAATACGTTGTCGCCAGTCTCTAGAGGGCACGAATCACATCCGTTAGAACAGGTTCTCGTAAATGTTCCCTCAAAGCCTTCACAGTTCCCATATCTACAGAACACCCCAAAATGTCTTCTAAATAAAGCCGCACCTCTATGAACTCGAACAGTCCCACAGGTTGATCGAACTCTACCAAAAAATCCACATCACTATCAGGCCCAGCTTCATCCCGTGCCACTGAACCAAACAATTGTAGGGACTTTACCCCCATTTTCTGCAACTGTTCCCGGTGTGTTGCCACAATCGCCAGTACTTCATCTCGCTTCATGATTGGTATTCTGGAGCGACTTTTAGTTTTATAGCAACCGCCAAGGCCGTTAGGACATTGATGAATGTAGTAGAGACGTTCCGGTGGAACGTCTTCCCCAGAGACTTGCCTGCCCCCATCCCACCAATAGAGCGGTTTCTGTTTCTTGTGGGGTAGGCATCTTGCCTGCCCCATGAAAAGGAGGCTTGTTGCTCAAGCCAAAACAGCAGCAGGTTCAGGCCAACGCCCAACCGCTTTGCCAATCACCGCCATATCTTGCACCAACTTATCAAATCGCTCTGGTGTCAAAGACTGCGGCCCATCCGATAACGCTTTGGCAGGGTTGGGATGAACTTCAATCATCAACGAATCAGCACCCGCCGCAATCGCCGCCATTGCCATTGATGGCACATACTCATACCGACCCGTACCATGACTAGGGTCAATCATAATCGGTAGGTGAGTCAGCGATCGCAAAACCGGGATAACTGCTAAATCTAGCGTATTCCGGGCATACTTTTGGTCAAACGTCCGAATCCCCCGCTCGCAAAGAATCACATTCGGATTCCCAGCCGCCAGAACATACTCCGCCGCCATCAACCACTCATCCATCGTGGCTGACATCCCGCGCTTGAGTAACACAGGTTTTCCCTCGGCCCCAACTTTTTTCAACAGCGCGAAATTCTGCATATTGCGAGCACCGACTTGCAGAACATCCGCTACCTCAGCAATTTTTTCGACATCCGCCGTATCCATCACTTCAGTAATAATGCCCAAACCCGTCGCTTCTCGCGCTGCCGCCAGTAACCCTAAAGCACTCTCCCCATGACCTTGAAAGGCATAAGGCGATGTCCGAGGCTTATAGGCACCTCCCCGCAAAAACTGGGCCCCCGCCGCCTTAACCCGACGTGCGGTTTCGATAATCATGTCCTCGTTTTCCACTGAACAAGGGCCAGCAACCAACACGACGGGATGATGCTCACCGAAGTGAACAGGGCCGTTTGGTGTTTGCACGATTACATCACTCGCTTCCCCATGACGAAACTCGCGGCTAGCCCGTTTAAAGGGTTTTTCAACCCGCAGTACTTCTTCAATCCAGGGGCTAATTTCCTGAAGTTGTAACGGGTCTAAATCAGCGGTTTCCCCGACAAGACCGATGACAACCTTATGTTTACCAACAATTTTTTCTGGAGTCAGACCCCATTCACTCAGTTCCTGGCTAACACGAGAAATCTCGGCTTCTGGAGAGCCGGCTTTCATAACCACAATCATCGTTTTAGAGTCCCTGCGGAGTTTAGAGTTGGAAGGTTGGAACGTTGAAAGTTGAAAGTTGGAAAGTTAAAAAGTTGAAAGCTAGAGGTTACAACCTTATAACCTGTCAGCCTTCAACGAATAATTCGTAATGCGTGAATTCGCAATTCGTCATTATAAATTTAGTGATGGGTCTCCAGTCCCCGACCTCTTAGGTGGTCTACCTTTTAGGTGGAGTTTAAATCCTCATCTAAAATTCAATTACGAATTACGAATTACGAACTCCGAATTTTTAACAGACTAACCTTCAACCTTATTTTTCTGTCGCGTCTCGCGCCATGCTGCTGTCATGCGTCCCAGGTTCGTTGTGAATTCTTGCCAACCCAACGTTGTACCTGGTATCTCTTCATCCCAGGAAGCTGAGATGACACCGTAGCTCAATCCCAACACGCCCAAGCCAAAAAATCCCATGCTGACCAGAACCACTGCCACATGAGGAAACTTTAACCCAACTTGCGTGACTAAAAAATAGCTAACAATAAATGTGGCTATTCCCAAAACGGTTGGAACTCCACTTAATAGAGCCATCCGGCGCACCATCCGCTTGCTCACTACTTCGGGAATCGCCATCGATTCCTTGGAAGCGGTGGTGGACTTTTCTTTCGTTGTATCTTTTTGACTAGTTGCTGCAACAGGTTGGGTTTTAGTTGCTTTTTTGCGCTTAGTGCGGGGTTCAAAGGGCAAGCGCTCATCATTTTGGCTTGACGCTTTGGTGTCGGAGGAGCTACTTTTGTTTGCCTGACGGGATGGTTCAGTAGGCATAAGCTTAAATCGTTAGTTTATCCGCGAATTCCCAAGCGTTGAATTAGGCTCTGATAGCGCTCTCTATTTTCTCGGCGGACATAGCCTAACAACCGTCTCCGGCGACCAATGATTTTCAACAATCCCCGTCGGGAAGAAAAATCTTTGGGATTGATTTTCAGGTGCTCTGTCAAGCGAGTAATGCGCTCACTGAGCATAGCAATTTGCACTTCTGCCGATCCAGTATCGGTCTCGTGGACTTGGTAGCCCTCAATAATTTCTTGTTTGCGCTCTTGGGTCAAACTCATGGATTGATTTGTTTCGTAATAAACCAGCAGTCTTCCATGTTATCATCCTGACCGATGTAGGTGAAAGAAACTCTTCAGCCACAGGATTTGTTTTTCAAAGAAGCACTAAGCCTTCTAGCTGCTGAGCTTATCAATCCAAAGTATCGACCTGTTGCATTTTGCTACAAGACGGTTCACCTCTGTCTTCTGCTTGCTCGGCTACTTCATCGATACGCTTGGAGTGAGCAGAAGCTAACTGCTGTTTCTGGCGACGAATATCCAACCACTGCTGCAAAATAATAGCAGCGGCTTTGCGGTCAATCAGGCCTTTATCACGAGAATGCGATCGCTTTTGCGCTTTAATTAACTCTTCAGCTTCTACAGAAGTTAGACGCTCATCCACATACTCAACAGGCAACTCAAGCGCTTTGGATAAGCGGTTAGCAAAATTTTGCACCCGTTTTGCTTGGGTTCCCACTGTTCCATCCATCGAATAAGGCAACCCAACCACTAAAAGCTGAGCTTGTCTGTGTTCCACCCATTCTCGAAGCTTTTGCACATCTTGCTCAAAGGACGTGCGCTCAATGGTTGTGAGTCCTGTCGCAAGCAACCCTAAGCCATCACATCCGGCTACTCCGATGCGCTTGCTACCCACATCTAATCCCAGCGCCGATATTCTTTGCATCTGTTTCCTCGAATGGGAGTTTTAGCTGAAGAAGAGTTGAAGGTTGGAAAGTTGGAAAACACAAATCTAAGGCATCGTCCAAAAACAAATCCGTCTTTTGTAGGGGCACGGCATCAGCAGCATCCCAACCCTGCCTAAATATTAATGTTGCCGTGCCCAAATCAGGAAATGATGAAATTATTTTTGGACAAGCTCTAGGAGTTACAACCTTATAACCTGCAACCTGCTAACTTTACAACATTCAACCTTCAACCCTTTCTACGATTCAGACGGTGGATTTGTCTCCTTACGGCTAGCATTCTTTGATGCCGCAACCGCCTGATTTCCATTGACTCTCGTCGTTGGATGTTTTTTGGAAAGTGACTTCCACCAAGCAATCCGACTCGGTACGGGTGTGCGTGCAGGCTGTAATCCCTGAAGGACTTCCGACAACTGCAATCCTTCCAAAGAAACTGTCTTCGCTTCCCGAAGCTTGTGCCAAACTGAACGCGACATCAGCAGGGTATGCTCTACCCGTTCTGCTCCCAATTGTTCCAGATATTCTTCCCGTTCCGGTTGATAGTCAGCCGAGGCAATTTGCAAAGATTGTGCTGGTACAGCTTGAACAACCCGTGCCATTTGAGCCAGTAACTCTGGATACAAAAAAGTATATTGTGGGTGAACCGTCAGTTGAGCTGCGTGGGGTGTAGCACCATCTCGGCACAACTTCACCTGAAAATAGCCAATAGCCGCTTTACGCTGAGGTTCAAAGACATAACCCCTGATCACCTCAGTATGATTAAACCAATGCTTGATATTAGAGAGTAATGCTTTCCCGAAGCCTACTTTAAAGTCTTGGACGTGACGATCAAACACTTGACGTACCAAGGGAGGCATTGATGCTGTATCCAAGTGATAAAGCAACTGAGCATCTGCATTTCTCACAGGAAGAAGGTTAGGCAAATCAGGCTCATGTTCTGCCAGTTCTACGAGTAATTCGGGTGCAATTACCCAGTAGGTAAGCTGAGCCAAGGGTTGAAATCCATTTTGCCGATACAACGCCAGGGCAGCTTTGTTATGAATATTAACTTCTAGTAACCAAGTTCGCGCCTCCCAAATCGTTTCCAAGCAATGGCGCAATAGCCCTGAGCCAATTTCTGCGGCAGCAGCATCGATCAAGACTCGATCAACTCGCCAAGTGCTGCGGGTATGATTAAACGGTGAAATTTTGATCGTGCCGCGAATTTGCTGGACGACTTCGGCTACATATACGCAAAAAGCATACTGGTAAGGGTTTGGAAACCAACTCAAAAACTTGAGCAACCCATACCAACGCCGAACTTGTTGTAATTGTCGAAGGAAGGGAACGGAGCAACTGTTGCTATCTGCATCAGTTGCCTCTGTAGCAAGCTGTTCGATTGCCTCCAAATCTCGATACTGAACGGGGCGAATCACTGTCTTCTGGTTTTCTGAAACAGGTGAAGTCATGTTGGTTACAGATGCTATGAAGCAGATAGCAGCAGGTCAACCCACAGGCTTGCGATGCAAGTTGCGCCCTGACAAGACTGAGGTTACTGCCAATATATTAACGATTTTCCCATCAATCCACTTTTTCCATTTCTATTGCTTCTCGTCTGGGATAGAGAAGTTTATACTTTGTAAGTTTTTGTACAGAAACTTAGCTGTTATTGAGTATGAACTTGAGTCCGGCAGAAAGCGTGCCCTTTGGGCGGGGAAAAGGCGAAGGGGGAAAGGAGTTGGGTATCGTTTTCCCTTTAACCCTTTCCCTGAAGTGAGGAAAGGAGGACGAGAGCAATGCCTTCCAATCCCTTTCCCCTTTTCCCTTTAACCTTTTCCCTAGAGCGAAGCGACCCCTTTTCCCTAGAGCGAAGCGATCCCTTGCCCCTACCCCCTTACTGCTGTCCGCTGTTTTGCTTTCCGCGTCAACAATCTCAGGATTTAATCGCAGAATTTTTCATAAACATTTGTAAACTATAAACAACTAAGCTTCTGATCACAAAATTTTCACACGCCGCCTTCCCAATAAACGCGGCTCCTTCCCGGAACAGCAAAACCGGGCTTCCACCTTGTTAGGAGTATCTGTAATCTAATGAAGCAACTTGTCAGGCTCGAACGCTACTTCCTTATCGGTCATATTTTGGCAATGGTTTTTGGACTAGCCGGATTATTGATCGTTTTACCCCATCCAGAATTGATTGCAGGCTTGGGAACGCTTGGACAGAAGGCGTTTGGGTGGTCTATGTCTGGGGGTGGGGTCATTAATATTATTTTGGGGGCAGCAGCCGTCGCGATTTATGCTTACCGAACTCTAGGGTTGCGGCAATGGTTGACGTTTATGATCCCGGCTGCTTGTCTTTCATTGGGGAGTGAACTTCTTGGTACTAGTACTGGGTTCCCCTTTGGGGAGTACGGGTATTTAAGTGGTTTGGGTTACAAGATAGCTGGACTTGTCCCATTTACCATTCCCCTCTCCTGGTTTTATATGGGATTTGTTTGCTACTTACTCGGTCGTAGCGGCATTGATGCCACTGTTAAAACCGGGAAGTTCTTCAACATCGTGCGCTTGCTTTTAGGCATCGTCTTGGGGGCAGTCCTCCTTACCTCTTGGGACTTTGCACTCGACCCAGCGATGAGCCAAACCGCCTTTCCTTTTTGGCACTTTGGACAAGTCGGCTCCTTTTTTGGAACGCCCTACCGTAATTTTGCGGGTTGGCTGGCAACGGGTGGTCTGTTTATGAGTGTGGCAACACTGTTCTGGAAGAAAACGCCTCTTGCTCTATCACGTCAGCAGTTAATCCTTCCTCTCATTGTTTATGTGAGTAACATTGCTTTTAGCATTGTATTGACCTTATTTGGTATTGGTCTTTGGATTCCAGTGGTGTTGAGCATCCTGCTAGGCATTGCTCCGGCTGTGCTTTTGTGGTGGATGGCTCCTGCTCAGGGAACAGCAACGGCAACAGAACTGCGTGAAAAAACTCAAGTTCCCCAAGCATCCCCAGTGCCAGTAGCCCCTGTAGGAGTTATGCCCAAGTGAGCGGTTTGGCAACTGTAGTGAATAGTTCGGCAATGCTTTTTTCAACTGCTGGTTTTCTGGCAATAGTACTGTTACTCATTCAGATTCCAGCAGTATTCCTTCTACTTTCTCGCCTCTTGAAAGGGCCAGGTCGTCGTCTGCCGATAGAACCGCAAACCACCACACCTGAACAACTCGGCGCTGTTAGCGTGGTGGTGCCGACTCTGAATGAGCGCGATCGCATAACACCTTGTTTGGTAGGCTTGAGTCAGCAGAGCTACGAAGTTCGAGAAATCATCGTCGTAGACAGTCGTTCCACCGACGGAACACCAGAACTGGTCAAGGATACCCAAGAGCAAGACCCCCGGTTTCGCTTGATTACTGACGACCCCCTGCCCCCAGACTGGGTGGGTCGTCCTTGGGCACTACATACGGGGTATTTGCACAGTTCCCCTCACAGTGAGTGGTTTTTGGGAATGGATGCCGATACTCAGCCCAAACCGGGTTTAGTCGCGGGTTTGATTCAGACAGCCGAGGCAGAACAGTTTGATCTTGTTTCCCTATCCCCCCAATTTATCCTGAATTATCCAGGGGAGTGGTGGTTACAACCTGCGCTATTGATGACTTTAGTCTATCGATTTGGGCCGAGTGGCATCAGTAGCGATGCAGCAGAACGAGTAATGGCAAACGGACAGTGTTTTTTGTGTCGCCGTGAAGTCCTAATCCAAGTGAATGGCTATACCAGTGCTAAGGGTTCATTTTGCGATGATGTCACCCTCGCTCGTTATGTCGCATCTTGTGGATTTAAAGTGGGATTTTTGGATGGGGCCAAGGTATTGAAGGTGCGAATGTATGAAGGGGCGAAAGAAACCTGGAAAGAGTGGGGACGCAGTCTCGACCTCAAAGACGCCTCTTCTACAGGTCAGCTATGGAGCGATTTGTGGTTACTCCTCAGCGTACAGGCTCTCCCCTTACCCGCCTCTGTGGTGAGCGTAAGCTTGATAAGCATGGGAATTTCCCCACTCCCAGTAACAGTAGCGGCAGGGGTGAATCTATTCTTGGTACTAATTCGCTTCGCCTTACTGTTTGCGATCGCTCCCTCCTATGATCGCACGCAGGCAACTATTGCCTCTTGGTTATTCTGGCTTTCCCCATTAGCAGACCCATTAGCAGTCTTGCGAATTTTCTTATCTGCCATCAAAAGACCCACCTCTTGGCGAGGTAGAACATATGGAGGGGTTGGCAAGTTGGCAAGTTGAAGGTTAGCAGGTTAACAGGTTGAGGGTTGGTAGGTTGGCAAGTTAACAAGTTGAAGGTTAGTCAGGCAAACAGGTTGACAAGTTGAAGGTTAGCAGGCTGGCAAGTTAACAAGTTGAAGGTTAGTCAGGCAAACAGGTTGGTGAGTTGGTGAGCGAGTTTAAGGTTAACCTGTTAGCAAGCTAACAAATCAATAAGTTTAGGGTTAGCAGCTTTTCAACCTTCAACCTTCCAACCTTCAACCCTCTAACCTTCAACCCTCATAATCAGAGGTTTTGACTTGGTCTACTCGTTCTAGCTGCCAGAGAATTTGATTGCCTTCACGCCGAACCCGTGACACAATCCAGTTACGCCAAGGCCAGTGGTCGCCTCGGCTGGTTACAGCACTCGCGTTGACATCCATTAAATCAGCCAGTTCAGAGCTACTAATCAGATAGCCCTGGCTAGCAATTTCATCAGCGATGCGTAGAGTTTCTACCAGATTACGAAGTTGAGCAACTCGCACCTCGCGAGGTATTTCGTCTGTCGCACCAGTAGAAAGAGAAGCAGGTGAGTCCATCATAGCTACATCAGAGGTGGAAACGCTCAAGGGTATAGTGGTTTACGCTAACTTAAAAACAGCTTTTGAATCTGATACTCCTGTTACAAGCAGGATAGTGTCTCACTAAATTGATAGTGAATGACAACAGACAAACCCTATTTCAGGGACTTGCTAATCGTAAAAACACAAGTGATTTTATCACAACACTCATTTTTAATCTGTATCAGTTAGACATTGATAAGCGATGCTTAGAAATCATCTTGCTCCCAAGGGTTTGATAAAGGTAAAGAGATAAATTCTACCTTATATAAGGATTGAATTATAATCTCCCATACTCCTTTTACTTGGCTTTTCTATCATTTCTCCGCAAAAATTAATGATACTCTCATATTTCACTCCAGCTTAAACACTTCCTCAGTACTCTTAAAATGGAGTTTGGCGACTTTTCCTAAGGATTCTTTATCGTATCGATTCACAAACTCTCTAGCCGTGGTAATGACCGCTGAAGATGCTCCTTTAGGTAAGTTGACTTGATACCTTCCTGAGAGTTTAGATAAGTTTTCTAAAAATCTGGCTCGTGCGAGGATGGATGCCGCTGCTACCGCTATGTTTGCCTCTGCTTTATGCATCTGTACTAGCTTTACACCTCTACCTTTTGCCTGTAACTGACTTAAAATAACTTTTTCATCAGCAAATTGATCAGAAACAACGACTTGACAGTCTACACGAGAAAGGACTTCTTCTATTACTTTGGCATGAGACCATCCCAATAAGGTATTTAAATTTTTTCCTTCTTTTTTAAAATTTTCATAGAGACGATTATATTTTTCAGGCGAGATTTCAATAATTGCAAATTTCCTAGAACATATTTCTGTGATTCGATTCGCTAATTCTATATTCCTGATGTCATTAAGTTTTTTACTATCTTTAATGCCGCAAGCTAGTAATTCCTTTGCAGCAACTTCGTCTACATAAACGCCAGCAGTCACTAAGGAACCAAAGTAATCGCCCTTACCCGCCTCATCTGTACCAATCAGCGGAAAGCCAATTTCAAAAGGCTTTTGGGAAGATTGGCTACCAGTTTTTCTATTAGAGGGAGATGAATTTGATTTGGCTTCTATGGCAGTTTCTATTAACTCTTGAATTCTGGAAATATTTAGCGAATCCCCCTTTAATTGGGAGTAATCAATTTTTAAAATCCCTTTTTTGTTTTGATATACTCTAAGTAGACCTGACCAAGTATTAATTTGAATCTCAAATTGCAATCCGTAACTAATTGATTTATAATCTGAAATATAAAAGTTGTCAGATTCTAAAACAAGCTTGATATTTTCATAAACTTGAGAAAGTTCTAATGGCAAGGAAAATTCTCCTTTGGAAATACGCTAAAGACTAGAGAAACTGCTAAAGCCTTATATTATAGCGCTATCAATTCTCTTAATTTTCCTTTTTGCCTCTTTCTCTAATATGTAACAGGGGAGCCGCTAAAATACCTTCACTGCTCATTAGCCATTGATTTGATTACGCTAGACGCTAGCGCGTCTCACTGCGCGATCGCCTCCCTAGCGCCAAAGGTAATCGTGCAGTCGTTAGGGGTGTTGCTGAGATCACACTCCAAATCCTCGTCTCTATCCTCCCGCACTCTTGCCTCGTGAGCTACGAACCCCTACACCACAAATATCGCCCTCAGACCTTTGCTAATTTGGTAGGTCAAGAAGCGATCGCGACCACCCTCAGTAATGCTATCCGTACTGAACGGATTGCTCCCGCGTATCTATTTAGTGGGCCAAGAGGCACAGGCAAAACCTCGAGTGCCCGAATTTTGGCCAAATCCCTGAACTGCTTAGAGCAAGATAAACCTACCGATTCCCCTTGTGGTCGTTGTGAGGTTTGTAAGAGCATCACGTCGGGTACAGCACTGGATGTGATTGAAATCGACGCTGCCAGTAACACTGGGGTGGATAACATCAGAGAACTGATCGAAAAGTCGCAGTTCGCCCCAGTTCAGTGTCGATACAAGGTCTACGTCATAGACGAATGTCTAACCGGAGATTCTTTAGTTTTAACCAGCGAAGGTCTAATCAGGATTGATGACCCTAGTATCAAGGGGAAAAAAGTCCTCAGTTACAACGAATTCCTAAGAGCATGGGAATTCAAAAAAGTATTGAGGTGGCTAGATCAAGGAGTACGCGAAACCTTAGTCATTAAGACAACCAACCGCGAAATTAGATGCACGGGTAATCACTTAATCAGAACTGAGGGCGGATGGACATCAGCAAAAAACGTAAAAGAAGGAATGAAGATACTGTCTCCTGTGAATGTGGATGCGGCACTCTCATTTACAAATATGGGACAGATGGACGCCTGCGAAGATTCGTCAGGGGGCACCAATTCAAGGGAAATACCTACGGCCAGAAGCCATACGACTTGGCATCCATTCTCCAACAAGCAGAAACCATTCGACCCTTCTGCGCCTGTGGATGTGGACAGCAACTGGATATCCCAGCTTTTTTACAACAAAAAGGTAAAGGAGTCAGGAGTATTCAGTCACACTGGGAAAAACATCCTTATAAAAAAGGACACGGGCTTTGGGAGCATCGCACAGAAAAGTTTGTCTCCAACGCTGGGGTGTTGCAACCAGACACACTTGGACTTATCTACGGAACTCTGCTTGGGGATGGCTGCATTACTTACCCAAACCAATACAGTAGATTTCCCAGATTGCGCTGGACACATGGAGATAAACAGCGGGAATGGTTGGAATACAAAGCTTATCGATGTTCAGAACTGCGCCCAACGCTACGAGTTATACCAAACAAGGGATACGGAAATCTCTCAGTCTATTGCAGCACAGCCTGTCATCCTCAACTTAAAGAAGTCTTTGACATCGTTAAACCACAGAACAATAAAAAAATTGTCTCTACAGACTGGCTTCGTCGAATCACCCCGGAAGGATTGGCCTGGTGGTACATGGATGATGGCTCACTCCAGCTTAGTCCGGAAGGAAGCCCATCAATTTACTTTCATACAGAAGGATACTCTCCAGAAGAAAACCAAATCATTGCCCGTTGGCTTACAGAAATGGGCTACCCAGCAACAACAAGATCTTACAAACGAGGAACTACAGGCAAAATTTATCACTACACAGCCATGGGAGCAGACACCAGTAGAAAATGGTTGGCAGATTTACAACAATATTCAATTCCTTCAATGGAGTACAAATTTGGAGCGGGTCGAATCTGTAAGAGTCGCTGGCATTGAGAAAGTCTACGATATTGAAGTTGAAGATAACCACAATTTTGTAGCTAACGGACTTCTTGTACATAATTGTCATATGTTATCGGTGGCAGCATTCAATGCCCTACTCAAAACATTAGAAGAGCCACCTAAGCATGTCGTATTCGTACTGGCAACAACAGACCCTCAGCGAGTACTGCCAACGATTATCTCGCGCTGTCAGCGATTCGATTTTCGCAGAATTCCTTTAGATGCAATGGTAGGGCACTTACAGGAGATTGCCGCCAAAGAAAATATCGATATTACAATCGATGCCGTAACTTTAGTCGCGCAAGTCGCTCAAGGGGGACTGCGGGATGCGGAAAGCCTCCTTGATCAATTGAGTTTGTTACCTGAACAAGTCACAGTCGAGGCAGTCTGGGATTTGGTAGGGGCGGTGCCAGAACGAGACTTGATGGCGCTGACTACAGCGATTTACGAGGATAACTCAGAAACGGTTCTCGACCATTGCCGCCGCTTGATGGATAGAGGACGTGAACCCCTTGTGGTGCTGCAAAATCTAGCTGGATTTTATCGCGATTTACTCATTGCCAAAACCGCACCTAATCGCAACGATTTAGTTGCTGTCACACCTCCCACCTGGAAACAACTGTGTGAATTTGCCCAAAAGCAGAATATCTCTAGGATTTTGCAAGGGCAACAGCACCTCAAAAACAGCGAAGCTCAAATCAAAAACACCACTCAGCCGCGTTTGTGGCTAGAAGTGACGCTCTTGGGCTTACTCCCTTCAGCAAATCCTGTGATTTCCCCGTCTACACTTCCAGCTAGCCGACAGGAATCCCCAACCCGTTCCGAATCCGGATTTCGTCCGGCTACGACTGGAGCGAGTTCGCCACACAACTCGACGGTACAGCCAGCACCATCTGTAAAACAGGCATCTTCACCCGTCACATCCCAGCAGAGTGAGGAAAAGTCCTCTCCTCCACCTACCGTCTCAACCTCTGTTACTCACACCCAACCATCTCAAGTGCCGAGTCAACAACCATCAACAGCATCCCCCTCATCAGAACTCACCTCACCCTCAATTCAACCCGAGGAACAACCGTCTGAACAAATCAGAGAAGCGAACACTCCTGCGGCAAATCCTTTTGATTCGGAACAGAGCATTGACCAAATCTGGCAACAAGTCCTTTCGGCACTTCAGCCCTTTGCTACACAAGCCTTATTGCGTCAGCATTGCCAGTTAGTCAGTTTTGAAGGGTCGATCGCTAATGTGGTCATTAGTTCCAAACCGTTAATGAAGCTAGCTCAGGACAAATTGCCCAATATTGAAGCAGCATTTGAAGCGGTTTACAACTCTAAGGTAAAAGTTAGACTTCAAACCAAGGAAATGCAGCCTGCTCGGGCAGCGACTCGTGAATCAACGGCAAGTAGTACTCTGAGGGAACCCACACCCCAAAATGCGATCGCACAATCTGTAACTCATGCTGCCTCTACGGTTACCACTAAGCAAGTATCCCCGGCGTACAAACCGGAACAAAAATTGAGTGCTTCGTCAACTTTGGTACAATCCCCAGGCAGCGAAGACAAACAATCCATCTCTCCCACTTATCCGACGGACTCCCCGCCCCTTTCTCAACAGCAACTGTTGAGGATGCCTGTCTCATCTCCTGTCCAATCTGAATCTCCTGCTCCTCTTCCTGTAACCGAATCTCCAGCATCATTTTTATTACAAGATGTGGAATGGGCAACAGAAGAAATTGAAAAAGCACTGGGAAATCTAAAGCAGTTTTTTGAGGGAGAAATTATCGATCTCAATAATGATTTCAAGATTCCTGAATTGAGCAGCACTCCGACACTGGAATCAGACGAAAATGGGGATGATGAGACTGAAATACCGATAGTAGAGGAAGAAGATGAGGAGTTAAGTTGGGTTGAACCAGCAGACTCTCCGCAGTGGCAAACAAGTCAGCCAACGTCCCTAGACAATACTCATCCGACAGGAAGGGAGAACCTGCAATATGATGACGATGGTGATATAGCGTTTTAAGTAGCCCTCATGAACTGCGTACACCAGAACGCATGAAAATCTTTCTCTCCGCGTCCCCCTGTCCCCGCGTCCCCGCGTCTATTTTCAAGTCAGGTGGGCATTAATATTTGTCGTTGAGGCAAGGCAGAGGGTAGAAGGCAAAAGGGAAGAGGGTTTGACGCTCTCAACATTTGTTTACATACCTGCGTTTATTTGTACCTACCTGACTTGAAAATAAGGCAGAAGGCAGAAGGCAGAAGGCAGAAGGAGTAAGAATTTGCATTCGTTCTGGTGTACGCAGTTCATGAGCGACTACTTAATCGGAAAATGGGGCGTAGGGAGTGGGTGTGGGGTGTGAGGCAAAAAGAATTTTCATTCCGCGAGTTGTACGCTCTACTCGCATGGGATCTAATTTGCATATTGTTGAGTTCCTGGGAACAACAGATGATTACATCCCCAGGAAATGGGCAGCACTCGTCCTGATCGAAGAAAATGAATTGTAATTTTTTTCATAATTCATAATTCATAATTCATAATTCCCATGCACTCTGTCCGTTTCCAACGACGCCTATTCTGGTTTTTTCCTTTACTGCTTTGCTTTGTTTTAGCCTTAGCTGTCAGTATTCGCAATCCAGCAATCGGTTCAGTTCGCACAGAAATTCTTTGGGATACTTGGGGTGTACCCCACATCTATGGAAAAAACACTCAAGAACTTTTCCAATCCTTTGGTTGGGCGCAAATGCAGAGTCATGGCAACTTAATTCTGCGATTGTACGGTCAAGCACGAGGACGGGCAGCAGAGTATTTTGGGGAAAAATACTTGGACTCAGACAAGTATGTGAGAACCATGGGTATTCCCAGTCGGGCAAGTGAATGGTATGAAGCACAAAACCCGACAATACGCAACTATTTGGATGCCTTTGCTACAGGAATCAATACTTATGCCAGCTCACATCCTGAGCAAATTAATGATGAAGTCAAGCAAGTGCTACCCGTTAATGGGGTGGATGTCCTCGCTCACGTTCAAAGGGTGATTCATTTTAACTTTGTCACCAACCCCCAGAGTGTGGCAAATCTCAGCCCCCGTCCTAGTTCGGCAGGTTCTAATGGTTGGGCGATCGCACCGTCAAAATCAGCGAGTGGCAATGCGATGTTACTGGCTAACCCACACTTACCTTGGTCGGATTTTTTCCTGTGGTATGAAGCACAACTGACTGCACCAGAGATTGATGCTTATGGTGTTGCCTTTGTGGGAATGCCCATGTTTGCGATCGCCTTTAACGATAGCTTGGGTTGGACATTTACCGTTAACACCCATGATGGCTGGGATGCTTACGAGTTAACGCTCTCCGAGGGAGGCTATCTGCTCGATGGGCAAATTCGTCCCTTTGAAACCGAAACACAAACCCTAAAAGTCAAGCAGGTAAATGGCACAGTACGGAATGAACAGCTAGTCGTGCGGCGATCGATTCATGGCCCTGTTGTAACTCAAAAAGAAGGTAAAGCCGTGGCTTTACGAGTGGTTGGGTTAGACCAACCCCATATTATGGAACAAGTGTGGGACATGGCACGGGCCAGCCAGTTGAGCCAGTTTGAAGCGGCATTAGAGCGTTTGCAATTGCCGATGTTCAATATCCTCTACGCTGACCGTAACGGGCATATTTTATATGTGTTTAACGGTCAAGTGCCGATACACGCCCAAGGAGATTGGAAGTACTGGCAGGGCATTGTTCCCGGTGAGACATCTGCCACATTATGGACGAAAACTCACCCCTACCGTGACTTACCCCGTGTTCTCGATCCACCTAGCGGATGGTTGCAAAATGCCAACGATCCACCTTGGACATCTACATTTCCTCAAGCATTCAATCCCCAAAATTATCCATCCTACCTAGCACCCCGTTTCATGCATTTGCGGGCGCAGCGTTCAGCCAAGATGCTGATGGAGAAGGAGAAAATGAGCTTTGAGCAAATGATTGCCGATAAATTCTCTTCCCGCCTGGAAATGGCCGATCGAGTCCTTGATGAACTCATTCAAGCAGCACGTCAGCAGGGGAGTGAGTTGGCGAATCAAGCGGCTGATGTTTTGCAAGCTTGGGATCGAAACACCGATGCCGACAGTCGAGGGGCAGCACTCTTTGCCACTTGGGCGCGAACAATGCCAACGAGTAACTGGTATGCCACTGCTTGGAACGAAAACTCTCCCCTGACAACACCAAATGGGATAGCGAACCCCGAAACTGCTGTAAAAGCACTGGAAACAGCCGCAACCACAATCAAGTTCCTGTATGGAAAACTCGATGTAACTTGGGGAGAAGTGGCTCGGCTACGCTATGGGAAGGTGGATTTACCCGCAAGTGGTGGTCCAGGACTCTTCGGGATTTTCCGAGTGATGGATTTAGTGCCATCTGCAACAGATGCACGTTTTCAATCTTTTGCTGGCGATACCTACATTGCAGCCATTGAATTTTCTAATCCTATACGAGCAAAAGTTTTAAACACTTACGGCAATGCAACTCAGCCAGGAAACCCTCATATTGGCGACCAATTAGCATTATATGCTCGCAATGAAATGCGACCCCTCTGGCGCACCCGTAAGGAAATAGAAGCTCACTTGGAATCACGCCAAGCTTTTTGAGCATTCAAGCCTTCGGGCAGGAAAAGGGGAAAGGGGTAATATCGTGTCCGGTTGAATACCCATAGTTAGGACTGACGCGGGGACGTGGGGACGCGGGGACGCGGAGAAATTTTTATTATGGGCAATTAGCCGGACTTGATATAAAGGATAAAGGGTAAAGGAATGGTCTGTATTTCTTCCTTTCCTTCTGCTTATTTTCTAAATAGTCGCCCACGGGCGATTGCCCACAACAAAGTAGGAAAATTCTTATTCCTTCTGCCTTCTGCCCTCTGCCCTCTGCCTTATTTTCAGATTAAAAGTCTGTGAGGTTAAGCCTGTTGAATTGCCAATCCAGTTTTGGGGTCAAAGAAATGAATTTTGTCAACTGCCAACGACAGCCAAATGC
>CBKWLJ010000130.1:0-19440 GCA_966675205.1 uncultured bacterium
ATATGGAAGAAACAATTAGAATTCGCCCAGTTGACAAAAGTGCTTGGAGTGAAACCCTTAATGGGTTTCAACCTGAGCAAATTAATCAACTGTTGGAAATTTGTAGCACGGGTGGGAGCGTAGTCGGCAATATTTGTGAATCGGTAGACGGCAAATTTTATATCAATGGTCAACCTGATGTAGCTTATCCCTCAATACAGGCAGTAGCAGAAGCACTCATCAAAGGAAAATAATATAAATTGCACGCTTGGGAGATAAGGGAAAAGGTAGATCAATCCATCCTTTAGCTTTTTTTACCTTCATCCGCTACAGTACAAAGTCTACGTGCAACTGCTTAGTAAGCATAATGGAATCATATGCCTATGATTGACCTCTCTAACGTCAATTATTAAGCTTAAAAAGCAGAATTTATTAAGAAAACTTGAGGCTGTCCGTCAATTAGCCTTGAGTTTTTTTATTTAGAACGCAATGAAATATGTTTTTTCATCCTTGGGAAGAGGCTGCTAGCTTGAATTCTAATGCTTTTTTCTTCATCATCTGAAAGATGTTGTAAAAGCCATTAGCACGCGAAGGCGTTAAGCTCACATTCAAGCCAGTATCTTGAATAAAGTCTGGGGTAATTTGCAAAATTTCGTCTGGAGTGAGTCCATTAAGTCCTTCTATCAAGAGTGCTACTAACCCTTTTACCAATTGAGCATCAGAGTCTCCCTGATATAACACTTTTCCATCTTCTAGAGCGGCTGTGATGTAAACTTGGGAAACACAACCAGAGACTTTATTTTCTGGGAGCTTATCAGCTTCTGGCATTTCTGGAAGCTTCTTGGCATACCACAGTAGCTGCTCATAACGCTGCTTGGGGTTGGTACGTCGCTGAAAGCGTTCCACAATTCGCGCAAGGGAAGCTGGTAATGGAGTAGAAGTTGAGGACATACCCAATCGTTAAGCAATAGTAATTATTACGATCCTAACAAGGCTTGTGCGATCGCTTCTTTAAAATGGAGCGAGTAACTGAAACAGAAACGAACCGATAGACACTAGCACATTACCGAGCGAACCCCCTCCACTTCGCGCTTTCGGAGGATTCTTGGCAATTTCTACCCCCTTAATCACATTCTGTGCGACTTGGTAGCCCCTTGGATTTTGCTGTACAGAAAAGAGCGTGGCTGCTGTTTGGGCATCTTGAGAGGCTCCATTTAAGTCTCCTAAATTGAAACGGGAGACACCACGAGCTAGGTAAGCTGGGGCAAAGTCGGCTTTGACGTTGAGAGCCTGATTGAAAAAGTTGATTGCGTCTTTATCGTTCCCTCGTTGTGCTTCAACAACACCCCAAGCATAGAAATCTTCAGGGGTTCCAGCATACTGAGGAATACCAACGGTTCCTTGAATATAAGCAGTTCTGAGACTGGTGCCGTAGAGTTGGGCGTTGAACAGTAGTGCATCTCTGAGGTCAGTACCATTGAGATTAGCACCACTCAGGTTAGCACCCGTGAGGTTAGCCCCATTAAGAGACGCTCCCGTCAAATCAGCCCCGCTTAAGTCAGCCCCCACCAAATTCGCACGGCTGAGATTGGCACGAACTAAGTTAGCACCACTCAAGTTAGCGCCCGTTAGATCCGTTAAAACTAAACCTGCACCGCTCAAGTCACATTGAGGGCAATTTTTTGTTGACAGTAACTGCTGAATATGTTCTAAATTTTCAGCACGGACATGAAGCGGAGCGATCGCTTCGCGCATCACAGTTAGACTGGTTGTTATGAGTAGGGCAGCAGCGGTGACACTGGTGAGTTTCATCGGCAAAACACTCCATCACAGGACAAGGGGCTTTGGTATTCCTAGGAAAATAGGAGTCACAATTCAGAAGTCAGGAGTCAGAATTCTCCGAGAGAGTGATTTTCATGCACGATGGCGGCGAATTCGCCCTGACACCTGTTATGAAAGCCGTTGTAGTTGAGTATTGGGGCATATTTACATATTGTGCGCTGGTTCGGGCAGGGAGTGAAGATTTTTGTACAATTTGTCTACTTTGTCAAGCGTTTTGGCGATAGCGAAGCTCTCTTCGAGTCTTGCCTGCGGCATGCTGCGCGAACGCCCGTCAGCGCAGATCGCACTCGTGGCATCTATTGCCCAATACTTCTTAACAGTACCAGACTCATCAACGCTAATTGAAAAAACCAAGTTACGATCCGTCAGTAGACTCCTAACACGCTGTTCAGTTTTTTATGAACGTTTTAACATACCTTCTACACTTGGTCGGGTCAAGCGCGATGGCTTATGTCTCTGCCAGAAATATCCGCGACACCAAAACGCGCCCCAACACGCTGGCTATGTTTCAGTTGGCGGAATCCGGTTCTGTGTCCTTTCTTAAAAGTTTAAGCGATCGCGCAGCACAAGAAGGCGACACCTGGCTTTCAGAAAAACTCGCCCGTCATGCCTCTGATGAAGAACGTCACGGCCAAATTTTTGCCCACAGCTTAAAGCAGATGAACAAGCAAATGATTGACTTTAAGAACTTGCCTAAAACAAGGGAAGAGGGTGAGAAAAAAGAACGTAGACGCAGTCCCTTCTTTGAAGCCTTTTACGAAGGATACTCCCAAGAAGACTTGAAACCCCAAACTATCGATTGGCTGGTATTTTTAGGCAGCACCTATATTCTGGAATTAGATGCCAGCAAGGATTTTCAGCGAATGGCTAACGTGCTACCCGAAGATGAACCAACTACTCGCAACCTCAAAAAAAGTATCGAGAGTGTTGCTAGGGATGAGGTAGGACACGCCGCTTATCTGCGTGAAGCAATGGAACGCCGTCTGAGTGTGGATGCTGTAGAACAATTAATCGATCAGTGGCGGACTCGCAAAGTCAACGCTTTACTAGCAATGGTTACTAATTTAGTTAAACAGGGTGGAAAATCTCCCACTCTGGTGCAAGAAGGCGCACCAACGGAACTGTCAAATGATGCCCCAGAAGAAGCGGCTTCAGAACCCGTTGCAGCTTAGGACATCAGTTTAGTTTTCAGGCAAATTGTGAGGAATCTAATCTGAAAGTAGGAGTCAGGAGCCAGAAGCTAGAATTCAGGAGCCAGAAGCTAGAATTCAGGAGCCAGAAGCTAGAATTCTCCGAGAAGTTGATTTTCATCGCAACGTTCGTGAACTTGCGCTCATGGATGTTTAAACAGCTTACTTTAGAAGCCTTTTTTCCTTCTGCCTCCTGCCTCCTGCCTTTTGCCCTCTTGCACTAGTCCCCAAAAAATCGAGTGGCAAAATTTTGCGATCGCGTTGGTGAAATTGCCCTGGCTTTGAGAATTGCTGCTGCTAAAAAGGCATAGGATAAAATCCCCACAACGGCTAAAAGTACAGGACTAAAAAACCCTGCCGTATTCCAAAGCGCATGAAGAATGGAGGAACAAATATAACCTATGCCTAAAATTTGCCAACGCTGACGCCGTTTGAGGATACTTAACCCAATAAAATATCCAAAATAGCCCGTATAGGCCATGTGTCCGGCAACGGAACCAAGAACGCGGGCAATCAGTAACTGCAATCCCAACTCTTGAGGGTTCCCACCCGTTTGCAGGGTTACATCATCAATAATATTAGGAACGTACTGCCCTAAAGTTTCGACTAATGTAAATCCAACCGCCGATGCAGCACCTAATAGAATCCCATCTAAAGGTTCCCAAACCCCAATCCGTTCTCGCCACGGAGAGGGCAAAATTTTGCTAATAAAATAAACTCCCAGTACTGGCAGTGCCTTGAGCAATTCTTCCATCAGCCCTGCACCAAATAACATCCGGATGAATAAAGACATCAGGCTGATGATTTGCCCTTCTTGGGGTAAGCTTCCTGGCAAAATCTCCCGAAAAATAGTAATAAAGAGTGGCAGCACTGGCCCCACTAGCATCAGGGCAGTACAAGTCGCACAAAATAAAATGACCGACCACGATTTAGGCTTACCACACAGTTGATAAACAAAGTAATAAGCAGCCCCTGCTAAATAGGTAGCAACCAGCATATTAAAAACATCTTGCTGGCCGATAGATGCAAACATCAGCACCACAAAAATTACCGTTAAGATAGCAGGCCCTAAAAACGCTTTTTCAGTTAAATGTTTTCCCGTTGAAGCGAGGGGAAATAACTGCGTAAAGGTGACTGCATCGGGTTTATGAGGTTTGGCACTCCCTGGTGGAGGAGTTAGAGGGATATTGGCTGCGACGGTGAATTGGGTGGGTTGGGGTGTGGCATAGACAGGGATGGGATTGGGGGTGTTGAACTGGCATTCAAAAATGAATGTGGGCCCATCCTGCCCTAGTGTAATGCGATCGCCTGGTTGTAATAGCTGACAACCCCGTAAGCAGTATCCATTAACATAGGTACCATTGGCACTACTCAAGTCGCAAATTTCCCAACGGGGAAGACCATTGCCCAATGGAGATACAGGGCGAATGGTGGCATGACGACGCGACACACCTAAATACTGATTGGAATCTAAGATCAGTTGGCAGCTTTTTGGGTCACGCCCAATCAGCATTTCCTCGTATTCAGACAGAGGGTAGGGAGGTAACAGCATCGCTGCTGCACCACCCGTAGATAACTGTCGCAGGAATCCACGATAAACTTGACCGGTCATTCGTTAGTGGTTAGTGGTTAGTGAGTAGGGGAAGCATGGTTACTAGAAAAACTGCTAACGACTCACAACTAACTACTAACATCTTTGCCTACTTTACTGATTTGCCCTAGCATCGCGAACGGCCGCGTAGAAAAATAGTCCAGTTAAAGGCACACTTCCCGCCAGAATAACTCCTGTGACTAATGAGCCTAACTGGGGGTTCCCAGAAGAAAGTTCAAAAATTGAACCAACAGCAGCAATCGCAGCAACGCAGGAACCCATCAAAAACAATCCGCTTTTTGGTGTCATCATTGTTCTTTACAAGATGGATTAGGCGATGGGTTTAACAGCTTGCGTCGAGAAGCCGTGTTTTTTCAATTCTTCTGTCAAAGCTAGACCATTTTGCACGCGATCGACAAACATGACTCCATTGAGGTGATCCATTTCGTGCTGAATGGCGCGAGCTAATAACCCGTTTGCTTTCAAGGTTTGCGGGCGTCCGTTTTCGTCTTTGTAGGTAACTTCAATTTCTTCTGAGCGCGTCACATCTAGGTAAACACCCGGAATGCTCAGGCAACCTTCTTGAGCGTCACAAAGCTGACTACCAAAACGCTTAATTGTTGGGTTAATGAGAACTAAAGGTTTATTTTCGGGGTTGTCGGGTTCGCAGTCGATGACAATAATTTGCTTATGAATCCCAACTTGAGGAGCTGCTAAACCGATGCCATCAGCGCTGTACATAGTTTGCAGCATTTCTTGAGCGATTTGCCGAATGCTTTGATCGACTTTGGCAACGCGCTTGGCCGGCTGACGCAAAACGCGATCGCCTAGATAATGAATCTCTAAAGGGGGCTTGTCTAATTTTTTCTTTTCAACGACGAGTTGAGCAGTCATGGGGGAGACTCGTGAATACAGCTAAGATTTGCAACAAATTCCTATCACATTCATACTAACAGTTCCATTCGCTCGATCTTTTCGGGATAACCCACCAAGAGAATGGTATTTTTATCGATCTCTCTTCAGCACGCGAAAAAGAAGAATGTTTCAATTTCTCACTAAACTCGACTACCTCCTGCGCGAAACTCTCCTAGGTTTACGGCGTGGGGGTTGGATGAATTGGGCAGCCGTGAGTACTGTCACCGTCTTGTTGTTTCTGTTTGGCATGAGCTTGCAGGCATCTTGGAAGTTAGAGGGATTGCTCAATCAGTTCGGTTCTCAGGTGGAAGTCTCTGTCTATCTTGATCCGGGAGCCCCGATTGAAAAGGTAATACCCCTAGTCTCTCAACTTCCCGATGTCACGGATGTCAAAAAAATTACTAAGGAACAAGCTTGGACAGCCTTAGTGAAGGAAATGGGAATTTCTGATGTTGAAGGAGCAACTGAACAGTTGGAAGGGAATCCTCTTGTAGATGAATTGAAGGTAAAGGCAAGACATACGCAGGATGTACCCATACTGGCTAAACAACTCGCTCAAGTACCGGGAGTTGATGAGGTGCAATACATGGATGAGGTACTTCAGCGGATGCAACAGCTCAATCAAGGTTTAGGCTGGGTAAGTTTGACGATTACAACTATACTCAGCTTGACTGCCATTGCTGTGATTACAACAACGATGCGGTTGATTGTCATGGCACGACGCCGTGAGATCGAGATTATGCAGCTTGTTGGCGCTACAACGTCTTGGATTTACTTGCCCTTTATTTTGCAGGGAATTACATTTGGTGTAGTGGGTGCTGCGATCGCATGGCTTCTCATTACTACTGTCCAACGTTTTCTTGCTAACTTGCTGGCTACTGCCCCCGATTTCATCCAGTATGTTGCCGCAGGAGCGCAGCCTAATATCCTACAGTTATTGCTACTGCCATTGCTGCTGTTGAGTCTGGGGGGTTCAGTGGGATTGCTGGGAAGTTTGTTAGCAGTGCGTCGATTTGCTGCCAGGTAAAAATGCAAGCATCTGTGTTTGTGAACGAGTTGATGGGCGGGTATTTTTCTGTAATTCAGGTAGAGTCTAGAGTTCAGCGGTTTTGTGTCATTCCTTAGATGCCGTAAGGCGTTGAGCACATTAAATTTACAGGGGCACGGCCAGGCATTGCCCTGACTGTATCCTATGCAAACAAAAACGGCACTAGTTTTTGTGGGACAGACTGAAGAGCTTGTCTTAATCGAATGGCACTGATTTAAGGATGGTGGGCAGTACTCACCCTACGAATCTTCAAAGCTTTCGTCTTAATCATGAGCCTTTCCAAAAAACACGAATCCAATACACATCAGGAGCAAAAAAGAAACTCCCATTTCTTAAAGTTTTCGCAAAGAAATGGGAGACTCATCTATCTAATATTTAAAGAATCATGGGCTGTCTCTTACTAACAACCTATGGCCAATCTTTGATGATATCGGCATCTTCTCCGCCAATGCCGATTCCTGTGTTAAATATCTCAGCATCACTGATATTCATATCATTCATTGATGCCCCATATACATTAGCGTCATAAATCTTAGCGCGAGTAAAATTTACTCGGTCGAGATTCGCTTGTTTCATGTTGGCATTGGTTACTATCGCTGATGTCAAGTTAGCGCCTTTCAAGTTGGCACCCGTCATATCAGAACCTTCGAGATTGGCATCAGAAAGATTAGCCCCTTGCAGATTCGCGTCTCTCAAATCTGCACCCAGTAAATGTGCGCCACTCAGGTTTGCACCTTCTAGATTGCACCCCACACAAGCCCCAGTTGATAATAGCTGTTTGACATGAAGGGGATTTTCAGCTTTAACTGGGCTCGTGAAAAATAGCGGAGTCAGTAAGGTAAGAGTTGCTAGCAGTTTGAGGTTCATATTTCCCCCTTGGAATAAAATTATTAGTTCCGTTCTTTTCCTCACTATTCCATTATCTCACTCAAATTCTGAGATAGCATTGATTTACCCTACAACTAGAGTGTGATTACAGTAATATTCTTCACTTGACTCAATCCTGCTTGGTTTTGCGATCTCGATCACTGTAATTGTGACGTTGAAATGCTCTAGTCAGATAATTTTACAGGTAAGCACCTATAGCAATCTTAAAAGTTGTAAAGGCAAAGCTACCTGACCTTTCGGAGAAGTCAGGAAGATGAACAGTCTATGCAATCTATTCTGGAAATAGGGGGCAGGGGTCTCCGAGCCAGGAGTCAGAATTTAGGAGTCAGAATTTAGGAGCCAGAATTTAGGAGTCAGGATTTAGGAGTCAGGATTTTTCATTTTTTCGTTGTGCGCGCAGTGCATGGAGGGCTCCTATGAAAATAGGAGTCTGGAGAGTCTGGAACAAGAGGAGAGCTATTTTCATTACTTGGTGGCGGCTTTCTCCGCCCTGATGCCTGTCTTGAAAATAGACGCTCTAGTCACTCTAGACGCGGATAAATTAATTTTCATGCGTTCTGATGTACGCAGTTCATGAGGGGTATTTATGTACCAAAGCGATTAGTACTATCAGTTTGGGTTAAATCGGATTCAATAACATTTTGAAGTAAATCATCATTATAGTCTAATATGGATAATAATTGATCAAGAGAAATCTTCATTTTTTGTTCCAATATTTTGAGATTTATTAAGACTTTTTTCGCTTCATTTTCAGATAAGTGAAATCGTTCAATTATATGATTAATTTCTGCGATATCCATTCTGATTGTCATCTGAGTAAACTCAGATAATCGTTGCGGAAGTTGCTGGAGCTTTTCCGACGTTGCTCCTTGATCGTAGAAATGAATGCCTTGAGGGTCTACAAAAAAATCGTCAAATGGCTTAAAATCTTGGTCTAAAAGCATTTGCACCGCTTGGATCGCTTCTGGTGAGGTTGAACCCAAGCCGACATAGACAACAAACCAAGCCATGAGTGGATGATTCGGGCTGCCTAAGGAGTTCTCAAGCTCTTGAGAAATTTGAATCAGCAAGTTGCTCGCCGTTTGTCCGCTCGATAATTGGGGTGGGTTAGCAGAAAAAACATCAATAACTTGCTTGAGGAGCTGATTGAGAGCAATTTGGTTCTGAGTAAGAGCCGCTTCTACCACTGCTGAAACTAAATCAGACCAATCCTGTGTATTAATGTTAGATTCTTGAAAACTCATTTTATATTAACTCCAGATTTTAGTAATCTTGTTTAATTGTCTCGCAAGGGATGTTAAAAGCTGCTTGTTCTATCAGTGTAAGTGCCTGAAGAGCCTCCTAAATCACCCTTCAAAAGGGAGACTTGAAAGAGTTTTTATTCCGCGTAAAACAAATGGCGATCGCGTAGTCTCCTCTGGTTCCCCTTTTCTAACCGAGGAGAGGAGAGCTGAACGGGAAAACCCCTACAATAAAACACATACTTAATAATCAATGAATCTATAAATTGTCAGATGCCGTCACAATGGGAACATCTTTGTAAAAATTTAGGGGAATGGCAAGGTTCTTTCACTCGCTTGTCACCTCAAGGGGAATTGCTGGAAGATACACCTACGGTGGTGAGCTTAGAAGGATTGAACAACAATCAAACGATTCGTCAAACCATCCGCCGCCTCCCACCCAATCAAGCTGTAGACGAAAAAGTTCTGGAATATAGTTCTTTGAGTCGAAGTGTTCTGTTCTTTGAAAATGGTGCATTTTCCCAAGGCTCGATGCAATGGGCACCCTTTGGAGAATTTGGGGCGGAATTGGGGTTAATCCAAGGAAATCGTCGCCTGCGTCTGGTGCAACTATTCGATAAAGAAAGCCAGTTGTCACGGTTAACGCTAATTCGGGAAAAATTGGCAGGTACAGATAGCCCGGAATGTCCCCCCCTTACGGTAGAGCAGTTATTAGGGGAATGGCAGGGAGAGGCGGTGACGATTTATCCAAATTTGCGATCGCCCGATACGTATCCGACTCAGCTTAAAATCCATCGGGAAGATACTAACCGCTTAGTACAACAGCTAACCTTCGGTACTGGAGCATCTGCTCGCACCATTTCCTCTACCGCTAAAATTAACGGTTCAATCCTCCTGTTTGATCAAGGCACTTTACCTATCCAAGTCTTGCTGCTACCAGATGGGGCTTCTGCCAACTGTCCTTTGCAGATTACACCCCGCAATAGATTTGTACTAGAAGTCGGTTGGTTGTTTCAACCTGATCAGCGCCAGCGTCTTGTGCGTACTTATAGCGAGAAAGGAGAATGGGATAGCCTAACTTTAGTGACTGAAAAAAGAGTAAACGCTCAAGTTTAACTCTTTCGTGCGGGAAGTCCCCATACGTTTTAAGTGCAGTTAGTAGAGGAGTCGTCTGGGCACAAGTTTAAAAAAATTCATCAAGATTAGGCTATTCGCTACTAACAGAAGTAAAAAGATATATCAAAGTATGAATATAAAGTCTGTTAACAGGTATACACTTGGCTAAAATTGTTATATTCATCCTCAGCTTCAACAATAATTCGTAAGGCATGAAACAAGTAATTCGTAATTAAAAGGCGGGTTAGAGTCAGGAGACAACGCACATCGCTTTAGGAGCAGTCGGGGTTTAAATTCCCGGCGAGAACGTCAATTACGAATGACGAATTACGTAGCTTGCTTCTCGCGAGAGCGAGTACTACGAATTTTTAACGAGCCTGGAGTTACCCTGATTGAGGGAAAAAACATGAGTACTGAATTAAGCCAAGCTTTATTAGTGATCTTGATTGTTACAGTTGCCTGTACGGTATTGTCTCCACTGTTTTGCTGGATTCTACCTAATAGAGCAGCTCATAATGCCTAACACAACTAATCAGGGTCATTCTTTAATGCAAATAAATAAGCACTTTTACCCACCGTTTCTCGGTGGGTTAATTGTATGCGATGGCTGTAATACTTAAATAAAACTCCACTGCCCAAACAAATCTTTACTCGCACTCTGAAGTTGAGACAATTGAGCGTCCGATTGGTAAGTGTAGAGATCGGAAAGTTTGCGAGTCATGGCGGATGCCCGTTGTGCGATCGCTTCTGCCATATTTAGCATCACAATTGAAGAAGCGGCATCCCCTTGGTGCAAACGCTGACGCAAGACTGCAAACGGCATTACCAGTGTATGTACTGGTGTCAGCGTAGCGACATTAGCAGAACTCGGTTCACCACTGAAAAAGCTGATTTCTCCAAGAACTGTCGGTGCCACAATTTGAGATAACTCTTTTTCTCCATGGGGTGTATTCAGGAACACCCGAACTTTTCCATCTAAGACAAAGAAAATGTTATTTCCTTGAGAATTTTGTTGCACCAACCATTTTCCAGCAGGAATAGTTACTTGCTGACACGCACCAACAAAGTTTTGTAGCTGAGTTTGATTGAGATATTGAAAAGCTCGGAACTGCTTGTAATTCATGCAAGTATGCCCACCCTGGTTGAGACTGCACTCCAAACCTTATTAAAACTCATTTAAGATTGCTACATCCTGTTAGGTTGACCTTAGGAGAATGTCAAACTGATGGTAACTGGTATTCTCACGCCATGAAATGACCTCTACCGAGCCAAACAACGTCGAACCCCCAACAAGCTGGAAAACGGATGGTGTCGCCGTTCACTCTTACCCGAGCCTCCTGCAAGGGGTAGCACAAGCAACCAATCAACTGCTGGCAACCGACGACTTGCCTAGTGCCATCAATCAAGCTCTAGCAACTCTAGGGCAAGTCACTCATGTTGATCGAGTTTATATTTTTGAAATTCATCCCCATTCGGAAACGGGTGAACCCGCGATGAGCCAGAGGTTTGAATGGGCAAAGAAAACCGTAACGGCTGAAATTGAAAATCCTCAGTTACAAAACCTGACATTTGCCTCGGCTGGTATGAGCTATTGGTATGAAGAACTTAATGCTGGACATTCCTGTCAGGGGTTAGTGCGAGAGTTATCTGTACTGGAACGGCAACTGCTGGAAATGCAGGGAATTTTATCTATCTTAGTTGTACCCATTCCTGTTAACGGCAAGCTTTGGGGCTTTATTGGTTTTGATGACTGCCACTTGGAGCGACAATGGTCTATGGATGAGTCTGCGGTTTTGATGACAATGGCAGCAACCGTTGGCTCTTTGCTGGCTCACCGACAAATGGCAGACGCTTTTCAACAAAGCCAGTTGCGACTTGAAAAAATCGCTGCCAATGTACCAGGAATGATTTTTCAGTTCCTACAGCGTCCTGATGGTTCCCGATCGCTTCTTTATGCAAGTTCCGGCTGTCAGGAATTGTATGAATTAGAACTAGAGGCAATACAAGCTAATTTTCAGCTCATCGTAGATTTAATTCATCCCAATGATCGCGACGCTTACGAACAATCAATCGCTGCTTCTGCTGCCACAGGTGAACCTTGGAGTTGGCAAGGACGAATTATTACCCCTTCTGGCAAAATCAAGTGGATTCAAGGTGCTTCCCGATTAGAACGTCAGCTCAATGGCGATTTACTGTGGGATGGCATATTAATAGATATTACCGATCGCAAGCAAGCAGAGGATGATGTCAGGGCAAGTGAAGGGCGCTTGCAAAGTTTCTTTGAGGCCACTTTTGAAGCGGTGATCATTCACGATAAAGGCACCATCCTCGATGTCAATCCCGCTACTGAAGCCCTGTATGGTTACTCTAGAGCAGAACTCATTGGTCAATCTGTTCTGAAACTCGCACATCCTTGTTCGCAAGATTATATTCGCAACAGAGCACTAGTTCCCTCCGATGAACCGTTTGAAGCAGTTGGCCTCAAAAAAGATGGCACAACATTCATCGGTGAAGTTTCCGCCAAAAGTATTATTTATCAAGGTCGCACTGCTCGTGTCGCAGGGCTACGCGACATTACCGCTCGTAAACTAGCAGAAAATGCACTGCGTCAAAGTGAAGCCAGAAACCGTGCATTTTTAAATGCGATTCCCGATTTAATTTTTCGTTTAAATCGAGAGGGGATCTATTTAGATTGTCATGCAGAAAATGTAAGTGATTTGGTCGTCCCTGCTCATGAATTGCTGGGAAAGAAAGTTCCAGAAATTTTACCAGCGCCTCTTGCTCAATTAATCGAGCAGCACATTGCCCAAGCACACTCAACTGGCTTGATTCAAACCCTGGAGTACGAACTCCCCATTAATGATCAGTCTCGCTACTGGGAGGCACGAATTGTTGCCTGTGGAGACGATGAAGTATTGGTGATTGTACGTAACATTACAGAGCGCAAGCGTGCTGAGGAAGAACGTTGGCTGACAACTGAACGCGATCGCTTATTGGGGCAAATTGCCCTGCGTATTCGCCAATCCCTCGATCTCAAGCAAATTTTCCAAACGACTGTCACAGAAGTTCGGCAATTTCTTCAGTGCGATCGCGTCTTTATTACTTGCATTGATAAACATTTACACAGTAAACATTCTGCTGAATCAGTGGTATCCAATTGGGGAACCATTCTGGAGATATTACCCGACAACCCGACCTATCTCAAAGAACTCAGAATACTTTTAGAATCAGGAAATATTCAAGTTATTAATGATACAGAGCAAGCCCAAATTTCTCCATTACGCGCCCAGTACTTTGCTCGATATCACGTCAAAGCCTGCATAGCTGTCCCCATTATCCTAAACCAAGAAAAGCTGTTTGGGGTCATGGTTGCTCACCAATGCGATCGCACCCGTGATTGGCAATTGTTTGAAATTGACTTGTTGCGAGCGCTTTCTACACAAGTTGCGATCGCGATTCAACAAGCACAGCTTTACCAACAAGTACAAGACCTCAATACTAACTTAGAACATCAGGTCGAAGAGCGCACCCAAGAACTCCAGCAAAAATATACTGAACTCCAAGAATTGCACCAACTCAAGGATGTATTTTTACACGCCGTTTCCCACGATTTACGGACACCGGTTTTGGGTTGGTTAATGGTACTCAATAACTTACTCAATCGTCAGGAATCAGAAGAGTTGAAAGTGAGCAAGTTGTTAGCGCAGCAGAGCATAGCCCATGTTGAAAGTTCCCAAGAAAACCGACAACCTTCCAACCTTCAACCCGTCATCCCCGTGCCTCGCTCGATTTTACAGCGGATGATTCAAAGTAGCGATCGCCAATTACGACTGATTAACTCCTTATTAGAGGTTCATTCCAGCGAAGTAGCGGGAGTTGCACTGCATTGTGAGTCGGTACAACTGGGTGAATTAGTGCGAATTCTCGTTGAAGATTTTGAGCCACTAGCAACGAAGAATCATGCAACATTGATTAATCAAGTTTCAACTAATTTACCCCTGATTAGTGCCGATCCAGCGCAGCTTAGACGAGTCTATGAAAATTTACTAACCAATGCCTTCTTCCACAACCCACCTGGCATCAAGATAACCTTGAATGCTCAAGATGAGGAGGGCATGATTCGCTGTACGGTTGCGGATAATGGTATTGGTATGAGCCAAGAACTGTGCGATCGCCTGTTCCAACTTTATTTTAAAGGTCAGAATGCCAAAACCGTACCTCAAGGACATCGTCCCTATACGGGATTAGGATTAGGGTTGTATCTATGCCGCCAAATCATTACCGCTCACGGCGGCAAAATTGGTGTTAACAGTCATCAGGGAGAAGGGACAACCTTCTGGTTTACCTTACCAAAATTTCGCTCCAAGTAAATTTTGACTGTTTCTATGATTGAACCTTTATACTCCGTTGCATTCACAGAAATTACTCTCCTCCACTTTCTTGCTTCCCTGCTCCCTTGCTCCCCTGCTTTCGGAAGTATATTACAGTCCCTATTGGTGTCCGGAGCGTTTATTCCTCATGGACATTGCTACCTCTGGAAGCCTGGGTTAGTGTGGTTGCATGGAATGTCCGATTTTTTGATTGCGATCGCTTATTATTCCATTCCCATCACACTCATTTATTTTGTCCGCAAGCGTGCCGATTTCCCCTTCATCTGGATAGTTTGGCTGTTTGGAGCTTTTATCATCGCTTGTGGTACTAGCCATTTAATGGAGATTTGGACACTGTGGCATCCGACTTATTGGCTAAGTGGAGCGATTAAAGCCATAACGGCTGTAGTCTCAATGTACACCGCCGTGACACTGATACCCTTAGTTCCGAAAGCACTTGCTCTCCCTAGTGCAGCACAGCTAGAAAAAGCCAACCTGGAATTAGAACGCGAGATTAAGGAACGCCAACTGGTTGAAGAGGCACTACGAGAAAGTGAAGAGCGCTTTCGCAGTGCATTTGATTACGCAGCAATTGGCATGGCGTTAGTAGAACTCAATGGCCGCTTTGCTCAAGTCAATCATTCCTTGTGCGAAATTGTTGGTTATGCTGAATCAGAATTGCTAACGACGACGTTCCAAGCGATTACCCATCCAGACGACTTAGACATCGATCTCAACTATACGCGTCAACTGCTCAGTGGTAAGATTCGCCATTACCAAATGGAGAAGCGATATTTCCACAAACAGGGCCATGTCGTATGGATTCTGTTAAGCGGTTCACTCGTTCGTGATGCTCAAAATCAACCTTTATATTTTATTGCTCAAATTCAAGACATTACTGAACGAAAACAAGTTGAGGCAGCACTGCAACAATCGGAGGAACGATGGCAGTTGGCATTACGCGGGAACAATGACGGCATTTGGGATTGGAACGTTAAAACCAATGAAGTCTTCTTCTCAGCTCGCTGGAAGGAAATGCTAGGTTATGAAGACCAAGAAATCTCCAACCATCTCGATGAATGGGCAAAACGAGTCCATCCCGATGATTTATGTTGGGTTAAAGAAGTTATCCAAGATCACTTTGCTAAGAAAACACCTTTTTACATCAGTGAGCATCGAGTTCTGTGTAAAGACGGAACTTATAAATGGATTCTAGATCGGGGTCAAGCACTGTGGGATGAGAAGGGTAATGTTATACGCATGACGGGTTCCCATACCGATATTACAGAGCGCAAAAAGGCAGAGGAGACATTACACCATCACAAAGAACTTCTGCAAACAATCTTTGACCACATTCCCGTTATGGTGGCTTTTTATAACGCCAAGGGTCAGCTTCAATTA
The DNA here is from genome assembly GCA_966675205.1 of uncultured bacterium. GTDB lineage: Bacteria > Cyanobacteriota > Cyanobacteriia > Cyanobacteriales > Coleofasciculaceae > JBFLZA01. The sequence continues at coordinate 15,582 of CBKWLJ010000130.1, forward strand.
CTCAACCGAGAGGTAGAACGTGTTTTAGGTTGGTCTAGAGAAGAACTAAACGACGCTGACGTGTTTGCTGAATACTATCCCGACCCAGAGTATCGCGCCAAAGTTTTGGAACATATGCTAGTAGCGACTGGGAAATGGCACGACTTTAAAACCAAGACTAAAGACGGTCAGCTACTGGATACCTCTTGGGCAAACATTCGACTTTCTGATGGAACGAGGATCGGTATTGGGCAAGATGTTACCGACAGAAAAAAAGCAGAGGAACACATTAAAGCATCGCTCAAAGAGAAAGAAATATTATTGGCAGAAATTCACCATCGGGTGAAAAATAATCTTCATATTATTTCTAACTTGCTCTACCTTCAAGCCAACCGAAGTAACGACTCTCTGGTGCGTGAAATTCTTCAAGACAGCCGGAATCGGGTTGACTCAATGGCACTAGTCCATGAAAGTTTGTATGGTGAGCAAGATTTTGCTCGAATCAACTTTACAGATTATATCAAAAAGCTATCAGCTAATTTATTGAGTATCTATAAAACGGATAGGGCTTCATGCCAGTTTAATGTGGAAAGCGATATTTTAATCGATCTTGATCGTGCCATTCCTTGTGGCTTAATTATTAATGAATTAGTAACTAATGCCTTAAAGCATGGTTGTCAAATGAATCGGAAATGTGAAGTTTCTGTAAACCTTGTGACAACTCCCGATCGCCAGCTCATTCTAACAGTCGAAAATAGGGGTGACACTCTTCCCGTTAACTTTGACCTTCAAAATCCGCGTTCAATGGGATTGAAGCTGGTTGTGACTTTAGTCAAGCAACTTAAAGGCACAGTTGAATTTGAGAGGGGAGAATCAACCATTTTTAAAATAAAAATAGCGGCTTGATTAGAGATGGCATAAAAAGTTGACTAAGAACGAATGACAGCTTGGGTCGAAAAATAGAGTAGTATCTCTGGGTTTTATCAGAGAGTTAACGAATACTGGAAGTAAAATTCATAACAGGCTTTGAGCATTCATGGCAAAAATTTTAGTGGTTGAAGATGAAAGTGTTGCAGCTTGGTATCTCCAAGAAGCCTTAGAAAATTTGGGCCATCAGGTTGTAGCTAGTGCCATTTCCGGAGAGGAAGCGCTTGAGTTTGTCGATGAAACTCGGCCGGATTTGGTGTTAATGGATATTCGGCTGCAAGGCGATATAGATGGGATAGCCGCAGCTCAACAAATCCACTCGCGCTTTGAAGTTCCTATTGTCTATCTAACGGCTCATGCCGATGATGCTACTCTAGAACGTGCGATCGCAACCAACCCCTATGGCTATCTCGTCAAACCCTTTCAGGAACGAGAGGTCCACACCACTATCGAAATTGCTCTGCGCCGACATCGCCTAGACAAGCGTTCAGAGGAAACCAAACAGTGGTTTGTGAATACTTTCGATAGTATTGGCGATGCAGCAATTGCCACCGATTGTAACGGAGACATTATTTATATCAATCCAGCCGCTGAATCCCTGACTGGATGGTTGCAGCAAGAAGCTCTTGGGCAAGCAGCAACTAAAGTACTCAAGCTCATCGATGGCCAAACTCATAAGGAAATTCAGAATCCAGTGATACAGGCTATACAAGATGATGCTCCTGTGAGTTTGCCAGACAATTGTCTGTTGTGTACTAAAAACGGCACAGAAATACCAATTCGTGATACAGCCACGCCGATTAAAAATAGCAATGGCGAAACCATTGGCAGTGTCTTGGTTTTTCAGGATGATACATGGCGTCAACAAGCTCTATTAGAAATACAGCAGCGCAACCGAAGCTTGGAGCTAACCCAGGTAAATTTAATCGCCCGACTCCAAGAGCGCACCGTTCAACTCCAACAAGCTTTAGCCTCTACCCAAATCCTCAAGCGCGTGGTGGCTCAAGTCGATGAGGGGGTAACTCATATTCAAATTCTCCAAACCATCATTTCTGAGTTGGGGCGTGTTCTAGAAGCCGATTACTGCTGGGTCGCTTTGTATCACGAAAATCACACCATTGCCACTATTAGCTGCGAATACACTCCAGGCGGCTTACAGAGCAATGATTCACCCATCGGTGTTCGAGTCAATATGCAAAGCTTCCCCGACTTCTATAAGCCTTTAGTGCAAAACATTTGCTGGCTATTTCCTCCCTTGGAATTGTTACCACCGTCTTACCACGTTTTTCTAACCACTGATAGCCAACTTTTGATTTGTCCTCTGATGAATGAGGAACAAGTGATTGGGGAAGTTGGCGTCATGAGTGCCGAAAAGTTTCGTTGGTCTGGAGTTCAAGCTGACATTCTTGCCCAAGTTGTCAGCCAGTGTGCAGCGCTTCTACACCAATCTCATTCCTACCAGATTGCTCAAGATTCTGTAAGAAACCTGAAATTATTAAACGAGCTCAAGGATGAATTCCTCAGTTCACTTTCCCGCGAACTGTGTAACCCATTGACCAATATCAGAATAGCGGTAGAAATGATGCAGCGTCTGATTCACTCCCTGCGTGCCGACAGACAGACAGCAATCTCGCCGCATCGACAATCCCTTTGGCAAAAATTGGAGCAGTACCTCCAAGTTATACGAGAGGAATGGCAGCGAGAATTCGACTTAGTTAGTGATTTACTCAACTTCCAAAGTTTAGAAAGCCTAACTGGAGAAGCTTTACCGTTTAGTCCGATTGACTTGAAACAATGGCTACCGGAGATTGTCAACCGTTTTTCGGAGCAAGCAGTACGTCAAGGGCAAATTCTCAGTTGTGATATTTCCCCTGATTTATCTCCCCTAATTTCTCACGAACCCAGTCTTAGGCGGATTATAACTGAACTATTAACTAACGCTTGCAAACACAGCCCTCCTGATAGCTGGATTGCTATTAAGGCTGATGTTCAAGGAAAAAGCGTGCTTATTAAAATTACTAATACGGGTGTAATGATTCCCCCCGATCAATTACACCGGATTTTTGAACCCTTCTATCGGCTGACTCGCCACAATCTTTGGAATCTCAGTGGAACAGGTTTGGGACTGGCATTAGTCAAAAAATTGGTACAAGTTTTGGGTGGAGAAATTCAAGTTTCAAGTCAAACGGGAGAAACGGCTTTCACCGTTTCTCTCTATCGAGAGCAATATCCTACTACAGAATTGAGGGGAGGATAGTTGCTTCTGTTTTAGCGATCGCTAATCGCGTCTTCAGTACAGAATCAGGGTTCAAGCTAATCGAATCAATGCCCTGTTCCACCAAAAATTGAGCGAATTCAGGATAGTCACTGGGGGCTTGACCGCAGATGCCAATCTTGCGATGGGTTTCTTTCGCGCAGGCAATCACTCGCTGTAACTTACGTTTCACCGCTTCATCGCGCTCATCAAATAGATGGGAAACTAATGCAGAATCGCGATCGAGACCCAAAGTTAACTGAGTGAGGTCATTCGAGCCAATGGAAAAGCCATCAAAGATTTCACTAAAGCGATCGGCTAACTCGATATTACTGGGCAATTCGCACATCACATAAACCTGTAAGCCATTCTCGCCCCGGACTAATCCGTGTTTTGCCATCTCTTCGAGTACTTTGCGTCCTTCATTAGGTGTGCGGCAGAAAGGAATCATGGGAATGACATTACTTAAGCCCATTTCATCCCGAACTCGTTTGAAAGCTTTGCACTCCAACCCAAAAGCGTCTCGATATTTCGGGTCATAATAGCGCGAAGCACCTCGCCAGCCCATCATCGGGTTTTCTTCCTCTGGCTCAAACTCTCGACCGCCAATCAGGTGAGCATATTCATTGCTCTTGAGGTCTGACATCCGCACCACCACGGGGTTAGGGTAGAATGCGGCTGCTAGCATCCCAATTCCTG
>CBKWLJ010000131.1:0-19400 GCA_966675205.1 uncultured bacterium
CGTTACAGAACGTGGATTGCGCGATCGCGTTGTCATTGCTACCAAGTTTACTTACAATGCCCAACCCGGAAACCCAAACGCTGGTGGAAACGGACGTAAGAATATCCTTCGAGCCGTAGAGGGTTCATTGCAACGTCTCGGAACGGACTACATCGATCTCTACATTCTCCACACTTGGGATCGGATTACGCCTGCCGAAGAGGTGATGCGGACACTTGACGATTTAGTGCGATCAGGAAAGGTGCGCCATGTGGGACTGAGCGATACACCTGCTTGGTACGCAGCACGAGCACAGACGCTTGCCGAGTGGCGTGGCTATGAACCGATCAATAGTTTACAACTTGAGTACTCGCTGGTTGAGCGCAATATAGAACGGGAGTTTATACCTTTGGGTTTGGAACTTGGCATGGGCATCACGGTGTGGAGTCCTCTAGCAAGCGGTCTTCTCAGTGGAAAGTATAAGCCAAGCGAGGGTAGCGTCAGCGGTGAGGGACGACTTGACACACTCCGAGACAGTCAAAATTCAGCATTCCAGAAGTTTAGCGATCGCAACTGGAAAATCGTAGCAGAACTAGAAAACGTGGCTAAGGAATTGGGTCACAGCATGGCTCAGGTTGCAGTTAACTGGACAGCAAACCAACCTGGCATTGCGAGTGTGATTGTGGGAGCTACAAAGCTATCCCAGCTAGAAGACAATCTTAAAGCATTGGATTTTCAGATTCCAGGCGAACTGAACTCGCGCCTTGAGGCAATTAGTCGTCCTGAACCTCAGTTTCCTTACACCTTCTTTGAACCCAATCATCAAGGGATGATTCATGGTGGTAAGCCAGTTGGCTTGAAACCGACAGGATACTCCCCTGATGTACTCATCCAATCAGCTGGTGCTGGAGTGACTTGAATCAGAACAATTCAAGTACAGGTGAACTAACGTGCTTATGTCCAGGCTCTCCCGTACTTATGGGGATAACCTGAAGTTATCATTTCTAGAATCCTTGCGGGACAAGGGTCGTAGAAATACATTTTCCAGGAAGCTATCAGAAATCATGGCTTTTCCCCCAAAGGTACAGGAGAGCCACGTATAAAAAGTGTACCTGATCGCGCAGCACGGAAATTTAACCGCCAACCAGCATTAAAGTTTAATAATGCCGCGCTTGAGGGCAGTGATAACCGCGTGGGTGCGATCGCTTACACCCAATTTAGTCAAAATATTGTTTACATGAAACTTAACTGTGCTCTCGGTTACACCCATTGCAGCACTAATCGCCTTATTATTCTTGCCTGTTGACATTAGCTGCAACACCTCACGTTCGCGATCGCTCAGTTGAGGGAGTTCCATGCGTTCGGCAAGTTTTTTACCAACCTGAGCAGGAATGTGCTTCTCTCCAGTAGCTACAGTGCGAATAATTTCCAAAATCTCATCACTGGGCATGTTTTTAAGCAGATACGATTTTGCTCCTGCCCGTAAACCCTGATAGATGCATTCATCACCATCGTAGACGGTGAACATAATGATGCAGGCATTAGGAAACTCGGCGCGAATTGCGCTAATCGCTTCGACTCCGCTCATTTGCGGCATATGTAAATCGAGAATGGCAACATCAGGCTGATGTAAGCGAAATAACTCGACGGATTCACACCCATTGCTGGCTTGCCCGATCACGTTCATATCGGTTTCGGCATCCAAAATAGCGGCTAACCCATCCCGCACGATCGGATGGTCATCTGCCAGTAAAATGCGGATCGGTTGATTGGGGTGCATGAGAAGACCTGATTAAAGTTCTCATGATTCATTCTCCCATTGGGAGGATGACTGCGATTTCCGTTCCTGCCCCCAATTGACTAGACACCAAAAGCTGAGCACCAATGTGGTCTACCCGTCGCTGCATAGAGGCTAGCCCAAAGCCCTTGACGGGTAGTTGTGGGTCGAATCCCCGTCCATCATCTCGCACTCCTAGCCGCACATAAGTAGGTTCGTAGGTAATCTGAATTTGGATAGTCTGAGCTTGAGCATGGCGCAGGGCATTGGCGATCGCTTCTTGGACAATTCGCAGCAAATTGAGACCGACTTCCGGTTCGATGCTGTAGGGTGTTCCTTGCACCTCAATGTCGGTTTGCAGGGATGTTCCGGCAGTCAGTTGCTCTGCGATGCGGGTTACGCTAGCAGATAGATCGCTGTATTCCAAGCCTTCTTGAGACAATGCCCAGACTGATCGCCTCGCCTCAGTTAGTCCTGTTTGTGCTAAAGCGTAGGCGCGATCGCAATGAATCTGAGCTTTGTCGGGGTTAGTAGTGCGAAAGCGATTTGCTGCTTGGAGCTGTATACCAATTCCAGCAAAGGCTTGGGCAAGGGTGTCGTGGATTTCCCGCGCCATTCGATTACGCTCCTCCAAAATGGCAGTTTGACGACTTTCTTCAGCCAAGCGGGTTAGTTGAATCGCCAACGTTACTTGATGAGCAAGCGCTTGAGCCAACTCAATCTCTTGAGGAGAAAGCATTGCTTTTTGTGTGAATGCTAGTCCCAGAAATCCCAATGGCTCTTCTCCGAGGATCAGGGGCACACCTAGCACCCCTTGATGTTCTTGGGCACGATGCCACTCGTAAGTTCTAGAGCAAAAGCTTGTGCTATCTGGTTCTAAAGCCAAGTTCAGTGGAGATTTTTGCTGAATCATAAGCTTCCAAGCGGGGATCGTATCAGCAGGAATTGGCTGGGCGAACAGCTCAAAATCGTTTGCTTCTTTTGAAAGTACTTTGCCGTCATGAACAAATGTGTGCAACGACAGAGTATCGGTTGATGGGTCATAAACAAATAGGTAGTTTTTCACGGCATCGATCTGCGTTGCCATCTCCAACAACATGTAACCTAAGAACGTATCAAGCTCTGGATTGGTTGCGAGGCTACCGAGGCTTTCTCTCAGGGCATGATTGGCTTTTGCCAATTCTGCGGCACGTTCTTGGGCTGCTTTTTCCTGTTCGCGGGCGATTGCGGCTTGTTTTGCCTCTTCTGCTAGATGATGAAGCTGTAATGCCAGCGTTGCCTGATGAGCAATGGCTTCCAAGAAAGCCACCTTGTCTGAGGGCATCTGCTGTAGGTCTTCTTGAGTGGCAAACGTTAACCAACCCAAGAGGTGATGTCCTAGTCGTAACGGGGTTGTTAGCACTGAACAAATGCGATCGCGTTTATGAAATTCCTGTAGTGGTAGCGGCAGTCGGGGGTCATCTCCGCTATAGTGAATGGTTTGCTGCCAGCCTGCTTTTACCGACAGTAATGTTTGAGCAACGAGATCGACGGGAATTGGGTCATAGGGTAGCAGGGTTTCCTCTGGGTTAATGTGCAACTGTCCCAGACCAAAAGCTGTCCAGAGGGTAACAGTAGTGCGATCGTCCTGTAGCAACCAGATGTTAGCAGCATGACCCTGTAACTGGGTCATGAGCGTGTCAAGGAGTGCTCCTAAAAACCCACGAATATCTGGCTGCTGCAACAAACGCTCCAGTGAGTGCTTGAGGGCAGAGTTTTGAGAGCGAATCACCTCCTCGGCTTGACAACGCTCACGGGTTTCGCGGCGCAGGGCAGCATTGAGGCTTTCTAGCTCTGCCGCCCGTTGTTGTTCGGCATGGAGTAGAGCTTGCTGAGTCTCTCTTAATTCCGTAATGTCAACCTGAGTCGCCCAGCAACCCACCACATATCCATTTTTGAGAGTGCCGACACCGCTATTGAGGAAGTAGCGAAGCCGTCCTTGCGAATCGATTTCTTCTGTTTCAACGTTACGAATTCGATACCCATTCTCCACTTGCGCTCGAATAAAAGCAGTATTTTTTTCTGAACCTGGAACATGAACATCTGCGTTTCGCAAACCGATTAGCTCATCGGGATTGTCTACCCCATACATCACCGCAAATGCAGGATTGGCTTTGACAACGCGAACATTACGATAGATCAGTTCACATTGTTCCTCAATGGGTAAAGTGATTGGAAGTGGAGGGTCAATTTCTGTGTAGTAGAACCCTTCATTGCTCAACTCGAACAGGGTACGGAAGCGTTCCTCCGATTCTGCCAGTTGGTCGAGTGCTTGTCTGAGTTCGGTGTTGATGCGTTCTAGTTGAGCAGTACGTTCCTGTTCAGCTCTAAGTAGAGCTTGCTGAGTCTCTCTTAATTCCGTAATGTCAACTTGAGTTGCCCAACCATTGACCACATATCCATCTTTGATTGTGGCGACACCACTATTGAGGAAGTAGCGAAGCTGTCCTTGTGTATCAATTTCCTCAGTTTCTACGTTACGAACGCGGTATCCATTCTCTACAATCGCTCGAATAAAGGCAGTATTTTTTTCTGAACCTGGAACATGAACATCTGCATTTCGCAACCCGATTAGCTCATCAGGATTGTCTACCCCATACATCGCCGCAAATGCAGGATTGGCTTTGATAACGCGAACATTGCGATAGATTAGTTCACATTGTTCCTCAATGGGTAAAGTGACAGGAAGTGGAGGGTCAATTTCTGTGTAGTAGAACCCTTCATTGCTCAACTCGAACAGGGTACGGAAGCGTTCCTCCGATTCTGCCAGTTGGTCGAGTGCTTGTCTGAGTTCAGCGTTGATATGTTGTAGTTCCGCACTACGTTCCTGTTCAGCTCTAAGTAGAGCTTGTTGGGTTTCTCTGAGATCTGTAATGTCTGTCTGCATTCCCCAACCGCCCCAAACATAACCATCTCGTACATCACTAACAACGTTCCAGAGCAAATATCGTCGCTTGCCGTGAATATCAATTTCTTCTGATAATGCGTTGCGAAGTTGGTGTCCGTTCTCGATGATTTTCAGAGCGGTTTCCAACCCCATTTCTGAACCTTTCACCCAAAAATCAGTAAACGGTTTACCGATAATTTGATCGGAATTCTCTAAACCATATTGCCTAACAAAAGTAGTATTTACTTCAGCGTATCGGAAATCTCGATAAACTCGTTCAAGAGCGTCCTCGATAGGAGCCGAAACTGGAACGGGTGGCTCATACTTAAATCGATAGATGCCCTCGTTACTCAACTCAAACAAAGTGCGGTAGCGGTGCTCTGATTCTGCCAGTTGGTCGAGTGCTTGTCTGAGTTCAGCGTTGATGCGTTCTAGTTGAGCAGTACGTTCCTGTTCAGCACGGAGTAGAGCTTGCTGAGTCTGGCGCAGTTGGGTGATGTCAACCTGAGTTCCCCAGCCATTTACCACATATCCATCTTTGATTGTGATGACACCGCTATTGAGGAAGTAGCAAAGCTGTCCGTGTATATCAATTTCTTCAGTTTCTATGTTACGAACGCGATATCCATTCTCTACGATCGCTCGAATAAACGCTGCATTCTTCTCTGAATTTTCTACATGAACATCTGTAATTTTCAAACCGATTAAATCGTCGGGATTCTTCACTCCATACATCACGGCAAATGCAGGATTCACTTTGACAACACGAAGATTCTTGCGGTACAGCTCACACTGTTCTTCAATCGGTAATGTAACTGAATAGGGAGGGTCGAATTCTACATAATTGAACCCTTCACTACTGTACTCAAACAGAGTACGAAAGCGTTCTTCTGATTCTGCAAGTTGATCGAGTGCTTGTCTGAGTTCAGTATTAATGTGTTCCAGTTGGGTGGTACGCTCTTGTTCGGCTCGCAGTAGAGCTTGCCGAGTGCGATCGCTCTCAATTGCACTGCCAATACAAGCGGCTGCGGTTTTCAACACAGCCAGTTCAGCCAGACTGCGGCGTTTTGCCTCACGGCAGTCGTCAAAACCAACTACTCCCCAACACTCACCCTCGACAAAAATGGGAACAATGTGGAATGCCTTCACACTGAGTTCTGCCTGTCCACTGCGAAACGGTTCCGGCATCTCCTCTAGCAGACAGCTAACACCTTCACCCTTACTAAAGAGCGCATACCACTCCTTAATCTCCTCATAGCTTCCTTGTGCAACATTAGGATGAGAGATTTGGGGTACGGTGTGAGGTGAATGCCACTCGTACACCATTTTCCATCGTGGTAACTCATCGGGTGAACTATCAAGATTTTCTATAACGGCAACGCGATCGCTATCCAATTTTTCCCCGATGATTTGCAATGCTGTATTAATGGCTTCATCGAAATTTTCGATAGTCAACAAGGCATTGGACGCAGAGATCGTAGCTTCAAAGATGCGATCGCGGTTTTCCAGCAGACGGTAGCGTTGTTCCAATTCCGACAAGTCTGTAAGCCTTTGCCTCAGTAAGGTATTCTCTTGCTCCAGTGCTGCCATGTGTTTCTGGAGCTGGACTATCAACTCATCCTGCTGCTGCCTCGGTTGCTCTAGCATGAGATTTTTCGATTGAGTGCGATCGCGTTTATCAGGTGCATCTAGAACGGAACAAGCAAACTCCGACTTTAGATGGGCACTAATTATTTAGCTTAAAGGTACAGTAACAAACCTTTCAAAGTTTTAACTCTATTCTTCTTCTACTGCTCATTCACAAGAAAATCTACAAATACTCTCACCTTTGGTAGCAGGTAGCGATGGCGTGGGAAGATGGCATAAATTCCTCCATCATTATCATCTTCGTAATCAGTTAACAGCCGTACTAACCGCCCTGATTTGAGGTCATCCTCTGCTAACGCGGCTGCAATTCGACCAATTCCCAAACCTGTCAACACAGCTTGATATAATGCGGCTCCACTGTTGATTTCAAGATTTCCCCGCACACTAATTTCTCGGAGTTCTGATTTGTCTTTGAAGCGCCATTGATTGAGCGTTGTCTTGTGTGCGTTTAATATCAGACAGTTATGCTGTGCTAAATCATCAGGGGTTTTCGGAATTCCATGTCGTTCAATGTACTTAGGAGCAGCACAGATAATACGGCGATTTGATACCAATTTTGTCGATGCTAATGATGTGTCTGCTAATTCTCCGACTCGAATGGCGACATCAATTCCGTCTTGCACAATGTCTATCACATCATCAGTCAAGATTAAGCGCACCTGTAAATGCGGGTATTGTTCCAGAAACACAGGAATGCGATCGATCGCATAATGATGGGCAAAGAGTGTGGAACAACTGACACTCAGCAATCCCTGCGGCTCTTCACTATGTTGCCGCGCTTCCTGTTCGGCTTCCTCAATCTCTGCCAGAATGCTGAGGCAACGGTTGAAATAGCGTTCTCCTACTTCAGTTAAGCTCAAACTGCGAGTCGTGCGATTCAACAATTGCACCCCCAGTCGTTCTTCCAGATGGCTAATGCGACGGCTCACAGCCGATGGATTCAGTTGCAGTTCATCGGCGGCTTTCGCAAAACTGCCGTTTTTGACAACCAGCACAAACACTTCTAAATCTTGTTGACGGCTCATGGATTATTGCTTTTTTTGCACGAGAGTAGTGCTTAAAAAGGCTATTGTCATTATTTTAAGCATGAATATAGAATGAGGTCATTGAGGCAGTTTTTGCAAGGAAATTACACAGAGCAGTTTTGAATTAGCAATGTATTAACCATTCATTGCTCTCCTTGCAGGACGATCTTTTTTCAATTAACAGTCCTGAATGACAAGCCATTCAAATGCAGCCTGAACGCTCCATTGATTGCTTTGGGCGAGTGTGTGATGGAAGTTTTTCTGTTGCCAACTGATTCATGCAATTGGTGTAAAGATTCCTATGAGGACACCATGAAAGTAATTCAACTCCGTGATGGTTTTGGAATTGATTGTCTATCTCTGTGTAAGCAACCCAAGCCTAACCCAAGTGTGGGTGAAGTTCTAGTCAAGTTGGAGGCTGCTTCCCTTAACTATGTTGATTTGCTGGTTGTCAAAGGATTGCTAAATCCCAATTTACCGTTACCCTACATTCCTGTCTGTGATGGGGCAGGAGTGGTTGAACAAATTGGGCAAGGAGTCACGGCATTTAAGCCAGGTGACAAGGTGGTGACAACGTTTATTCCCGATTGGGTTGATGGCAAACCCACGTCTCAGGCGACAGATTATTCCACGCGGCAAGGGTTAGGCGTTGTTTCAGGACAGCTTTCAGAATACAAGGTTTTTTCGGTGAATCAATTGGTTCACAGTCCAACCCATCTCTCTGCATTACAAGCGTCAACGTTACCGATCGCCGGACTCACTGCCTGGAACGCATTGAAGTACAGTAATTTGCAGGCGGGGCAAACCGTTCTGCTGCATGGCACGGGAGGTGTTTCAATCTTTGCCTTGCAGTTTGCTAAAGCACAGGGCGCAACCGTTATTATCACGTCCAGCAATGATGACAAGCTCAAACGCGCACAGCAGTTAGGGGCGGATTTTCTGATTAACTACAAAACCACACCCGATTGGGAAGCGGTTGTTCATCAAGTCACGGAAGGAAACGGTGCAGATGTGGTGGTTGAGACGGTTGGTGGGCAGAATTTGCAGCGATCGCTCAATGCAGTGCGAATGGGAGGACACATTCCTGTTGTCGGTTTGCTAGATGGATTTGATAGCAGCGTTAATGCATTAACGTTGTTGCACCAACAAGTCACCATTCACGGTATGGAAGTTGGCAGTACGCAAGATTTTGTCGCGATGAATCAAGCGATCGAAACTTACAACATTCATCCAATCATTGACAAGACGTTTCCCCTTGAGCAAACTCAAGCTGCTTTTGAATATCTCGAACGGGGTTTGCATTTTGGCAAAGTCGTTATAGCTCTCACTTGATTGGAGTACGGGCGGGTTTATAGATTGAGTCGTGGGAAGCAAATATTTCGGTGAAACTCGCCCCTACGAATCGTGAATCTAGATGTATCTAAGCCAACCGAGAAACGCTCTATATCACTTTCTAGTATTTGTTTACATCAACTTTCTGCTTAGAAAATGCAAATGAAACTCAAGAGAGTTTTGGCGATTTTGATAGGCACAGCTTTAATCACGCTCGTCTGGATTGGTGGCTCCTTCAAATCCAGCTTGAGTGTCGTTCCTACAAGCGCATTGGCTCAGGAAAACCCACTTACGACCACAGACCGATTTCAAACAGGCTTGTCGCTGATCAATCAAGTCAACCAAGCAGGATATGAACGCTCTCGCAATAGTTTAGTAGATATTGCACCCGACTTTATTCGATTGGGCATCGAATTTCCTTATGGCGATGTTTTATCGCGCCCAGGACTCGATTTGAAATTGAGGCAAATTGCTACTGTTGCAGCCCTCACCGCATTAGGCAATGCACAACCACAGCTAAATTTCACATTCAAGGGGCATTAAATGTAGGTTGTACTCGTCAGGAAATCATCGAACTGATTACGCAAATGTCGGTTTATGCGGGATTTCCCAAAGCTGCTAATGCAATGGTCGTTGCAAGGGAAGTCTTTCAAGAATTAGACACACGAAGTAAGTAATACATCTGGTTTTTTTAAGCCGATTGTTAGGTTTCAACATCACAAGTAAGTGCAGCATGGCAGAAATAAATATTCAGTTTAAAAAAGTTAAAAAGCTTACTGTAAAAGCTTTATTGTCTTCTGCCTTATGCCTCCTGCCTTATGCCTTCTTGCACTGAGCAATTCCCGAAATCGGACAGTAGAACCAATCATTGAAAGGACGGAATTTATGAGGAAGATATTTTGTTTTGCATCTGCACTTGTATTGCCAGTAGTCAGCATACTTCAGCCAGTTCAATTGTTGGCAATTGAGGCATCGATTGCTTCTCAGTTTGCCATACACGCCAGTAATAATATCTCTGCAAACGCCCTCGCTCCAATTGAATTGCCTGCTAACTTTCAATATCCCAACGGCATTGCCCATGCTAGTGACGGTACATTGTACGTTGGCTCTGTAACCAGCGGACAAATATTACGCATCACTCCTGAAGGCAAAACCGAAACCTTTTTTCCTGGAAATGACGAGGTTTTTGCTTCTACCAGTTTGCGTCTTGATGAACCGCGAGGAATTTTATGGGGAACGTCTCCCGACTTCCTCGGTACTCGTGGAGCAGATGGAGAAGTAACTCGTCGATCGCATCGAATTTTTGCGATCGATACCCGCTCAGGTGAAGTCTTACGGGTGATTCCGATGCCCGATAGTGGCTTTGGCAATGATATTGCGATCGATCCAACGGGCGGCATCTATGTTACAGATAGTTCCCGTCCCCGGATTCACTATCTTGCACCAGGGGCAACGCAGTTCCAAACCTGGGCAGAAGATGAAAAGTTGCGATCGCAAGAAATTGGGTTAGCTGGCATTGCTCGTCACTCAAGCGGTGTATTGATTGTGGGTAAGTTTTCTGATGGAGAACTTCTGAAGATAACGCCTCAACCCCAAGGAAAGGCAACAGTTGAGACGATTCCGCTTGCCCGTAAGCTTGAGAACCCGGATGGCATACAGTTTGCCCCGGATGGTTCATTGCTAGCCACCGAAGGCTCGGTCGAAAGTGGTAACGGTCGGCTGCTACGAATTGATGTGCTTTCTCCTGGAACTGAGCCTAGGACAGTCGAAACTCTAGCGGAAAATCTGGAGTCACCCCTCAATTTAACTGTTGCAGGACAGGATATCTGGATTAGTGAAGCTCGTATTCGTCATCGTCTTGTACCAGGACAAGAGAACGCAATCCCCGATCGCTTCTTCATTCGTCGATTCAGGTTACCAACCGTGCAATCATCCGATTAATGAGGGAGTCAGTTGAGAAAATTGGGTCTATTACTATATCGATAATGTATCTGGAGGACAAAACCTACGTTTGACCTTGACAAAGCTGTGGATTGTCACCGATGAACCTCCCGTTACGCCTCCGTAAAGATGAGATACAAAAAGATATAGTCTTGATATGCTTTCGCAACCTACGTTAGAAACTGAAAGGTTATCTTTACGCCCACTGACTTTTGCCGATGCATCGTGGATTCAAAAGGTTGCCAGTGTTCGCCAAATTGCTGACACTATGATTTCGATTCCTCACCCCTATCCTGAGGGGGAAGCTGAACGGTATATCTCAAAACAGATTTCTGAGTTTGAAGAAGGTCGTTCTGTCACGTTTGCGATCGACTGGAGTTTAGACTAAGACAAGTTAACTCAGCGATAGCCAAAAGCTGAGAAAGAAGAACACTTAGAGGAAAAATAGAGATTAAGCGGCTTTTTTAGTCCGTTTTCTGCGTTGTGTTTTCCCCTTTTTAACCACTGGGTAACGAGTTTTTTTAGTACGTTTGTTTCCCACTTGCCAACCTGGTGACTTTCCACGGGGTTTGGGGGAAACAGTCGGTGTGCCAATCTCTGGTAAAAGTAATGCGAAAGACTCAGCCACACGTCCTGGAGTTAAATTTGAGAGTGGTTTTTGCCAAGGAAGGTGGTGCTGTGCCACCAAATCTCTAGCTAACCATAACTCCCAAGTCAAGATAGGCATTAAATCACTCCACCTTTCACTTTGTTGAGGAGTACTCAGTTGAGGCAGTGTCCAATGTAATCGTTGCTTGAGAAAGCGATACCAGTGGTCAACAGCAAAGCGACGCAAATATTGTCGCCAAATTTCAGCCAGGGGAAGCATTTCCTGACCTACCCACACCAACCATAAAGGTTGAGACTTTGACTGTGATGGCTCCGACACAATACGTTCGACTAAAATTAATTGCATCGCATGAGAAGCACTACCCGAAAAATGAAGGTCTGACCACATCCGGACTTGAAGCTGCCCAAACTTTGAGTCTTCCACTGCAACAGTTTCAGTTGCTGCCCACCAAGTTGAAGAGTCGTTGAGTTTAAATTTTTGACCATGCTTTCTGGGTCGTCCCTTACCTGTATAGGCAGGAGGCGCTGAATATAAACAACGGTTAGAACGAATCCTCATTAAAAAGTCAGCTTCTATCTCTGCTGTTTGATTAAGTAAGGAAGCATTGCCATATTCACTATCTAACAAGATGAGAGGGCGTAAGCGTAAATACTTACAGACTTGTTGAATTTGCCATGCCGCTTTGCTATTCGGATTCTCCCAACTCGTAATGCGCTCATGCCTCAAAGGTAATGCCCAACTTCCTTGCGCTTCGGGTATCCAAGCTATGGTACTGTATCCTTGACCGATACTAATCGGTTTGTTGGAAGCAATTGCACTCGGGTGATGTTCATAAGTACGGTCTTGCAGTGTTGGCGAATGCAGTCTTGCCCAAGCCGTATGATCTACGGCTAAAACAGGACGCTCCTGTGATGGCATCTGCTTGATATACAAGCGCATCAATTTGTTTCTATTCGGTCTACAATCTTGTAAGGCTTCATAGATACTTGACCACTTGCGGCGAAAAAATGGACTTAAAGAAAATTCAGCTAGGCTATAGACATTGCGAGTTGTGAGTACCGCATCAGTCAACTCAAAAGTAGCATCTTGAGCAAAGTTGAGTAAATCGTAAACTTGTTGGCGAAATTCCTGAAGTTGTTTATAGTTCATGCAGGGGAGAGATGAGCGATTGTGGCTAATTGTCATTTTCTCCCCTTTCCGATCAGTTAAGTCTGTATTATTTCACGTCAATCTTATAGAGGGAGCGTTGTTCGCGATCAATACACGCGAACTTATCCCACTTTTTTACCGTGATTACCTCTTCCCAACTCGTCGCTTCTTGGCATCGTAGTCTAAACTCCAGTAGATAGGTAAAGCGGGAAGACGACCACGTTTAAAACGATGAAAGCCTCGTTCGGGTTGCCATTGTTCTCGGTAGTAAAACACTGCCTGTTCTAAGCTCAAGCGCTCGGCAGGGGCATTGGTGACATACAATCGCCAACCTGCCAAAGTTGTGAATAGTGTAATGGCTGTTTGTATTCGCTGATAGCTTAAAGTTAGTGTAGTTTTTCTAACTCGACGAAAGGGACGCTCAAGGCTGGGACGACCGACACGTTCATAGACCTTGGGATAGTGTATCTTCTGGTTAATAGTGACTAGCAGATACTCCTCAACTCGATGACGCTTGAGAATTTTTTCAACTTTTTCCTGTAAAACTTTGATATCTTGTCCCGGTTTAGCAGCGAGTGATACCACAGCTGTCTCGGCTTTTTGAAGACGCTGCTCTAATCCCTTAATCTGTCGCTGTGCCAGGGCATGAGAACGAATCACCAACCATCGCTCTGACCAACGATGCCACTGCCCATGATCTGGGTCTAGCCATAAGCTGCCCAACGGAACTTCAAATCCTTCACCGGCGGGAGCTTCACTGTTCTCTTGATTAGGTAACGAGATGTCAGTAATAGGAGTCGGCGGATTCGATACCCAATCCCTTAAAAGTTGAGGACGATGCCCACTCATGGCAACAGGAAAGCAGTAAATTCCTCCCTCTCGATCAATTTGCCCTCTATTTGACCAACTTGACGCTTTGCAGTCCGCTAAGAACAGAAAATCACGATGACCAATGATTTGGGCTAGACGTTTCCATGTGGGAACGTAGGTGGGGTCATCTGCTCCGTTGCCTTCCAGTGTCGCACTTAGTAAGGGTATCCCCAATGGATCTAAAGTCGCTAACATCTGGCGGTATTGTCGTAAATCCGGGCGGCGATCTTTGCTATAACCAAAGTTTAGTAAACGAGCAGACGCTTGGTCTGGTTCGGGTACTTCTTGATTGGGTTTATGATAGACCGAAAAGCTAGTGGTGTCACTGCGAGCGACTTGAGTCGGTAATTCATAGGCTCGAATTAAGTGTTGTCCCAAGAAGGTTTCAATCGCCTCTCTTGCCTGGTGTTGGCATGAACCCAATACACTTAACAAATCTGCCAGTCGGTCATCGGTTGCGTCTTTGTCTGCTATCTTCCAGCCTGTTGCTAATTCTAGAGTTTGATGATGTTGCTTGACCCAGCTTTCTACTGCACACAATCGGTGATCGGCTTGGGTGATGATGTAACTTAACAGCAACACAGCTAGTTGACCGTAGCTTAATCCCTGACGGTTGCCATGTGGTGGTGGTAATTCTTGGTTAATTAACGCCTCAATCTGCATCTGGCTTAACCATTTGATCACTACTGGCACATCGTCTACTCGTTCTGAGTTTGTTCCCTTCAATCCCTGCCCCCTGAAGCATCTGTCAAATCGTGCAATTGCTTAGTCTGACTATACTTGAGGCTGGTTATTTGGCTACTGGGTCATCCCAATCAGCGAACGGTGAGTTGATGTTTTACTTCGATTTTTTCTCGCAAACGACGGGCAGCTTCTCCTGGAGATTTAGCATCATAGATAGCAGCACCAACGGCTACCGTATTAGCTCCTGGGGATTCTACTTGTTAATTGGTTTAAGTTCCTCCTTAACTTGTCTAACTTCCCTAGTCGAAAACTGAGTAAGACTGAAAACTGTGTGTATGATTTTTCAGTCCAGAACAGATTGAGGTTCATAAACCGCTATCACCTGAACTAGCAGTATCTCTAACCAGTTGCAAAAAGTTTTGGAGGGTCGGATTTGAATTGCTTTGTAGCCAAGCGATCGCCAACAGGATCGCTGCCCCAGAGGGTTGCACCGAGCGGTAAACAACCCCATCTCGATGAAAACGCCGGATTGAACTGGGTAACAGGGCAACTCCCATCCCTGTTGCAATGAATCCCAAGGTCAGTTGCATTTCATTCGTCCCTTGACTCACTTGAGGAATAAAGCCAGCTTGATGACAAATGCTCATCACAGCAGCATACAAACCGCAGCGATCGCCAGGGAAGCCCATGATGAAGCGTTCATTTCGCAGTTGCTGCACCTGCACCTCATTCTGAACCGCTAAGGGATGAGTTTCGGATAAAGCCAAGACTAACGGTTCTTGCACAACCGTCTCGACGACTAGAGACTCATCCGCTAATCGAGGCAGGATAAAGCCAACATCAATTTGTTCTTCTAACAACGCTTGAAGTTGGTCACCTGTTGGCATCTCCTGAACCATCACGTTCACATCGGGAAATCGCTGTTGATAGTGTTGGATAGACAGTGGCACGATATCCGACGAACAAGACCCCTCAAACCCAATCAGAAGCTGACCGACTTGCCCCCGACTGGCTCGTTGGGCAGTTTGAACCCCTCGCTCGACTTGCATCAGAATACGACGGGCTTCCGGCACGAACGCCTGCCCCGCCTCGGTTAGCTGAATCTGGGGCTTGGTGCGATCAAAAAGCTTGACACCCAAGCTTTCCTCAAGGCGTTGAATTTGGCGACTAAGAGGGGGTTGAGCAATGCGAAGTCGTTCTGCTGCCCGCCCAAAGTTCATCTCTTCAACAACAACTAGGAATGTTTCTAAATGGCGAAGCTCAATATTAGATGGCATCAATCATACCTTCAGAGGTATCAGCTCAGTCTAAAAATAGTATTAGACAATAGCGTAGGCAACACCTTAAATTAAATACGAGTTCTCAACAAATAAAAAAGCTTTCCTTCAATATTTTTCTTTTCAATTAATTTAGCTGGAGTTTTTATTAATTCGGGTTTTAAGATGATTCCTTTACGGAATCGGCAATCTGAGTAACATTACAACAACTGAATTGTCAATAAAACGCCAACCCTTGAAGTTGGCATTCCAACCCACAAGGACAAAAAAGGGCAACTGAATTATGAGCATTCATGAGCTACTCACCCCAGCGAATAGCACCCTAATCTTAATCGACCATCAACCGCAAATGCTCTTTGGTGTCGCTTCAATGGATCGCCAACTGTTGATTAACAACGCAGTAGGTTTAGCCAAAGGAGCAAAAGTCTTCAACGTTCCGGTCATCTTGACTTCAGTAGAAACCAAAAGCTTTAGCGGCTATATTGTTCCTGCCATCACAGAGCAGTTCCCCGACCAGGCACCCATTGAGCGCACCAGCATGAACTCCTGGGAAGATGCAGGTTTCCGAGCTGAAGTCGAGCGCATTGGTCGTAAGAAGTTAGTCATCGCCGCCTTGTGGACAGAAGTCTGTCTTGCTTACCCAGCCATTGAAGCTGTGCGGGATGGTTACGAAGTTTACGCGGTTGCTGATGCTTCCGGCGGTACTTCTGTCACAGCGCATGATATGGCGATGCAGCGCATGATTCAAGCAGGAGTCGTACCCGTAACCTGGCAGCAAGTGTTGCTGGAGTGGCAACGTGACTGGGCGCGGAAGGAAACCTACTATCCAACGCTAGATGTTGTTAAAGCTCACTCTGGAGCCTATGGTGCTGGAGTTGAGTATGCGTTCACATTGGTACACGGTCAAGCTCCCAGCGTACCGACACCTGAGCCAGTCAAGCGTTGATGAGGATGGGGGAATGGGGATGAGGAGAAATGTTTGCTGAAACGTTGGTAAAAACACGCGATTGGCAACTGTTTTTAGCCCCTTAAAAAGGCTCTCGTGTACATACAACGCTTCTGTCGTTACCGCTGTTTGTTTCTCGCCCCCTAAATCCCCCAATTCTGGGGGACTTTGATTGCTCATTGGTAATCTAGCCGTATCGTCTCTAGCGCACATTGTCAAAGTAGCAGAAGCTCGGTTCCCCCCAGAATTGGGGGGCTAGGGGGGCGGAGCAACGATTTGTGTATACACGGGAGCTTGAACCGAGGGAAACATATTTGGCTCCCTTGTTTCCCCCTGTCTCTTCTTCCAACGTCTTCATTTACAGTTACACGCGATGTATGAACCCAAACCGCCTGAAAGCTATCATGTAACGGCTGTGATTGCCCATCTGGTAAAGCCGGGTAGAGAAGAGGGATATGAAGAATGGCTCAGGGGGATTGTACCCGTTGCCAAAACGTTTGAGGGACACCTTGGGGTAAATATTTTAAGACCCCAGAAAGGAGTTAATTCTGAGTACGTTATCGTTCTCCATTTTGACCACCACAAACACTTGCAAGCTTGGCTGGAATCAGATGTCCGCCGAGAGTGGATTGAGCGGGTAAAACCACTGATTCAAAAGCCAGAGGATGTGCAAGTTTTAACAGGGTTGGAAACATGGTTTATGCTGCCGGGGCGACCTCAAAAAGCACCTCCAAAACGCTATAAGGTAACGCTGGTAACTTGGTTAGGCGTCTATGCTTTATCCCTGATCGTGGGGCATTTTATCGCTCCCCTGATTGCACCACTTCCCTGGTTCGTGAGACAGGCAATTACCACTGGGCTAATTGTTTTGTCCCTTGCTTATCTCCTCATGCCCCAACTAACTCGATTGTTTTACAGGTGGTTGTATCCCACTTCTCAAGCTTGAACGTTGGAACCGATTAGTCCTAAATCATTCGTGAAGGCGAGATTCCCGACTTCTCTAAGAACTTGGGAGTCTGAACCTTACTTTAAGCTCTTGAATTTTACATTTTAAATTTTGATTGGTTCTCATGAGTAATAAGCGTAGAACAACCAGAAGGGATTTTCTTCAACTAACGTTAGGAGCAGGGATTGCGTCCTATTTGTTAGGACAGCGCCGCACGTTTGCAACTACAACTTTTAATGCAGATACAAAGGCAGAATTAATCCTTACAAATGCTCGCATTGCAACTCAAGATGACCGACGTTCTTTTGCCGAAGCGGTTGCGATGAGTCAAGGTCGCTTTTTAGCTGTTGGCACGGATAAAGAGGTTATGGCATACAAGGGTGATAATACCCATATTATTGATGCTAATGGTCGAACAGTTGTACCGGGGATTAACGATACCCATACTCATCTGATTCGTGGTGGTCTTTACTACAACATGGAGCTAAGGTGGGATGGCGTGCCGTCTCTAGCGGATGCGTTGCGAATGTTGCGAGAACAGGCACGAAGGACACCAGCACCCCAGTGGGTGCGAGTTGTAGGGGGATGGACGGAGTTTCAGTTTGCCGAACGTCGAATGCCAACTCTTGAGGAAATTAATGCGGTTTCTCAAGATGTTCCGGTTTTCATCCTGAATCTTTATAACTTTGCCTTACTCAATCGCGCTGCACTACGCGCCCTTGGCTACACCAAGACTACTCCTAATCCAACGGGAGGAGAGATTCAACGCGATCGCAACGGCAATCCCACCGGACTCCTGATCGCAAAACCCAATGCTACCCTGCTTTATGCTGCCCTCGCCCAAGGGCCAAAGCTAAGTCCAGAAGACCAGCTTAATTCCTCTCGCCACTATATGCGCGAAATGAATCGCTTAGGCATCACCAGCGTGATTGATGCAGGGGGAGGAGGGCAAAACTACCCGGATGATTATCAAATTATCAATCAACTTCACCAGCAAGGTTTAATGACGGTTCGCGTAGCTTACAACCTATTTACACAGCGACCGGGTAAAGAACTTGATGACTTTGAGCAGTGGAGTAAGATTGCTACTCCCGGTCAAGGGGATGATTTCTATTACTTGAATGGTGCAGGGGAAATGCTCGTCTATTCTGCTGCTGACTATGAGGATTTCGTGGAAGCGCGACCGAATCTCCCAGAAACGATGGAGTCTAGCCTCACGGAAGTGGTAACGCTGCTAGCTCAAAATCGTTGGCCCTTCCGCCTCCATGCCACCTACGACGAATCCATCACCCGCTTTCTCAATGTCTTTGAAACGGTCAATCGCGACGTACCCTTCAATGGGATGCACTGGATTTTAGACCATGCCGAAACTATCTCGCAACGCAACATCGAACGGGTGAAAGCCTTGGATGGGGGAATTGCCATTCAGCACCGCATGGCGTATCAGGGCGAGTACTTTAGCGATCGCTATGGAGAAACGGTGACAGCCAACTCTCCTCCCATCAAACAAATGCTGGCAATGGGAGTGCCTGTCAGCGGCGGAACGGATGGGACGCGGGTTGCCAGTTATAACCCTTGGGTGGGTCTTTACTGGCTGGTTAGTGGTAAGACAGTTGGTGGTATGTCGCTGTATCCAGAGGCAAATCGGTTTGACCGCATGGAAGCGCTGAGAATTTACACGACGAATGCAGCTTGGTTTTCCAATGAGGAGGGGAATAAAGGCGTGATCGCACCAGGTCAGTTAGCCGACTTGGCAGTTCTCTCCGAGGATTACTTTTCGATTCCAGAGGAACGCATTAAAAGTTTGGAATCGGTTTTAACCATTGTCAATGGCAAACCTGTATATGCAACCGATGAATTCCAAACCTTAGCCCCGCCTCCCTTACCCGTTAGCCCTGATTGGTCTCCTGTTGCCCATTATGGGGGCTACTATAACAAAACGATGATTCCTGCGGCTTCGTCTTATCGACCTGAAGGTTGTTGTTCTCCAAGTCAGCGTAAAAGTAGTCAGTTGTCATCAGCGTTAATGAGCAAGGTTGGGAGTTTAGCAGGATTCTGGGGAGGCATGGGCTGTGCGTGTTCTATGTGAGGTATCCTGCAAAACTGAGAGTATCTCTGATTGAATCGTTAGGTAGCATTACAATTTCGTTATGCGATCGCACAACATCTTTGAATTACTCGAAGAGGTTCGGACTATTGCTCAACTCGGACTGAATTACACGCGAGATGTCTACGATCGAGAGCGCTACGAGCGTCTTCTTGCGATCGCTTGCGCCGAATATGGGTCACTG